>SHUI01000119.1 GCA_009697455.1 Bryobacterales bacterium
CGGAGGACTGCACTCTGCTGTTATCAATGAACGTTTGGGTGCACGAAGAGATGCTGAGTGAAGGCCCGGTCACGCTCTCGGCCTCCGCGGGCGGCGTGGCGCTCCATCCCGAAGTTTTCACCGAAGCAGGAGACCATGTGTATTTTCGATCGCTGCGCGGTGAGATCCCGCGCGCGACGGTGGTTAGATTGGAATTCTCTCTTGATCGCATGTTGGGTCCCAACGCCGATGATGATCGCGAACTGGGCCTGGTGGTGGCCTCAATTCGCCTTGATCCGCGGCTCGTAAACTGAGGGTCCGCCGGGAAACAAGTGTTGCGATTGGCAGCCGGTGAGGAAGGCGATCGGCTTTTGTCGCCTGCCTCCTGCCGCGAATGCGGGAGGATCGAAAAACGCTACAACCCGCTGTCTCCAGCGGACGGAGACAATCGGCTGATGAAAATAGCAATCGTCTGCCCGTCTGCACTCCCCGCGTTTTTCATGAAATTTCACGGGCCGCCACAGCCCCCCTTCAACAGGCCATAAACGATTGCCAAACCCAAGATCGAATTCAGCAATGGCCAGGGAGTATGTCGAACAGCGCAAAGGCGGCTACCTTGTCGAAGGAAAGGCGCTTTCCTTGGACTCAATCGTTTCCAGCTTTCTGCGAGGAGCCGCCGTAAGGAATCGCCGAATCCGTTCCTGCTTTGCGATCGCCCAGATCTTCGGTGCACTGGCCTTCTATAGGGCGAATCCTGAGACCGTGGATTGCCACTGGCGTAAAGGCCGCCCGGAGTTTGAGACCTTGCGTGAGCAGGTTCGGCTAAACAATCCGGCGCGCCACCGGAAGCTTGCCGCCGGCGCGCCGCATCCTCATAGCCTTATCGCACGGATCCGCGATCCTGGCGGAAGCTGATTTCATCCGCAAGATTGTAATGGGACTTCGCCGGAAGGAACCGTCGCCTGACATCCCTGGCCGCGAAGGGTGGTGTTATCGATCTGAAAGCGTTTCAACTCCGCGCGGTCACGCCGTATCGGCGAGGAGGTAGCGCCTTACCTCGGTTAACAGTTCCTCAGACCGAATCGGTTTGGAGAGATACCCGTTCATTCCCGCGTCGCGGCAGGCGGTTCGCCGGCTGGAAGGCTCCTCGGCGGTAAGCGCGACGATCGGCACTGCGGAGCCGACGGGTAGTTTTCGGATCTCCACGGTCGCATCGATACCGTTCATGTTCGGCATCTGCAAGTCCATTAGAACCAGGTCGTAGGCAACGGACGAGCGGACAATCTCCAGCGCCTTGCGTCCGTCTTCCGCGCAGTCAACCAGGTAACCGCTTTCCCGGAGGATCTTGGATACAAGCCGGCGGGCGATGTCATTGTCTTCCGCCAGCAGGATTCTCCTCCTGGCTGCGGGCTCCGTCTGCCCCACGGTCAGCGAGAGGAGAGCGTCATAGAGCGTATATCGGCGGACCGGCTTCACCAACTCCGAATCGCAACTCGCATTGCTCAGGTTGGGCGGCCGGCCCTTCCCCGTACTCCCGATCATCCAAACCAAGGGAGTTCCGGGCCGAACTCTCTTCAGGCCCTGGGAAACAGACTCCAAATCGACCCGCCCGCCTCCATCGTCCAGCAGGATCACCTGCGGGTTGGCTCCGGCGGCGAGCGCGCGCATCGCCTCCGCTCCCGAACTGTGATTCGTATGCCCCATGCGGAACTGGGTGAGCAAATTTCCGAGAGAATGCGCTGTCCGCCGATTGGGAACGATCAGGAGCGCCTTCCTGCCATCCAGTTGCCGATGCCAGGCTTGTTTTCCGGTCCCACCTGCCGCGATCAGCGGTATTGTAAACGTGAACGCGCTTCCCACCTCAGGCTGGCTTTCGACGGAAAGGCGGCCTCGCATCAGTGTGATCAACTGCTGCGTGAGTGCGAGACCCAGCCCCACTCCGGAGTATCGCCGGGACAGACCGCCATCAATCTGGTGGAATGATTCGAAGATTCCGTCGATATTTCGCGGGTCAATCCCTATGCCAGTATCCCGAACGCTGACCGTCAGCTCGAAGCCGTTCGCGTCCGGTGGAGTTCCATAAGCCAAAACCTCCACCTCGCCACTCTCAGTAAACTTGATGGCGTTCCGAAGCAACTGTGTAAGCGCTTCGCGAAACCGGAGAACGTCGCCCAAGGCGAGGGTCGGCACGCCTTCATCCACATTGCAGATAAGCTCGATTCCCTTGGTTTCGGCGCGCGGCACCTGTTCGCAAACGACGCTTTCGATCGTCTCAGTGACGTCGAACTCCGAAGGATCGAGTTCCGCCGATTTCGCGACAAAGGATGAAAAATCGAGAGAGGGCCGCAACAGGTCGAACAGGTCCTGCGCGCAGACGCGGACAACGGAGGCAAACTCGCGCTGCTCGGCGCTCAGGGGCGTCTCCAGCAGCAGGTCCATCATCCCCATGATGCCGTTGATTGGGGTCCGGATCTCGTGATTCAACCCCATCACGAAATTCTGCTTGAGCCGCCTGACTTCGTCCATCTGAGCGGTCAACTGCTCCAGCGCGGCAAGCTGAGCGGCCGCGATCTGAGCCGCGGCGAGATGAGTTGAAGCGAGATGGCCCGCCGCCAAGTCTGCCGTTTGGGTTTCCACGTCGTTTGTTTAATCGGCAGACTGCGAAGAAAGTTTAGTCGTCGCTGTCTAAAATCCCTCCGATCGCGCCAAGCGGCCCGCTTCGCTCGTCGCCACCCGTTCGCATCGGAATCAACTCGCGCCGCAGCTTGTCGAGCGTCATGCTCTGCACGATCACTTTTCCCGGGCCGGTAAGTGTCGCGAGGAAGAGTCCTTCCCCGCCGAAAAGCGCGGTCTTGATCCCTCCGACGTACTGAATGTCGTAGTCCACCGATTCATCGAAGGCGACAATGCACCCGGTGTCCACTTGCAGGCCTTCGCCAGCCTGGAGTTCGAACTCGACGAAGTCGCCGCCGCCGTGGATAAAAACCTGCCCTGGTCCCGTTAGCTTTTCCAGAACGAAGCCCTCTCCGCCCAACAGACCGGCTCCTAGTTTTTTCACCAACGCGACGTTTAGCTGAACCGTGGTTTGCGCGAATAGAAACGCATGCCGCTGAGCCATGACGCTCTGTCCGGCGCCCAGGCTGAAAGCCTGAATGCGTCCCGGATAATTCCCCGCGAAGCCGACTTCTCCATTTCCGTTAGATCGGAAATAGGTTAGAAACAGAGACTCTCCCGTGACGGTCCGCTTCAACGCGCCCCACAGTTTTTCGCCCAGCGTACCGCCGCTCATGCGGGTCTCCCACTCCACGTTTGGCGTCTTGTAGACCATTTTGCCGGCTTCCGCATAGATTTCCTGGCCAGGCTTCAGGCGCACGCGGGCCACCTGCAGATTGTCGCCTTGAATCGTGTAATCGAGCGGTTCGAGCGGAACCGCCGAATAACTGGACAAACCCCCGCCGGCTGCCGGCTTCCCGCAACTTGCGCAGAACCGCGTTCCTTCAGTTGATGCCGCGCCACAACTCGTACAGAATCCCATAGTTGATAGTATAGAAGCAGTAACGCGTTTTATGCGCTTTCTGTTCCCCTTTCTTCTCGCGCTGGCGTTTTCCGGTTCTGGTTCGGCGCGGCTCATCCCGCAGGTATGCGGCTCCTATCGCGACAGGTGGAATGAAGACCTTCACTTTCATAGGCAGGCGGCCCGGAACGCGGATGCCACTCGGCGCGCTACCCGGCCGGACATCGGGAACATCGCGATCCTGGACGACAGCGATGGCGTCGTCGCCCGCCGCAACGATTTCAACCTCGATCAGAAAACGCTTGCGTTCTTTCCCGCCACGGCTGCACCCGTCAAGTACCGCTTCCAGACCTCGGCTGGAGGCTATGACTTGGCTGCAGCCGCCTCGGGATCTCTCATTCAAGGCATCCGGGACGACGATGCGCGCCTGGTTCCCCTCCCGTTTCCCTTTCCGTTTTTTGGCGCGGTCCACCGTGAAGTGTTTGTCAATTCCGACGGAAACCTGACCTTCGGCGCGAGCGACACCGACTCCAGCCCGCGCTCGCTAGGACGTCTCGCCTCCGGCCCGCCTCGTATCGCCGCGCTTTTCGAGGACCTCGATCCTTCACAGGCCCGTGACGGGATACGCGTCGTCTCCGATCCCAACCGTTTCGTGGTTACCTGGGTCCAGGTGCCGGAGTATCAGGACTTCGGATTTGGTATTCCCCAAACCTTCCAAGTCCGCCTCTACCCGGATGGCCGCGTGGAGATCTCCTATAGCGGAATTAACGCTGAGTCCGCCGTGGTCGGCATCGCCCCGGGCGGCTTGCAGGGGTCGAGCACCGTGGTTTCCTTCGCTACCGGCTCTTCGGACGCGTACGGAGCGGCGGTAGGAGAACGCTTCGGCACGAACACCGAAGTCGATCTTGCGACAGCCGCGCAGAAGTTCTACGAAAGCCACGACGATAGCTACGACTACCTCGTCTTCTATAACACCCTGGATATTCAGGCCGATATCGGAGCGCTCGCCTTCGAAAGCACCGTGCGCAACACGCGGAGGGGGTATGGCGACCGCATCACGGATACCGGTTTGGAGTACGCCTCGCCCTCTCGATTACAGGCGGTACTCAATCTCGGTCCACTGAGCCAGTACCCGGCCGATCCGTCCGCACTCATGCGGGGCCAGTCTCCAGGGGGCCTTACTGCGCTCTCGGTGCTTGCCCACGAATCCGGCCACCTGTTTCTGTCCTATGCCAGCGTGCGGGATTTCTCGAACCCCGATCTGCGACCCATGCTCGGACGGCAGGACGCGCACTGGAGCATCATTTTCAATTCCGAAGCTTCGTTCATGGAAGGCGCGCGCCTGCTGGACAACGGCGCGTCGGCGCCGAGCCGCTTCTCGACGGTCGCGACCTACGAATCCTTCGCGCCGCTCGACCAGTATCTGATGGGTTTCCGCGCACCGGAGGAAGTTCCGCCGACCTTCGTCGCCACGGGCACGAGCGCGTCTCTGCAGCGCCGGGCGCCGCAAATCGGCATTGAGTTCAACGGCGGCCGCCGCGACGTTATGGCCGCCGATATCGTTCAGGCCGAGGGCAGGCGCACCCCAGACCACACTGTCGCGCAGCGGCGGTTTCGTTTCGCCATCATTCTGGTGGTGCGGCAGGGGACGACGCCTTCGCAGGTGGAAATCGACAAGGTGGAGGCGATTAGGAGCGCGTTTGACGATTATTACCGGAAATCGGCTTCCGAACGCGCCTATGCCGATACGAGCTTGAAGCGGAGCGTGAGACTCTCCGTGTTTCCGGCTGCGGGCGTGATCGAGGGCCGGAGTGCGCAGGCCACCGTATCGATCCAGAAGCCGTTGGGCGCCGCCCTGACGGTGCTCCTGAAGACCCAGACAGGCGGCGCATCTGTACCGCCATCCGTCATCATTCCAGCTGGCGCGCTTTCGGCCGGCTTTGCGATCACGGGCGCGCGCGCGGGTGTCGAGGAGCTATCGGCTGAACCTGCGGACGCGCAATTCGCTACCGCATACGCCCGCATCCAGGTTGCTGCTCCCACGGTGCTGCGGTTGATCACGGTATCGGGCGACAGGCAGACCGCCACACCCGGCGCACCGCTGGCAAAGCCGGTTGTGATCCGCGTAACGGATGTCAACGAATTACCATATGCGGGTGTTGCGGTTCAGGCCTCAGTCAGCGCGGGTGGGACGCTCACGCCGGTGACCGCGATTTCGGACGCAAACGGTCAGGTGAGTTTCATCTGGACGCCCGGGACAGATGTCGTGAATCGCCTGACGGCACAAGCGCCCGAGGGGGTCGCGCCGGTCGTCGTGACGGCCACGTCTCGTCCATTTACCACGGCGGCTTCGGTCGTGAACGCGGCGTCCTCCGCGGCCGGGTTATCTCCGGGCGGCCTCGCGAGCGTATACGGGACGAACCTCGCGGGCGGCGCAACGGCGCAAGCGGCCTTCCCATGGCCCAGTTCCCTCGCGGGCGTCACGGTGCTCGTGGGCGGCCGCGCCGCTTCGCTGTTGTTTGTCACCGACGGGCAGATCAACTTCCTTGTGCCGTCCGAACTTCCGGAGGGGTCGACTCAGTTGACCATTACGACGCCGGCAGGAACAACGTCGCCGGTGACGGTACCCGTGCAGGCCGTGTCACCCGGCGTCTTCTTCGACGCCGCGACGAAGTTTGGCGCGATCCTGAATTCGGGAACTGCTCAGACGACGGGGCAGCGCCCGGCGGCGGCGGGAGAGTTTATCGAGATCTACGCGACTGGTCTGGGACCCGTCCGCGCAACGTCGGCTGGGCTGCGGGAGACCGTTTCGACGCCGCAAGTGCAGATCGGGACCGTGCCCGCGAAGGTGCTGTTTAGCGGCCTTGCGCCGGGGTATTTGGGTCTCTATCAGGTCAACGTTCAAATGCCCGAAGGCGTGCCGCGCGGCGCCCAGCCGCTGACGGTGACGATGAGTGGCGTGCGCAGCAATGAGGTGATTACGGGGGTGCGGTGAGCTTTGGAGCCGCCGGAGGCATCTGATCAAACCTGTCTCTGCAAGGGTAGGGGCCGTATTCGCATTCCACGGGAGCTTACTTTGAGAACGCAACCCTTCTCAAGTTCTGGTAGTGGGTCAGTTTGAATCCAACAGCGCTACGATATCGGCTACGTCCCAAAGCGTGTCGGTGACGCCTGCCGCCATTGCCGGTGTGACGCGGAGCGTTTGGTGGATGCGCACGAAATTATAGTACATGAAATATAGCGCAAGCGCGGCCACGTGGTTCTCGACCTTCTTACTGAAGCCATTCGTAAGCCGCGTGAATCTCCGCATGGACATGCGCATCGTGAGGTTCTGGCGTTCAACGTAGGACGTGCTTACATGCTTCGGGTCGGGGCTGCCCATAATGGCGTGCTTCTCGCATCCGACGCAATCAGCAGGACTGTAACGCTTCTGTTGAACTGCTTCCGCGCTCTCGCCGTAGATTTTCACAAGCTGCGCGAAGTCGATATCCGCTCCGAACGCATCTTCGACCGCTTCCAAGTACATCTTGTGGCCGTCAGACGTAAGCTGTATGCGATTCCTGAGACGTGCCGCGAGATCCTGAATAAACTCCGTAGCGCATCCACCGTCACGCGTTCCAACGAGCCAGCACGGTACGAGCTTGGTGTCCGCGTCGATTGCGGTGAACGTCCAGACACTGCCCACCCCAAACTTGCCCGCTTTCTCCGCTGGTACATTCTTATTCTTGCAGCCCACGAACGACCATATTTCATCCACCTGAATGCGGCGCGATGTCAGGTTGCGAAAGTGCTCATCCTGGTACTTCGAGCAGGCCGCGCCAATCTCTACCAGGAACTTCGTGATGGTGTTCTTCGAGAATCCGGTGATCCGAACCGTGGCGCGAATCGAGTTTCCGTCCACCAAGCACCGGATGATCTGGGATCGTTCGTCTGTATTTAGGCGGTTCATACTGACCATTATGCTTGAAAGAGCGACCTAAGTCAAGCATAATGGTCACTTTAATGCATGGCGTTAAGTAGTTGTTGACATTCTCCTCCAAGCAGTGTATCCTTATGAAAGGATAAGCGCCACCCTTTATGGACGTCGAGTTTAGAGACAGGCAGAAATTGGCGCTCGCAGAAACGGTTCGCGCAACAGAAATCAAGCTGCCCATATCGGCCATCAACTCTTTTAGGCAAAAGTTAGTGGTGATTCGAGCAGCTCCTGACGAACGGACACTTAGAAATTGGAGGAGTCTGCATTACGAAAAACTTGCGGGCGATCGAGACGGAGAACGCTCGATACGACTCAATAACAAATGGCGGCTTGTGTTCACAGTCGATTCAGGTTCCAAGCCGCCAAGCATAGTCGTTCTAGGTATTGAGGATTATCACTAAAGAGGCTGCATATGGCGACGAACGCAGATTGGATCATGCACCCTGGTGTTTATATCAAGGAAGAGATGGAGGCTCGTGGCTGGCTTCAGCGCGATCTTGCGTTCATCCTTGGGTGCAAAGAGCAGGCCTTAAACCCGATTCTTTCCGGGAAACGCGGCATCAGCCCCGTGACGGCAAAAGCCCTAGCTGACGCTTTTGATGTTCCGGCAGAGTTTTTCTTGAACCTGCAAAAGGCGCATGAGCTTTCCTTGGCACAGGAGCCAAATCCGGGCGTTGCACTTCGGGCCAGGATGCAGAACCAGTACCCTGTGCGGGAAATGATAAAGCGCGGCTGGATAGAAGGGGCGGATGCGCTCTTGTTGGAATCTCAACTGGTGCGCTTCTTCGAGGTCACGAGAAGCGACGAGATTCCGTACATGCCACACGCCGCGAAGAAAAGCAGGTACGAAGAGAGGGACATTCCAGCCCCTCAACTTGCATGGCTTTTTAGGGTGCGCCAGATATCCAAAGCCGTCAGCGTTCCGAAGTATTCTGAGAAGTCGCTGCGTGAAGCGTTAGTCCACATGAAAGACTTGATGCTTGCCCCGGAGGATGTTCGGCATGTACCGGGAATACTTATGGGCTGCGGAGTACGATATGTCATTGTAGAAAAACTGCCGAATGCTGCCATAGACGGCGTGTGCTTTTGGCTCGACGGGGAACCTGTCATTGGAATGTCCACAAGACGCGACTCGATTGACAATTTTTGGTTCGTACTGCGCCACGAGGTGGAACATGTTCTACGTCGGCACGGGCAAGATGCAGAGATAATTGATATGGATCTGGGTGGATCTGAGACCAGTGATTCTGCCCCTGATGAGGAAGAACAGGTAGCCAACGCCGCCGCCACCGACTTTTGTGCGCCCAGGGAAAAACTGGATTCATTCATGCAGCGGAAACATCCGTTCTACTATGAAAAAGACGTGATCGCTTTTGCGAGAATACTTGGCCGACACCCCGGTATTGTAGTGGGGCAAATGCAGCGGCGTATGAATAATTACGCTTACCTGACGCGCCACTTGGCAAAGATCCGCCAATTTGTCATATCTGGCGCTATCGTAGATGGTTGGGGGCAGGTGGTCCCCGTTTCAATATAGAAGGGAGATTGGACGATGAGCAAAAATGAAAGCTTGCAGCGGGCGTGGCATCGGTACGACCGTGACCACGAGCATCTTCCGACAAGTACCAGGCAAGCCTTCGAGTGGGCCGTGGCCGAAGGCCTCTTGGAGTTGCCGCAGATCGACCCATACGACCTAGGTGCGGAGCAGATGGCTCAAGCGTTGCGGGCTGAAATCCGAACTGACGAGCAGGGCCGACGATATCGAGTTAACCATGCCGTACGAGCAACCAAGGGTGGCGTGCAGTATACATTTTGGGGCGTACTGGGCTTCGCCCCACATTCCCATATGGAGAGGGCGTTCGCGCAGAGGCGAGAGCAGATCATTGGCGACTGCCTTCAACTAAAAACAGACGTTGACGTCTATAACGACAAAAACGCTGGCAAGATGCCGCAGATTCAACTCGTTCTCAATTTCGAAGACGATGTTGCGGAGCGCCAACAGTTGGAGATCATGAGTCAGAGAAAGAACCCTGGGAAGAGAGATGGCAACAAGGAAGCCGCCTAGTACTTTGCATTCTTCTTCCAACGTGCCACGGCAGCCAGCCTCGCGATATCAGTCCTTTGTTCGGGGGAGAGTGCTTCCGCTCTAGCCTTCCCGCCCTTCGCGCCTCCGAGCTTCCCAAGCGCGACAGCCGCCGGGTTCTTGCCCGAGTTCGGATCGTCGAGCGGCGATCCGTCGAACTTCTCGCCGATGGCCTGTTCAGCTACGGATCTAGCGATTGTCGCGAAGTCGTGAGCTTTGCTTGAGCGTGTAGGCACGTTTTCAGTATGGCGCGAACCTAGACAATCTTTCAAGGCCCGGAATTTCAAACTGACCCACTACCCGCTCATCGTAGCGGGTCAGTTTGAAATCCCGGGTGCGTCGGATACGGACCAGCCGCCGTTGACCGTGCGAGAAAGAGCCATGTCCAGAGTAGGAAAGACGTGAGAATTGCCGCGTTGCTTTTCGCTTTCTTCACCATCGCCGTTGGCATGGTGGGCATCGTTTCCCCCGATAGCTTGACGACGCTTCGCCGCTTGTACTTCGCGACGCCTGGAAGATTCTATACGGCCGGCGCTGTTCGCTTTGCCATGGAGCTAGTGCTGATCCTAGCTGCCTCAAGCTCTCGCTGGCCCAGGACCCTGCGCGCGTTGGGAGCCGTGGTGTGCCTGCAAGGACTTGCGGGAACGCTCTTCGGACCTGGACGCGCGCGAGCGATCCTCGAATGGGAGGCGATGCACCGGACGCTCTTGCTGGCCGGGGCCGTGGGGGCTTCAAACTGACCCACCACCCGCTCATTATGGCGGGATGCCACGTGGTTCGGCGGAAAGACCGGCAACGGACCCGGCTGCTGTGCGGCCGGTCAGTGCCGCCGCAACTCGATGTTGCCGTTCGACGTCGAAAGATCGATCAGCGGCCCGCCCGCGCCAATGTCACCCCTTAGCGAGCGCCGGTCGCCGAAACCATCCGTTTTGACGTCGAAATCCGTCTTGATCGAATTCCTCCCTGCCTGGGCCCGAAGCTTCGTATTGATATCCGGCGGCAGTGTGACCGTAATGCGGCCGTTGCTGGTGGATGCGCGCACTTCGTTGGAGTCAAACGAGTCCATCGACAGATCAATACCGCCATTCGAGGTTTCGAGACGTATCTCGCTGCGCGGTGCGACCTTCAGGAGGCGCGTTTCGATGCGGCCGTTCGACGTGTGGGCGTCGAGAGCGCCGGTCGCGCCCGTTACCGTGATGCTTCCGTTCGAGGTTTGCAGCCTCGCTTTGCCTTCCACCCCGTCCACACGAATCGCGCCGTTACTGCTGTGAATCTTGTCCAACTCCGCCCGTCGCGGCACCTTGATAATGTAGGTCGCGCCCGAATTACCATGCCGGTCCGAGGGACGGATGGTTCGGATGACGACCGCGTCGCCCGCGGCTGCGACGTCAATCTTGATGGCGGCTAATTCTGCTCGGGTTTCGGCGTACTTTGTTCCCGTGATCTCGACCGTATCCCGGTCCCAGCCCGCGACTTCCACTCGGCCGTTGTAGTTTTCCACCGAGACGCGGCCCCCGGGCCTCAGGTTGTGCGTGTAGCTGAAATCTTCCCTCTCCCGGTTCCCGTGATCGAAGTTTTCGAAGTCGCAACCCGCCATGAGGAGAACGGCGAGCGGCGCGAGGATCGTCGGTTTGTTCATGAGTTTCTCTCTTTGGTGTGAATACGAGACACCGGCCGCGGAAGTTCCATCGGATGGGCCGTCATTCGTAGCGCAGGGCGCGCATGGGATCGATGCGGGACGCGCGCCATGCCGGAAGCAGCGTTGCAGCCCCCGCGGCCAATAGCATCGCGCCGGCGGAAAGCAGGAACACAAGCGGGTCGTTGGCCTTCACTCCGAAAAGCTGGCTCTCGACATAGCTGCCGCAGAAGTAGCCGGCCGCCACGCCAGCCACGAGACCGCACGCTACCACGAGCGCCATCTCGCCTGAGATCATGCGGACGACGCTTGCCTGTCCCGCTCCAAGTGCCATGCGGATGCCGATTTCGCGCGTCCGCCGCGCCACCACGAACGCAAGCACCCCGTGAAAACCAACCATCGCGAGCAGGGTCGCCAGAATCGCGAAGCCGCCGGAAAGAGACGAAACCAGACGCTCGTTCGCGAGCCGCAGTCCGATCTGGGCGTCGAGCGTGCGCATTTCGCTCACGACGAGATTCGGATCGATCCTCGCGACGGTGGCGCGTAGCGTGGGCATCATCCGCGCCGGATCACCGGTTACACGGGCGTAGACGTTGACGCCGCTCAGGAAACGTATGTTCGAGTCGAGGTTCATGAACATCTGGCGCGGGACCACGCCGCGAACGTCGTGATATCGGGAGTTGCTGAAAACGCCGGCGATTTCGATATCGAGCGCCGCCCGCATGCCTCTGCCTACCATGCGCCCAACCGGCACGGAATCGCCGAAGTACTCCTTGGCGAATTGCTCGTTGACCAAGGCATACTTCCGGCCGGAGCCCCAGTCGTTCCACCTGAAATCCCGGCCCGCTTTCACCGGAATGCCCAGCGCTTCGAAGTAACCGGGAGTAACAAAGTTGAAGAAACTGGACGGTTCGTTTTTCTCAGGCACGCCGGGCACGGTAATCGAGCCATCGGAGCGGCCGCCCGTGAAAAGGCGCGTGGTGTTCGCTCCCGCCGCGCGCACGCCCGGAGTCCGCGCCAGACCTTCGATGAGCGACCGGTAGAGGTGCGGCCTGCGGCCTTCTTCGACGGGCGCGGCTGGACGCACGGCGAAAGCGACCACATTTTCCGTATGCAGGCCGATTCCGTATGCAGGCCGAGATCCACCGCTTGCAGGTTACGCAGAGTGCGGACGAAAAGTCCCGCGCCGAGCAGCAGCATTACCGACAGCCCTACCTGCAGAGCCACGAACACCTTGCGAAGACGGACATGTCCGCCCGCGATCGAACCGGACTCTGCGCGCATGGTAGCGGCCGGTTCCACGCCCGACATCTGCCATGCCGGCAGCAGGCCGAAAACAAGCGTGGTAAGCGCGGTGACGGCGAGCGTGAACAGGAGAATGCGTGGATCGGGCGTGGCGGAAAGGGAAAGGCTGGAGGGATCGACTGGAAGCATCGAGATCAGGAAGCGGATAAGCGTCCATCCGATGAGAAGCCCGGCGGCTCCGCCCCCTGCGGCGAGCAGGAGGCTTTCGCTGAGTAACTGGCGGATCATGCGTCCTCGCCCCGCGCCAATTGCGCAGCGGATCGCCATTTCGCGCTGCCTCGCCTCGCCGCGAGCCAGCAGCAATCCGGCCACGTTGCTGCATGCGATCAGCAGGACCGCGCCCACCAACCAATGCAGAACGATCAACGGCCGCTCCAAGATAGACCGCAGTCCGGAGGCGCCTTTCTCGGCCGGCTCCAGGAGAAAAGTCTGACGGAGAAAGCGTTCCTTGAGCACGGGGAAGCGCGTGAAGAGATCGTTGTTCAACTCCTCGTTCTGGCGCTGGCGGTACACCACTCTCATGGATGCTTGCGCCTGATCGAGGGTCACGCCGGGCTTCACGCGCGCGAATAGATAGAACCACGAGGAACGTTCGTCGTCGAGGCGAGGGTCGGACGGGGAAATCGTCGGACGCATCGCCACCGGTACCCAGGCCTTTGTCGGAAGGCCGGTATCAGTACCCTCGTATCCGCGGGCGGCGACGCCGATGACGGTAAACGGCAGGCCGTTAAGCCGGATGGGTTGGCCGATCAGATCGGACCGCGCGTCGAAGCGCGTTCGCCAGAAATCGTACTGAAGAACCACGACGGGATGGCCGTTCAACTGCCGGTCGTCGTCCGGCGTGATAGTGCGTCCGAGATGTGGGCGCACGCCCATCACGTCGAAATAGTTCCCGGCGACGAGGCCAAGGGAGACGATCTCGTTGCGATCGCCGGCGATAAGGCTTGCCCCTTCGATGCGCTGTCCCGTGAGTCCGGTAAAGACGGTGTTGTTGTCGCGCAACGCGACATACGTGGGATAGGGAAATGTGTGAATTCCGTCGCCTGACTGGCTCCCGAAGCGGCCGCCATTCACGCGTAGTTGCACCAGCGCCCGCGGGTTCTCCACGGGCAGGAGCCGGAGCAGAATCTGGTCGGTGAGCGCGAAAAT
>SHUI01000120.1 GCA_009697455.1 Bryobacterales bacterium
GTCCAAATGACGAAGGTGAAGCGCGGGGCCACGGCATCCATCAAATTGGCCTGCGAGTTAAAGCCGGGCTTCCATGTCAACAGTAACAAGCCGTCTGAAGACTTTTTGATTCCGTTGCGGCTCACGTGGGAGAAGGGCGTGCTGGAAGCAGGCGAAGTTGTGTTCCCGAAGGCCCTTTCGAAAACGTTCGCCTTCTCGGAAAAGCCGATATCTGTCTACGAAGGCGCCTTCGACGTGGAGACCCGTTTTCGAGTGCCGGCGGGCGCGCCCAGCGGCCTGGGGATGATGACCGGGAAGCTGCGCTATCAGGCCTGCAACGACAGGGAATGCTTCCCGCCGAAGACGGTGGAGATCCGCGTGCCCCTCCAGGTGGAGTAGCGCGGGAGCTTGGCCGGCCATCTTTGTTTTTTGCCCGCTTGGGGTCCGTCGGGAATGCGCCGGTTTAGATGTTTTCGTCCACGTCTACCCATACCGCTCTTCCGCCCAAGGGTCTCCGCGCATGTCATATCCGTTCCGTTCCCAGAACTTGGCCTGATCGCTCGCCAGCAACTCCAACCCGCGCACCCATTTCGCGCTCTTCCACGCATACAGCCTTGAAATCATCAACCGCGCCCGATAGCGCGCCGCCACCGTATCAATCAGTTCCCGCCTCGTTGTCACGCTCAATTGCCCCCTCAATCTGCCACCCGTCCCCTTCATTGGGGCCGGTAACATTTTTCATGAGGCAACGGGCCGCGCTGGGTAACAAGAATGATGAGTCTACGCGCTTCCAGGAGATCACGTTTCTATCAGATGCGCAATTACTTATGACTGTCATGTTTAGCGTGCAATTTTTGACCACTGGAGGAGTGACCCCTTCCACGGCCGGACGATTGCGAACCGCGCAAACCAAGCCCTAGCGATGGACTGGGCCGGGTCAGGGCTTGCGCGCGTGCGAAGGGGAGCCGCTTGTCAAAAGTTCAGCTTCAACCCAAACTGGAGAGATCGCATGCTGGTTGCGGTAGATGTCACTCTCCCGAAACTGACGCTGGTAAACGTGGGATTGGGGCGTCCCCAGTTGGGATGGTTTGACAGGTTGAACCCCTCAAAACGAAATTCAAGACGCCGCCCCTCCCCTAAACCAAAGGTCTTGATCGTGGAGAAATCCCAATTGATCGTACCTGGTCCTATCAATGTATTTCTCCCGGCGTTGCCATAGAATCCAAACGGCTGGAGCGCGTACGCACCGGTATTAAAGAACCCCTGCGGATCCTGCTTGCCCCGGCTCAACGCCGTGGGCTGTCCAGTAGCGTTGACGCGGTCGCTCTGATGTCCTGTATTGCTCTGGTCGCGGCCGGCAACGATGTTTACGGGGAATCCGGTCTGGAATGTCACGATGGACCCGAGCTGCCAACCGCCGGCAACCGCGTTCAGCAAGCCTCCGCGGTTGAGAAACCTCCTACCCTTGCCGAATGGGGCCTCATACAGCATGGAAGTGACGAAGCGGTGCGCAGTCGTGAATCCCGACAATGCGCGGTCGCAGCTCTGGCACCACTCATCCTGAAGGAACAGCGTGTCGCCGGGGGGGACCCGGATGCCGCTTCCGGTGTCGATCGATTTGGCCCAGGTGTAGCTGGCCAGATAGGTGAGCCCCTGGCTGAAGCGCCGGGTAAGCTTTGCAGAAAAGGAGTTGTAGTTGGCTTTTCCAATGCCCGAAATCTGGAAGACGCGGCCGAATTCGGGCCACGGCGCGCGCGCGGCCACGCTACCGGTTGGACTGGGATCGGGTGAGTTGAAATTGCGGTATTGCTGCAGTTTGCGGCTGACCGATCCGAGATAGCCCACTTCAAGCACGGTGTCACGCATCAACTCCCGCTGCACGTTCAGCAGGTATTGCAGAGTATACGGCGTGCGCCTCCGGGGATTGTTGCCCAGCACCGAAGGCGTGTTGACCTGGACCGACTGGCTCAACCCGCTGAACGGCGCATTCCACGTGAGAGCCGGAAAATCGGGACTCGCCTGCTCGGAACGAAAACCGGCTAAATTGCGGGACGGATCGAGCACTGGCGCCGAGCTGTCCTGCGAATAGAAAGCGCCGCCTCCGGTGCGCACCGTCCAGCGCGGCGTGGGGCTCCATGCTATTCCAAGGCGGGGCGCGAAGTCATTCCGGTCAGGGTACACGCCCACCGGACCCAGCCTTCCGTCCCGTGCCACCTGGATCGCCGGGTTGAAACGGAACCCGGCGCCTTCATAGAAATCGCCACTGCCGATTCGCACGAAGGTGGGATGGCGGCTCTTATCGGCGACATTTGGCGTCCGGTCGAAAAAGGGGATGTGGGCGTTCACCCATTTCTGCGACCGGTCGTTCCAGGGCGGCAGGTATTCCAGACGCAAACCCATGGTTACGGTGAGATTGGGCCGCACTTTCCAACTGTCATCGATGTAGTAGGCCTGATCGGTCTTTCGGAACTGTGCAAACGCCTGCGTGACGCCGGCGCGCGAATTGCCGATGTAGCCGAGCATATACTCAGCAAACGCGTAGCCTGTGCCGGCAGGCGAAGCGGGGTTCTGTGTCGCCGTCCCGAAAAAGTCGAACTGGCCCTGGCCGAAGGTGTACGAGCTTGCGCTCCAGCGGTCGCGCCGGATGTCGGCGCCAAAGCGCAACGCATGTTTGCCGTGTACCCAGTAAACGTTGTCGACCAACTGGAATGTCGCCGAATAGCGTATCGTGCCTCCCGGCGTGCCGCCGAAGCTGCTCAACCCGGTGAGTGTGATGGCCGGGAGACCCCATCCGTCGGGAGCCAGCTTGGCTACGCCGGGAATATTCAGTTCGCTGACGGCATCGCGCACGAAGGCCAACTCGCCGACGCCGTTATTGGAAAAACGGCTCACGCCGAAGCGGAGGTCGTTGACCAGACGCGGCGACAACGTGCGCGTGTTCGAGATGAGAGCCTGCCAGGGATCGTTTACCGTCTTTCCCCCATTGAGAAGCACCCCCGGGTTCAGGGCAAGTTCCGAACTCCAGCTATAGCGTCCGAACCACGACGACCCGGCGCTCTCCGTGAAGTCGATGCGTTGGTTGAACTGATCGCGGTCGAGCACCGAGTTGCGCCCCACCTGAAAGTTGGACACGAGACCAGGGCCAGGCAGATTCGGGGCAGGGAGGAAATCAAGCAGTTTTACCGACGTTGCGGCCAGGCGGCTTTGCGGAATTGTCTTTCCGGCGAACGGCTGCGCGATGATGGCCGTACCCTGCTGAGTGCGCGTGGCTGGATCGTAAATGGACGCGGCGATCTGCGAGAAGTCACCACCGCGCATCGCATTGCCAGGAACGTCGCTGATCAGACGCGTCTGCCGCCTCTGGCGGAACCCTTCGAAGTTGGACATGAAGAAAAGGCGGTTGCGCCCGCTGAACAGCTTAGGAACCGACACCGGTCCCCCGAGCGTGAATCCATACTGATTCCACCGGAAAGGATCCTTCCGCGGGCGCGCCGGCGTGAAGTCATAGTTTCTTGCATCGAGTGTCGAGTTGCGCAAGAATTCGAACAGCGTTCCGTGATACTGATTCCCGCCGGCCTTCGTCGAAACGTTGATCTGGCCGATTTCCCGCCCGAACTCGGCCGGATAAACGCCGGTCTGAATCTTGAACTCCTGCAAGGCGTCGATGGACGGCAGGAGGGCGTAGCTATTGCCCTCTACGTACGTATTCTCCAGACCATCGAGCGAATAGTGGTTGAAAGTGGGCCGCGCACCGGCAATTGACACGCTCGAGAAAACGCCGCGGTCGCCGGTCGCACCGACGTTGCTGCCGCCAAACCCGAAGGCAACATTCGGGCTGAGAAAGACGAGAGAAAGTGCGTTCCGTCCATTCAGCGGCAGATCTAGGATGCGACGGTTTTCAATTACGGTGCCGACGGTGGCGTCTTCCGTAGTCAGCAGCGGCGCGCCTCCGGCCACCTCCACCGTCTGCGTCACCTGTCCCACCTGGAGCTTGAAATCGATGCGCGCAATCTGCTGCACCTGCAGTGCAATCTGCCGGCGCGCCACCCCTTGAAAACCCTCGGCGGCAATGGTCACTGAATAGACGCCGGGCGGCAGCGCGGGAAAGCCGTACAGGCCGTCGTCGTTGGTTTTGACTGAACGCTCCGCGCCGGTGGCCTCATTGGTAACGGTTACGGCCGCGCCGGTTACCAAACCGCCGCTCGCGTCGCGGATTTCTCCAGTGATTTCGCCAAATGTTTGCGCCTGCGAACAGGCGGCGAGGACGATGAAGAGCAGAATCAGCTTCGGCATGGGGTTCCTTTTCCTGCATCGAAGCGCCGGGGCGATTGCCTGAGAACGTTCCACCTCGATTCCCGTGGGCTTCGAGCACACTAGAACACTATCAGATTAGTACCCTGCATGTCTTGAGGCTTCCCGAGACGACAGGCCCGGCCCGCCGCTATTCCCGGCGATCCCACGCATGCACCGCCGGCGCGCCCGCCAGCGGAGCCAACGGCCACAATCAACTCACCCCTTCCGGATGTCGCCCCGCGAGACCACCTTGCCGCTGTAAATTGCTTCCCTCGACGTGATCGCTGTCAGCGTGCTTTCGGCCGCCGTGAATCCCGCGTTTTCGATGTGTCCGTTGCGGGCACCGTCCACGAAATTGGTTGACTGTCCACCGCGGTCGCCTACTGCCACCACTGTCGCCCGCCGTAGCCGCAGGCCTTTACCTGGTGCGCGCCCATGAACCAATTCACCACGTGGAGATTGTGGTAGCTCTGCTCACGATGTTGTCGCCGCCCAGTGCGCGGTAGAAAAGCTAGTGTTGTGTCCGCGAAACAACTAGACAGCGCGAGGCGTTCGTGTTGTCGCGGGACGTGCGCAAGGTCATCTGCGCATTCCTTCGTAGAACGGCACAAAACGTGGCAAGGGTCCGTGGCGCAAGCAGCCGACGCTGTCCGGGAACGAGTTCGGCTCCGCCGCGGCCAGCCTCGAATATGGCAGGCCCCACAGTCAAAGCAACGAAATGTCTAGTTATTTTGCAGACCTTACACTAGTTTGCGCACTTTCCTTTCGCTCGCGGCCCGGCCCGGCCGGCGCGGCAGATCGCCTCCCTTGTCGTGCCGATTCGCATGATCCCATGTGGCAACCGCAGCGCGCACGGCGAAATCGCTTGGCCAGCTTAGCCACTCGGCTTTACCGCCGTCGGTTCGCTGCCACTGCTTGGCCCTTCAGCCACCCAGTCTGGGTTCTCCGGAGCGAACAATCAGGGAGGTCTGAAAAGCTTCAATCGTTTCTGTCGTTTCTGCTTATTGCTTGACTTTTCCCCACGACCTACGTCACAGTTGTCTCGCGGTTTCGCGAAGGCGTAGCCTACGGAGGGGTCAAGTTGTTCACATCGGAGTGTCGGCCGCCGGTTTCGTTTTGACGGCTTGTTTGTCGCTTCATTCCTGATTGACATCCCGCCACCAGGGAAATGTGGCCGGAACACGCGGGCCGGTTTATGCCGTTTTCTAAACTACGCTGGATTTGTTCAACCCGCAACGGCGGCCGGTTGCGGGCCTTTCTCCAGGAACTTTGAGAGCATCGGGGCTACCGGACGCCCCGACGCTGTTTAACGTCGAACCAGGTCGAGTATGGTTCGCTGTCCCACGCTAAGAACCACAGGCGGATTGTCTTCGGTGGGTGTGTCAGGAGCGGAAATGGTTACAAACAACGGTTTGGCAGGAGCGGGACGCGACATGAGTTCCGGAGGGACGCTGGGAAGGGCTGCCTTCCGGGCTGCTCTACTGGCAGCGGCTGCGGCGGCGAGTCTTTCCGCGGCGGCGGTGTCGTTCACCATCACGTCCGGATACACCTATGTCGAGGGCGTCGCGGCGTTGTTCACCAGCGGTGAGTTACCGGGGCCGAGCACGGCTAGCGCCATACCGGTCTCGGTCGGATCCGGTCTCGGGTTTCAGACGGCATACAGCACTGGCTCGGCGAATTTTGGCACGTTGAAGGCTTTCGCGACAGCGTATTCCGCATCGCCTTTCGTCTTCCCGCAAACTCAGGTTGAGGCGCGGTGGAAAGACACAATCCACGTTTTTTCGCCCGGGGGCATACTTCCCGATGGCACTCCAATCACCGTTTCGTTCTCCTTGCATCTCTCGGATATTCTGACTTCCATAACGGTTGGGCCCGGCTATACCGGATCGAATGCATGGGCTTTCCTGGACGGCCTCGGGGCGGTCAACTTTCTCCACGTTTACGATTCCTTCGGTTCACCCCCAGCCGCGTATACCGTTTCAGGAACCTATAACACTACGGTTGGGGCGGATCTCCTCATCGGCGCTAACCTGCAAGCCAACGCCGGCCCCCAAAACGCCGACGCAACAGCCGACGCCAGTAACACCGGGCTGTTCGCAATGGAGATTCTCACTCCCGGTGCATCCTACACGAGCGCCAGCGGAACGGTCTACGAGACCTCGTTGCAGGCCGTGCCGGAACCAGGATCATTTGCGCTGGCGGGGATTGCACTGGGGCTGGCGATACTTCGGCGCGGGGCAAGAAAATCCTAGCAGGCACGTCTCACGGCCCGTCGAGATGCGAGGTGCGCAAGAGAAGGCAGGTAATACCCGAGCAGCCGCCCGCTTTTCAGTTGAGCGAAACCAACGGCGATGCCGTGTTCATCCTTTCCAGATGTCGCTCCAAGTGACCACTTTTCCGCCGTAAATCGCTTCTCTCGCCATGATCGCCGTCAGCGTACTTTCAGCCGCTGTGAATGCCGCGTTCTCGATGTGTCCGTTACGAGCGCCGTCCACGAATTCGTTGACCGCGTCCACAGTGATGTCGCCCACCGTCACCACTTCCACCGGAGCCGCGTTGCGATCCTTGCTGTTATACAGCTTGTAGCCGCGCCGCGACGTCGTAATCGCGCCGCGCTCGCAGATGAACGTCTCGGAAACGTCCTGGAACCCGCCTGTCGAAAACTGGTTGGCGCTGTAGCTGAACACCAGGCCGCTCTCGAACTGGAACGTGGCCGCCAGATTGTCCATGATGTTACCGATATCCGTTCGCACCTGCCGCCCGCCATAACCGGATGCCTTTACCGGGTGCGTACCCATGAACCAATTCACCACGTCGAGATTGTGGCAGTTCTGCTCGACGATGATGTCGCCGCCCAGTTCCTTGTAGAAAAGCCAGTTTCGAACCTTTTCTTCGCTCGCAGCGTGGCCCGACCGCCGCGGCAGATCTCCTCCCAGCCACGATGCGCGAATCATCTTGATCGCGCCCAACTCGCCGGATTTCACGATTGCATACGCTTTCTTGTAATCCTTGCCGTAGCGCTGCTGGTAGTCGACCGAAATTCGTTTGTTCTTGTCCGCCTTCTTCGCGGATTCGATCACCCGCTTGCATCCCGCCGCGTCGACCCCCGCCGGCTTTTCCATGAAGATATGTTTCTTCGCCTTCACCGCCAGTTCGAAGTGCTCCGGATGCAGGTACGGCGGCGTCGCAATGTAGATGGCATCCACGTCGCTCGCGAGCGCGCCCTCGATGCTTTTGAACGTTCGCGCGCCGGCAAATTTCTTCGTGGCGGCTTCCAACTGATCGTCGTAAATGTCGGTGACCGAGACGATTTTCGCGAATTCGTTGCGCGCGAAAATGCCGGCGATTGCCGTCCCGCGGCGGCCCGCGCCCACCAAGCCCACGGAAAGAGCGGAGTTGGCTTGCGTGCCGCGAACCAGTTCCGGTTTGAGGATCGTAAAACCCGCGGCGGCTCCAACTCCGCTATTCTTGAAGAAGTCCCGCCTGCTGGTATCATTGCTCGTGTGTTGGCTCAGGTGACACTCCGCATTAATTATACCCGCCGGGCCTTTGCCAGATGAAGCTCTCCATCCTGATGCCGGTGTACAACGAGCGAACGGTCGTCGAGCGTTGTATTTCGCAGGTTCTCGCCGCGCCCGTACCCGAAGACATGGCGCGCGAGATCGTCATGGTCGACGACTGCTCAACCGACGGCACTTTCGCGATTCTTCAACGCCTCGCCGCGGCGCATCCTGAGATCCGGCTCTACCGGCACGAGGTGAATCATGGGAAGGGCGCCGCGGTGCGAACCGCCATTGGCCACGCCGAGGGCGATTTCTGCCTTATTCAGGATGCCGACCTCGAATACGATCCGGCCGAGTATCCACGTCTCCTCCGGCCTCTAGTCAGTGGCCACGCCGACGCCGTCTTCGGTTCCCGTTACCTTGTGGGCGAGCAAACGCGAGTGCTTTTGTTCTGGCACTCCGTGATCAACAAGACGCTGACCCTGGTCTCGAACATGTTCTGCAATCTCAACCTGACGGACATGGAGACTTGCTACAAGGCTTTCCGCACGGACCTGCTCAAGAGTATTCCCATCCGCTCGGACAGGTTCGGATTCGAGCCCGAGATCGTGATGAAGTGCGCCAAACGGAAGCTCAGGGTCTACGAAGTGCCTATCAGCTACCATGGCCGGACCTACGAGGAGGGCAAGAAGATCGGCTGGAAGGACGGCGTCAAAGCCATGGGCGTCATTCTGCATTTCTGGCTGATCGACGATCTCTACTCCGAGCCTTACGGACGAGGGTCGCTGAACACGCTCACCGGAACGCCGCAGTATATTAGTTGGCTCATTCGCGTGCTGCGCCCGCACATTGGAGACACCGTGCTTGAAGTGGGGGCGGGTATCGGCAACATTGCGGCCCGTATGATGAGCCGCCGCGTGCTATACGTCGCGGCTGAGAAGGACCCGCTGCATCTCCACGCCCTGACGAACCGGTTTTTACGAACGCCCAACGTCACGGTCCGGCGCATCGACCCTTCCGTGGACGCGGATTTCGACGGACTCGCCGAAAGCTTCGATACCGCGCTTGCACTCAACGTTCTGGCGGACACGCCGGATCCGGACGCAACGCTCGCCTCTCTGGTTCGAACGTTGAAGCCTGGAGGAGCGCTGGTTGCACTGGTCCCGCAGGGCGAGCGTCGATTTGGAACGCTCGACCGGTTTGCCGGACACCTGCGACGGTTCGACGCTGCAACTCTGCGGGCGCTCGCGGAGCGTGCCGGGCTTCAGGTCGAGCGCACGATCGAGATCAACAGAATCGGCGTACCGGCGTGGCGGCTTTACGGCAAGGCTCTCGGACGGACTTCCATCAACAAGCTGGTGTTAAAGCTGTTCGACAAGTCCGTGTGGCTCTGGCGTCACGTCGATAAATTGCTGCCGTGGCGCGGGCTCTCGCTCATCGTTGTGGCTCGAAAGAAATGAAAGCGGTCTGGCTCGACCTTGCGTCGCGGCGAATCGCGGAGGGCGATGTTACCGAACCGGTCTTGGAATCGGGCCATCAGGTCCTGATTCGCGTCGCCGAAGTTGGCGTCTGCGGCACGGACCGGGAACTTGCGACGTTCGCGTTTGGCGAAGCTCCCGCCGGCGAGACGACTCTGATTCCTGGTCATGAAGCGCTCGGCCAGGTCGTAGCCGTTGGCGCGGCCGTGACGAATCTGAAATCCGGAGACTGGGTGGTTCCCACCGTGCGCCGGGCCTGCGTTCCGCCCTGCCGTGCCTGCGCGCGCAACCGTCGCGACCTGTGCGTGAGCGGCGGCTACGCGGAACGCGGTATCTTCCGCTTGCACGGTTACATGAGCGAGCGCGCGGTGGATTTTGCGGAAGACCTGATGCCGGTTCCGGAAGCGATTGTGGACTTTGCGGTGTTGGCCGAGCCCCTGAGCGTCGTGGAAAAAGCCATCGAAAAGGCGGTCCAGCTGCACGAAGAGGGGATTGGACGGGCGCTTGTGCTGGGAGCGGGACCTATCGGGTTTCTCGCCGCTCTCGCGCTCCAGGTTCGCGGAATTGAGGTAGCGATTCACTCGGCTGAGCCGCCCGCGCATCCCAAGATCGCGAAAATCGCCTCGGCGGGAATCCGTTATTGCGCGGGGCTCAATTACGCAGCCCCGTTCGACCTTGTGGTGGAAGCGACCGGCTCACCTCAAGCCGCATTCGCGGGTTTCCGATGCCTCGGTCCGAGCGGCGTTTACGCGGTACTGGGTGGCGGTGCGGGAGATGGCCATCTTTCCTTCCTGGATCTCGTCAGGAAGAACCAGATCGTCTTCGGCAGCGTCAACGCCAGTCCGGATTCGATGGCGCTTGCGGTCGCGGACCTTGGGCGACTTGACCGCCGGGTGCTCGAAGGGTTCATCCGGCGCGTGCCGCTTGCAGACTTTGGCCGGACCATTCTCGATCCGCCGCGGGATACGTTCAAACTCGTGCACGTCATGACGGAATAGGTCTCGCGACGAGCGGATGCGACCCCGTCAGCCCTTTAACCGGCGGCAATGCCTTATTAGAGGAGAAGACACGAAACGGAATTTAAAGCACGCTAACGGCGGCGATGGTTGTCCCAGTTGAAGTAAGGTCTAAATGGATCAACACTTTGCCACACAGACCTGGGCTTTTCTGGATCTTTTGGCGCTGAGGGTTCACAGGGGTTCAATTGGGACAAGTCCGCCGCGCGAGCGAGGTCCGCTCGAACATTCGCCGACGGCTCACCAAGCGCGAAATCTGGTCGAGCCGGCGCCTAGCGAAGTCGTGATTTTTCGGCCTGCTTTGAATTGAACGGGGTAGGCTTGGTAAGCTTATTGCACATCAAAATGGCGTACGCGATGCCGAGACGATCTCCTCCCCAAACGGAGTTGAGGCGCCCTCGGGGCAGCGTCTCCTTCATGAGCCCAAGATCATCCCCGGCAGCCGCGTCAACAAACCTGCCACGTGCACCGACCAAACCACACCGGGCGGCGCAGCGGCCATGCCGAACATGAGAGCGCCGATCGCATAGCCCAGATCGCGCCAGTAACGATAGACGCCTAGCGATGTCACATCGCCAGGAAGGGCGCGCTGTCCCCCACGGTGGCCAGCAAGGCTGGGGACACCAGGGCCGTGCCGATGCCGAGTAAGACTGACCCCGCAATGCCCGTGACAAACGGCGCAGGCGCGGGGTTTACCGGTTTCTAAAATGGCGGCAGCAATTCCCACCCACCTGTACTCCCTCGCCGGGGGGGCGGAGGACGCCAACAGATCATCGCAGTGAGCTATCGGGTGATCGGGGAACTTCGGCGCTGAACGCGACCAGTTCGGTGGCATCGGTACCGACGGCCGCGCCTTGATCCTTCATTGTGAGCCGGCCCAGACAATCGCGTTGCCAATCAACCGTTTGAAGCTCGGATGCCGGTGGGCATGATGATCGTGACCCAGTTGGACGTAGACGACACGCGCTTTGGGATGTAGGCCCAGCCACGCGATCGGTCCGTCGCTCGACGGATTGTCGGTACGTAACAGAGTCTCAGCCCGCGGCGAAATCCACATTCCCCTATACGTTTCATCGTGAATGATAAAGTCGTCAAGACCCGCGGTCACCGGGTGTTTCTTTACGATGCTGACCTTCACCGTCTCGTCGTGCTTAAATGACGACGCTGGGATATCGCCTTCCGGTTTGAACCGGTATCGTCCGCCCACAACCTCATCCGTCCACCAGGTCCAGTTCGTGTTGTTTCCGATCGCATGGTGGAGCACAACGACACCTTTTCCGGCTTCTACGAACGCACGGAGGTTTGCGCGGCGCTTGTCGTCGCCGAGATCCAGCATCATGTCGTAGAGCACCAAAACGTCATATTGTTTGGTTAGGTCGCTCCGAAAGGCGTTCGGATGAGGAACCACGTTCGCCGCAATGCGCGGGTCATCGAACACCGAATAAAACGATGGTTCGTGATCGTGCCCGCCGGTAACAACCACGGCGCGAACCGGCTCAGCGGCCGGTAAGGGAAGCGCGAAAACCGCAAGCAGAAAAATGCGGCTCATTTCGATAGGGTCTCGACATTCCAAGCGGGATCCCAATCTACTCGACGCCGCCCGAAGTAGGACAAGTTGCCCATGTGACAGATCGCCGTTACGTAGTGGGAGTACACCACGTCGGCATTGGGCTGCTTCCGGCTGCGCGCGGCCTGGATGAAGTTGTCCATGTGTGGACCGTCGGCGTCCACCCCCCTGGCTTCAATCACCGGCGCTCCGGAATCGTTCGGCCGAAACTTATACCCGTTGCGGAAAATATTCAAAACTCCGCCAGAGCCATGGAATTCGACATCCACGATGTCACGTGGACTCGATTGAGTGGCATCCGCCGTCAATGTAACTTTTTGAGGGTATTCGGCGAGCAGGCTAATGGTATCGGGAGTGTCTCGATCCTCGGAAAACTCAAAATTGCCGCCCAAGGCGACCACAGCCGAAGGCGCAGCGAGACCGAGCATCATGTGGGCGGTGTCCACTAAGTGGGTAAACACGCCCCCTGGTTGTCCGGTCGAGTAGTCCTGGAACATCGTCCAGCCAAAGTAGCGCTGAGCATCAAAAGGGCGCTTCGGCGCCCGTCCTTGAAACAGCTTCCAATCGAGTTCGTCGGGCCGGAAGGCGAAGCCTTTGGGCGGATGCCGGAAAAAGCCGCGATTCGCGATCCAAAACGTTCGGATCAGGGAGACTTTCCCGATCAGCCCCGAATCGAAGAATCGCTGTTTGGCCTCGAGAAAGTGTGGGCCGCTTTTTTGTTGGGTGCCCACCTGAACGACTCGTCCCGTGCGCTTCACAGACTTAACGATATCGTGGCCTTCCTCGATACGCCACGTCATCGGTTTCTCCAGAAAGACATCCTTGCCTGAGTCGAGCGCATCGAGCAAGATTGGCGTGTGCCAGTGGTCGGAAACCGACACGACGACCGCATCAATATCTTTCCGGTCAAGGACACGCCGGTAGTCCTTGGCGACATCTTCTTTGACCTTCGCCTGTTGGCGGGCCGCCTCCGCGCGGGTTTGGTAGACGTCGCAAACGGAGACGACTTCCGCATCCGACCGTACCGCCAAGCGGCGTGCATGGAAGGCACCACGCGCCCCAGCGCCAATTACTCCAAAACGAAGGCGGTCGTTGGCTCCAGCCACTTTCGTTTGCGACAGAGCTGACGATCCGGCAGCCACCAAAAGTTCGCGTCGAGTCGGCATGCGATCAAGTCTATCGCAGTGGGAAGCTCGCGATAGCGATGCCTTCGACCTCAAACCGGCTAGTGCCTGTTACCGTGCGGACTGCGACCCTGTAGAGTAAGAACAAATCGGCGACGCAGCATAGATCGAAGTCGCTCAATTCCCGGTCCGTTACACTATACGGAAGTTGGCCACTTCGGATCGTCAGTCGCGTGCCGGTCGCGCCGTCTACACGGTTGGCTGGGATGGTAGTCGCTTAGCGTACGTAAATTTCCCTTTCTTGAGGTGTCCCCATAGTGAATCCCACTGCGCGGGGGCTTAGCGGAAGTGAAGTATCGTTTTTGGAGCGAAGGTCCGAGGAAATCGAATCGGCACTGGTGGCGTTGACGAGAACTTCAAACTGACCCACTACCCTTTAATCCTTAGCGTGCTTTAAATTCCGTTTCGTGTCTTCTCCTCTATTAGGCCGTGCGTCCTCATCGAGTCCCAAATCCTGCTCGGTCACGGTACGCTTATTGCTTCTTCTCCAACTCTCCGGCAGATCCTTACAACCGAACTCATGCAGTGCCCGGAACAGGTACGGGCGCAGTACTTCGTCGAAGACCCG
>SHUI01000121.1 GCA_009697455.1 Bryobacterales bacterium
TGCAGTGAGGTGCTTATGAGCTTTCTGCCATCCGTTATGCGCGCTGAGTACCGCGATGGTCATTGTATTCACATAACGTTCAACGATAAGTCCGAGAAGACGATTGATTTTCGTCAGTGGCTGGACGGCGGTCCCGTGTTCGATCCCCTAAAGAACTGGAGCTACTTTCAACGCTTCTTTCTCGACGGTGGCACTGTCGCGTGGCCGAACGGTGCCGGCATCGCCCCGGAGACCCTTTACGAGTACCAACTTTCGGGCGACCGGGCTAACAAGACGTTGCGCGGGACACGCCGATGGGCAACACGCCGATGAATCGGCCTTCACTGCGCCCTCATCTCGGAAAGTACTTCACGGACCATCGAGTACATCTCTCTATGCCATCCACGCTATGCTTCGGTTCGCGCAGTCCGTGGCCTTCGCGTAGATGCGGCGCCATCACCGCCGACGCCTACGTCCCGTAGCGCGATGTAATATTGTTCAGCCGTTCGGCCTCCTCGATTCGGACATGCCGGCACTCCGCCGTCAGTCCGCCTGTTGCCATCTCTACGGTTGAAGCAGCTCAGTACTTCACGGCATGCTGGATAGGGAGCATCATGGTTCCCAGAACGGAAGCACAGTACAATGCCAAAGATCATGTTCGAACCTTGGCAACTCGATACTGGCCCAGTGGAAGGCGATCTGGAATACGTTCTCGGAAGCCGCCACGCCCTTGCCAATGCAATACAGATCCTCGCTGGAGGTATCGCAGTCGTAAGTACGGTGCGGCGGTACTTCCTGATTGGCGGCAATAAGAGCTGCCGGTCGCAGAAATAGTTGTCGTTGACCCTAAAAACTAGTTGACGCCAGACAGTACCGGTGACTTCCTTACAATCAATGTTCGCCGGCCGGATGGGGGTGACAGCGTTCTTCCAAGTCCGCGTTTCCCGGACCTTGCCGGGCGTCTGGGATCGATGACCGGATCCGCGCTCTACTGCTCCCTGTCGTACAATCGAATCTCCCATGTCCACCCAACCAGCGCGCCTCCGCCGTTCCATCGGACTCTGGGATCTCGTCTTCTACGGCATCGTGATGGTGCAACCCACCGCCCCCATGCCGCTCTTCGGCATCGTCGGACAGGAGGCACGGGGCCACGTCGTGACCGCCGTCTTCATCGCAGGCATGGCCATGCTCCTCACCGCTCTCAGCTATGGACGCATGGCGGCCGTTCATCCGAACGCAGGTTCCGCTTACACTTATGCCGGCCGCGAAATTCATCCTTCGGTGGGTTTCCTCACCGGGTGGGCCGTGATCCTGGACTATCTCCTCAACCCCGTCATCTGCACCATCTGGTGCGCGAAGGCAATGGACAACATCGTTTCCGGGGTCCCTTACATAGCATGGGTCGCCGCCTTCGCGCTGCTGTTCACGTTCCTTAACCTGCAGGGTATTCGCACCAGCGCACGCGCGAGCGAGATTCTAGTCGTCACCATGATTATTGTCATCACCGCGTTCCTTATCGCCGCGGCGCGGTATGTGCTGCGCCTCCCCACGCTCGGCCCCGAGATGCTGCTGCGCCCGTTCTACGACGCCCAAACCTTTTCCGTTCCTCTCGTCGCCACCGGAACCTCCGTCGCCTTGCTCACGTATATCGGCCTCGACGGAATCTCTACCCTTTCCGAAGAAGTCCGGAATCCCCGCCGGAACATCATGCTCGCGATGGTGATCGCATCCTGCCTCACGGTTCTGTTTGCCTGCGTTCAGGTCTATGCCGGCCAACTGGTTTGGCCGGAATTCCGTACATTCACCGATGTCGATACCGCCTTCGTCCACGTAGCGGGCCGTGCCGGCGGTCCAGTCCTCTTCCAGATCGTGAACCTCACACTACTCATCGCTACCGTCGGTTCCGGCATGGGAGCGCAGCTTGCCGCCGCGCGGTTGCTCTACGGCATGGGCCGCGACAACGCGATCCCCACGGGCTTCTTCGGCGTGATCGAGCCTAAGCACGGCATTCCCCGCAACAACGTTCTGTTCACGGGCGCGCTCATCCTTATTGGCGCGCTCACGATGTCATACCAGTTCGGCGCGGAACTGCTTAACTTCGGCGCCTTCATCGCCTTCATGGGCGTCAACGCGTCCGCCCTGATGCACGCCATCCGCGCGCGCGCCGGCATTCTCACGCACATGTTCCCTCCAGTTCTGGGCTTTCTCATCTGCCTCGGCATCTTCTTGAATCTCCGCACAGCTTCGCAACTTGCCGGTGGCGCGTGGATCGCGCTCGGCGTGGTTTACGCCGCCGTCAAGACCGGCGGATTCCAGCGTGCGTTTGTCCTCTCCGATCCGCCCCCGGATTAGGCTAAAATCAAAGTTGCCCCTCCCCCCGAAGGCTCAACGATGAAATTCGGCGTCATTGTTTTTCCGGGCAGCAATTGCGATCACGATGCCTGGTATGCCGCGTCCCACAATTTCGGCCAGGAAGCGCGTTTCATCTGGCACGACGATCACAGCCTTGGGCACGTGGATGTGGTCATCCTGCCCGGCGGCTTTTCCTATGGCGACTATCTCCGCTGCGGAGCCATCGCCCGTTTCTCGCCCGTCATGGCCGCGGTGCGCAAGTTCGCGGCGGATGGCGGTCTGGTCGCGGGCATTTGCAACGGCTTCCAGATTCTCGTCGAGTCGGGCCTACTTCCCGGCGCGTTAATGCGAAACGCCGGCCTGAAATTTGTGTGCGCTCCGGTGCGCATCGCGGCGGCGACCACCAATTCGCCGTTCACGAACGCCTGTGAAATAGGCCGCCCGTTGACTGTGCCCGTCGCCCACGGCGAAGGCTACTATTACGCCGACGAGCGCACGCTCGATGAACTCGAAGCCGAGGATCGAGTCGCCTTCCGCTACATCGATAACCCGAACGGTTCACTGCGAAACATCGCCGGCGTTCTCAACGCCGGCCGCAACGTAATGGGGATGATGCCTCATCCCGAACGTGCCACGGAGGCGCTTGTGGGATCGACCGGCGGCCGCGCGGTCTTCGAATCACTGATCGGAGCACTCACCCTGGCACGATGAGCGCCCCCACATCCGAACTCATCACTCCCGAGCTCATTGCGCTGCACCAGTTGAGCGAAAGCGAATACGGGAAAATTCTAAACATTCTAGGGCGGGAGCCGTCATATCCGGAACTCGGCATTTTCAGCGTGATGTGGAGCGAACACTGCTCGTACAAGAGCTCGCGGCTCCATTTGAAAAAGCTTCCCACAACGGGTACACGCGTCGTTCAAGGCCCCGGCGAGAATGCCGGCATCATCGATATAGGCGGCGGGTATGCTATCGCCTTCAAGATCGAATCGCACAATCACCCGAGCTTTATCGAACCCTTCCAGGGCGCGGCCACGGGCGTCGGCGGCATCCTGCGCGATATCTTCACCATGGGGGCAAGGCCCATCGCGGTGATGGATTCGCTGCGCTTCGGACCCGGCAGCGATCCGCAGTGCGGCGCGCGGAACCGCCGGATTCTCGAAGGCGTCGTCAGCGGAATTTCCCATTATGGAAATTGCTTCGGCGTGCCCACGGTCGGCGGCGAAACAATTTTCGAACCTTGCTACAACGGTAATCCGCTGGTGAACGTTTTCGCCCTCGGCGTCTTCAAGAAGGACGAGATATTCTACGCGAAGGCGTCCGGCATTGGGAATCCGGTAATTTACGTCGGCGCGAAGACCGGCCGGGACGGCATTCACGGCGCGTCCATGGCCTCCGCCGAATTCACTGAGGAATCGAAGCAGAAACGGCCCAATGTGCAGATGGGCGATCCGTTTCTCGAAAAGCTTCTGCTCGAAGCGTGTCTTGAAGCCATGCGCACGGGCGCTGTGCTGGGCATTCAGGACATGGGCGCGGCGGGGCTCACCTGTTCCACCTGCGAGATGGGAAGCCGCGGCGGACTCGGGATCGAGATCGAGCTGGACCTGGTCCCGCAGCGCGAAACCGGCATGACGCCCTACGAGATCATGCTCTCCGAATCGCAGGAGCGCATGCTGCTCGTGGCGGAGAAAGGCCGCGAGGAAGAAGTGTTCCGCGTCTTCCACAAGTGGGGACTCGACGCCGCGGCCATCGGCGCCGTCACCGGGGACGGGTTGCTGCGCGTACGGCATCACGGCGATGTCGTGGTCGAGATTCCGAACCGTGAGCTTGCCGACGAGGCACCGCTCTACGACCGTCCGCACGCGCAACCGCTACGCCTAGCCCCGATGGAAGCGCCCGAATTTGCGAGCGCCGATCTCAATGGAGATCTCCGTACGATCCTCTCCTCGGGCGATGTCTGTTCGAAGCGCTGGATCTGGGAGCAGTACGACTACATGGTCCGGACCAACACCATCGCCGGACCCGGAGGCGATGCCGCGATCGTGCGTATCAAGGAAACCGGCACGTCGGTAGCGATGTCGCTCGATGGCAACGGGCGCTACTGCGCGCTTTCGCCGCGGGAGGGCGCGAGGCTCGCGGTTGCCGAATGCTGCCGCAATCTATCGACCGTCGGCGCGACGCCGGCGGCCGCTACCAACAACCTGAACTTCGGCAATCCGGAACGCCCCGAAATCATGGCGCAGCTCGTTGAAGCCATCGAGGGCATCGCGGAAGCCTGCGCGTTTTTCGATACTCCGATTACCGGCGGCAACGTGAGCCTGTACAACGAGACTCTTGGTGAAGGAATTTTCCCGACACCCGTGATGGGCATCGTCGGCTTGCTCGAAACCCGCGCGCCGCTCACGATGAATTTCAAAGCGGCCGGACGGGTCGTCATTCTTCTGGGCGGCGTGGGCGCTTGTGACACGACGCGATTCGGCGGCACTCAGTATGCGAAGGCCGTACTCAACTCGATGTGGGGTCTGCCGCCCGCGCTCGACATGGAATACGAGAGGCGCGTGCACAGGGCGATGCGCGAGATCGTCCCTCTCGCCGAATCCGCGCACGATCTGAGCGACGGCGGCCTGGCTGTCGCGATCGCTGAGTCTTCCTTCGGCGGCGCTGGCTTTGGCGCGGCGATCGAACTGAACAGCCAAATGCGGCCGGAGCATCTGCTGTTTCACGAAGGTCCGTCCCGCATTCTGATCTCGACCAGCGATCCCGAAGGCGTTGAGTGCATCGCGCGCGCGCACTCCGTGGAAGCGCCGCGAATCGGCGTCACAATCGAATCAACGATCCGCGTGTCGAACAACGGCGTGGAACTATTGAGCATCGATATCGCGTCCGCGGAACAAGCCTGGCAGGGCGGCCTTGGCTTTCCGGCGTCGTGGCCCGTATAAGAACGTGGACTTTGTGAGAACACTTCAGCCATATGAAAACTCTTCCGTTTGACGGGTTCCGTGAAGAATGCGGCGTCGTAGCCATTCACGGCCATCCGGAGGCTGCGAAGCTGGCCTACCTTGGGCTTTATGCTCTCCAGCATCGAGGGCAGGAGAGCGCCGGCATCGCGACGAGCGACGGCCGCGGCATACACTGCACGAAGTCCATGGGTCACGTGGCGGATATATTCACGCCTCCCGTAATTGCCTCGCTTCCCGGCGACCGGGCCATTGGACACACCCGCTACTCGACGGCGGGAGACACGGCGCTTCTCAACGCGCAGCCGTTCTCCGTCGCCTGCAATAAGGGCCGCATCGCGGTCGCCCACAACGGCAACATCACGAACGCCACGGAACTTCGCACCGATCTTGAACGCCGGGGTTCGATTTTTCAGGCGAACAGCGACACCGAAGTCATCCTGCACCTGGTGGCTCATTCGCGCGAGCGCACCCTTGCAGGAGCGTTGCGCGAGGCGCTCCTCCAGATTGAAGGCGCATTTTCGCTGGTCTTTCTCGCGGAGGACCGTATTATTGTAGCGCGCGACCCGTACGGGTTCCGCCCGCTCGCCATGGGTCAGCTCGAAGTATCGGGCCACGGCATGTGCTACGCGTTCGCCTCGGAGACCTGCGCGTTCGACCTCATTAACGCCATATATCTCAACGACGTGGAACCCGGCGAAATGGTGATCGTGGGACCGGAAGGCGTCACGCGAGAACGGTACGCTCCATCTCCTCACCGCGCGCAGTGCGTCTTCGAACACGTCTATTTTTCAAGACCCGATTCTTTCGTGTTTGGCCGCAGCGTGCAGAAATCGCGCGAAGAAATGGGCCGCCTGCTTGCGCGCGAGTATCCCGTGGACGCCGATCTGGTCGTGCCCGTTCCCGATTCCGGCGTGGCGGCGGCGCTCGGCTACTGCGACGAATCCCGCATACCTTTCCGCCAGGCTCTGATTCGGAATCACTATGTGGGCCGGACCTTCATCGAACCTTCCCAGGCGATTCGCGATTTCGGGGTCAAGTTAAAGCTCAATCCCGTGCGCCATCTACTCGAAGGAAAGCGCGTGATCCTTGTGGACGATTCGATCGTTCGAGGGACTACCAGCCGGAAGATCGTTCGCATGGTGAAGGAGGCCGGAGCGCGGGAGGTGCATCTTCGCGTCTCGTGTCCGCCCACGGTTTCACCGTGTTTCTACGGTGTGGATACGCCGACGAAGAACGAGCTGATCGCGTCGAATCACACGGTCGACGAGATCCGCCGTTTCGTCGAAGCCGATTCGCTTGCGTACCTTTCGCTCGCGAACCTGCGAGGCGCGATGGAGGATCACAACCACGAGTATTGCTACGCGTGTTACACCGGCGACTATCCGACCGAACTGATACAGATTCAGGAGTTGATGTCCGCGCGCCGGGTCAGAGGGTGAACCCCAACGTGAGACCAGGCCTCTCCGAATCGAGTTTGCGCGTTCCCTACTCTCGCATTCGCGAACTGGCTGAGATGGCGATGGGCATGGAGGGCGTGCTCAAACTCTATTTCGGCGAATCGAACCTGCCCACCCCGGAATTCATCAAGCGTGCGGCCGTGCGTGCGCTCGAAGAGGGTTACACATTCTACACGGAGAACGCGGGTCTGCCGTCCCTTCGCCGCGCGATAGTCCGGCATTACGCCCGTTTTCAACGCGTCGAACTCGACCCGGCAAGTGAGATTGTTGTCACGGCTTCAGGCGTGCAGGCGCTGCAAGTTGCTCTCCGCGCCCTGCTCGATCCGGGCGACGAGGCGCTCGTGATGACACCGGCATGGCCGAACGGCTCGTCGATCGTTGCGATGGCGAACGCCAAGGCAGTCCAGATCGCCCAGCCTCTTCAAGGCGAACGTTATGGCATCGACTTCGACGCGATCGAGCGCGCAGTCACTCCGCGAACGAAGCTCCTGATATACACCTCGCCCTCGAACCCGCTCGGATGGGTGGCGACGGAAGACGACCAGCGCCGGTTGCTCGATTTCGCGCGGCGTCGCGGACTGTGGCTCATCGCCGATGAAGTGTACGACAGGCTTTACTACGGCGGCCAGGCGATCGGCGAACCGGTTCCGTCAATCTTGCGCATGGCGACGCGCGACGACGCCGTGGCAGTGGTGCATTCCTTCTCGAAGAGTTATTGCATGACGGGTTGGCGCGTGGGCTGGCTGGTGGCTCGCGCGGACCTCGCGAAGATGGCGGCCGAGTTCAATGAATTCGTCGTTTCCCATGCCGCGAGCTTCACGCAGAGAGCGGCGGAAATCGCGCTCGACGAAGGCGAGAGCACAGTCGTGTCCTTCGTCGCGCGACTGAAAGAGAACCGTGATCTATGTCTCGACGCGATGACGCGGATGCCCCGACTGACCGTGCCCAGCCCGGACGGTGCATTCTACCTGTTTCCGAAAGTCGAAGGCCTGACGGATTCCTTCGAGTTCTGCAAGCGGCTGTTGTTTGAGAAGAAGGTGGGCCTCGCCCCTGGAGTCGCGTTTGGCGCGGGAGGTGAAGGCAGCATCCGGCTTTGCTACGCGGCGAGTCTCGAAGTATTGGAGCCGGCGCTTGAACGGCTATCCGCGTTCCTCGAAAAGTAGGGGAACCAAATCATGACTCGCCAGGACTCTCTCGTGATCGAACACGATTCGAGTAGATGCAGCGCCTGCATGCGGGAACTACTGGCCATACTGGTCAATGGGGCGTCCGTCGGGGAAACCGTTTCGCGCGACGCCGGGACAATTCACATGTATTGGCAAAGCGATCGGATGGATCAAGCGCCAACAGCGCCGGCTCGGGTTCGCGACTCGTTTAGGCCGTTTCCAGCCTAACTACCGCCAACCTCAATAGCGAATACGCGGAAATTCAACGTGCGCGGATCGTTGGGCGCCGGCTTTCCCCCTCGGTCTGCGCGAAGCTTGTAGGTTACGTCGCTGTTGCCTTCCACCGCCGGGATCACGACGTCCACCTTGGTGCGTTGCTGAACTCTTCCCGCCGCGACCTGCTTTCCGGACCCGTCGAAAACTCGAAGTTCGAAAGGCTTCGAATCAAGTCCGGGACCGGGCTCAACGTCGAACCTGACCTTTCGCGATAGTCCGCCCGATTTCGGCATCACGAACTCGGCGTCCTGATTTACCCAACGAAACGATTTGCCCTCGAACGTCTCGTAGCTGTACCATCCCCCCGCCAGTTTGATCGGGTCCTCGCCCCTCGTAATGTCCTTCGGCGCCTTGTCATTCTCCGGCGCACGCCTGCTTAGTTTCGCCGAGAAAACGCGGAAATTCAGTACGCGACTCTCCCCGGGTGTTGCCTTACCTCCGCCTTCGACATGCAGCGTGGCTTGGCTGCCTTGGGGGAGTTCTGGCCATAGCCTGATTACAACGGTGTCCCGGCCTGCAAACTTGCCCGTGCCGAGCGGCGCTCCGCCCGGCCCAAGCACCCGAAGTTCCATCGGCTTGGAGTCGAGTCCCGGCCCTGGCTCTGCTTCAATGGTGAGGAAATTTGAAGCCACCGCACCGCTCTCGGGAACGAGTTCCGCATCGTTGGTGACCCATCGAAACACTCCCTTCGCGTCCTTCTCCACCTCGTGCCAATGCGCTCCAAGTTGCAGTGGCGCCTCAACAATCTCGGACGGTCCCTTGGGGGCTGGCTTCGTGCACGCGGCACTCGCGGCAAGCAGGATGGAGGCAGCGCCAAGAAGTGAGACAGTCTTCGTGCGGTCTAATGAAGTTAAACGGGATTTCATGGGAAGAATCTTTAATTTTAGTACATTCCGTCCGGTGGCGCCTGCCATCTATACTAGACTCTGAGCCCATGTCCGAGAAGCCCTTCGTCCACCTGCACAACCACACAGACTATTCTCTGCTCGATGGCGCATGCGAAATCGGCCAACTCATGGACGTGATCGCTGAACAGAAAATGCCCGCCGTCGCCATGACGGACCACGGGAATCTCTTCGGCGCGGTCCAGTTCTACAACACGGCGAAAGCCAAGGGCATCCACCCAGTGCTCGGCTGCGAAGTCTACGTCTCACAGAAGGGAATGAAGGTCCGCTCGGATACCGACCGTTACAACCACCTCGTCCTCCTCTGTGAGAATCAGGAAGGCTACCGGAATTTGGTCGAACTGGTTTCCACCGCCTATCTCGAAGGCTTCTATTACAAGCCGCGCATCGACAAAGATCTGCTCGCGCGGCATTCAAAGGGTCTCATCGCCCTGTCCGCCTGTCTGCGCGGCGACATCAACGAGACGCTGCTCGCGGACAAGTACGACGACGCCCGCCGTCTCGCGCACACCTACAGCGACATCTTCGGCAAGAACAATTTCTTTCTCGAAATTCAGGATCACGGTCTTGAACAGGACAAGCGCGTCACTCCGGAGTTGAACCGGCTATCGCAGGAAACGGGTCTGCCGCTCGTCGCGACGAACGATTCGCACTACCTGCGGCGGGACGACGCGCGCGCGCACGAAATTCTCATGTGCATTCAGACGGGAAAGACCATGAGCGACCCGTCGCGTATGCGCTGGAACAATCCGGACTTCTACCTGAAGTCGCGCGCTGAGATGATGCAGCTCTTCGGCGAACTGGAAGACGCCGTCGACCGTCCCTGGGAGATCGCGCAGCGATGTCAGGTCAAGCTCGAGCAAGTGAAAGAGCCGTTCCCGAAGTTCGACGTGCCCCCCGAACACTCCGCGGACACGTACTTCGAATTCATCGCCCGCCAGGGATTTGAAAAGCGCCGCCCACGTCTTGAAGCGATGTTCGTGGCCGGGCGCCTCCGGCATGAGTTGCCCGAGTACATGGAGCGTCTCGATCGCGAGATCCGGATGATCCAGCAAATGAAGTTCTCGGGATATTTCCTGATTGTCTGGGATTTCATTCGTTTCGCCAAGGGCTTGTCGATTCCGGTAGGGCCTGGCCGCGGATCGGCCGCCGGAAGTCTGGTAAGCTATGCCATGGAGATAACGGACATCGATCCGCTTCAGTACGGATTGCTGTTTGAACGCTTCCTTAACCCCGAGCGAATCAGCATGCCGGATATCGATATCGACTTCTGCATGAACCGGCGTGGCGAAGTGATCCAGTACGTGACCCAGAAGTATGGCCGTGAACAGGTGGCGCAGATCATCACCTTTAATACGCTGGCGGCACGCGCGGCTATCAAGGACGTGGGCCGCGTGCTCGACATGAGCTTCGCGGACGTCGAGCGCCTCACCAAGATGGTGCCCAATGTGCTGAATATCAGCCTCGCGGACGCCATCAAGACCGAGCCCGGCTTCAATGAAGCGGCGGCCAAAGATCCGCGCGTGGCGGAAGTGTTGCAGGTCGCGCGCAAGCTTGAGGGCCTGGCGCGCAACTCGTCCGTGCATGCGGCGGGCGTGGTCATTGCACCCGAGCCGCTGAAGAATCTGGTGCCCCTGTACCGCACCAACCGCGAGGAAGTCGTCACGCAGTACGACATGAATGGTCTTGAGAAGCTGTCGCTCCTCAAGATGGATTTCCTCGGCCTCACCACGCTCACCGTTATTGACGACGCCATCAAACTGATCGAAAAGCACCGCGGCGCAAAGATTGTGCTGGACGACATGCCGCTAGACGACCCCAAGAGTTACGAGATCTTCACGAAGGGGTTCACGAGCGGCGTCTTCCAGTTTGAGTCGTCCGGCATGCGCGACATTCTGCGGCGCTACCAGCCGACCCGTCTCGAAGACCTTACCGCGCTCAACGCGCTCTACCGCCCCGGGCCGATTCAGGGCGGCATGGTCGACGATTTCATCGACCGGAAGCATGGACGAAAGGCCGTCAGCTACGATTTGCCGGTGCTCAAGGAGATCCTCGAAGAGACCTACGGCGTGATCGTTTACCAGGAGCAGGTCATGCAGATCTCGAATCGGCTGGCCGGATATTCGCTTGGTGAAGCCGACATTCTGCGGCGGGCGATGGGAAAGAAGAAGGCCGAAGAGATGGCCGCGCAGCGCGAACGGTTTCTGCGGGGCGCGCTCGAAAAAGGCCATCCTCAGAAGAAGGTCGAAAAGATTTTCGACCTTATGGAACAGTTTGCCGGATACGGTTTCAATAAGTCGCATTCGGCGGCATACGCCTTTCTTGCCTATGTGACGGCCTACCTGAAGGCACACTATCCCACGGAGTTTATGGCGGGCCTGCTCACCTCCGAGACCGGCAACGTCGCGAAGGTGGTGAAGTACATCGCCGAGTGCAAGGATATGGGCATCACGGTGATGCCGCCTGACGTGAATTCGAGCGACTGGAATTTTACGCCGGCCGGCGATGCGATTCGTTTCGGGCTGGGGGCGGTGAAGAACCTCGGCCAGTCCGCGGTCGAGCCTATCCGCAAAGCGCGCGAAGAAACCGGCGCGTTCAGGAGCTTGTATCAATTCTGCGAGGCTGTGGACATGTCCTCGATCAACCGGCGCATGGTCGAGAGCCTGATCAAAGCCGGCGCGATGGATACGCTCGAGGGAACGCGTGCCCAGAAATTTGCCATCGTGGAAGGCGCTATGGAATCCGGCCAGCGCGCCTGGAAAGACAAACTGAGTGGCCAGGGCGGCCTGTTTGGCGATATGTTTGCCGCGGGGCCCGAGAGGGAGCAGCCTCTTCCGGACGTTCCGGAGTGGACAGGCCGGGAAAAACTTCAGGGTGAAAAAGAGATGCTCGGTTTTTATGTAACCGGGCATCCGCTCGATCACTATCGTGATAAGGTGGCGGATCTGGCCACGCACAACAGCTCCAGTCTGGAGGGCTTGTCGAAGGGGAATGAAGTCGCGCTGTGCGGGGTGCTGACCACGATCCAGAAGAAGCGGAATCGCGAACAGAAACCCTGGGCGGCACTGCAACTCGAAGATCTTCAGGGAAGCGTGGAATTGCTGGTCTTCACCACGCAGTACGAACGGCTGGCGCCCATGCTCGTTGAAGACCAGGCGGTGTTGATTCGAGGGCTTGCGCTTCCCGAAGAGGGCGCGGCGACTAAAATCTCCGTCCAGGACGTCGTGCCGCTCGACGTTGCCAGGGTCGCGCTACCCACCCTGATCTCCTTGCGCGTACGCCTTGGCAGGAGCCCAAATGCAAGCGCCGAGCTGATCGAGTTGTTCCAGCGGAAGCCAGGAGAGACCCAGGTTCGCTTCCGCCTCGAACAAGCGCGTGATTTTTCCGTTATTCTGGATGTTCCTGCTAAAGTACGGCCCGACCGGGAGTTTCGCGAAGCCGTCGAGAAGATTTGCGGGGCGGAAGCGATTGAGGTATTGGCATCTTGAGCGACGACAGAAGCGGCGCGTTGGGTAGCCGGGCGTGGCAGGCCGTGCAACTTGCGCGGCATCCAAAACGCCCGCACGCGCTCGACTACATTCAAAGAGTATTTACGGAGTTTGAAGAGGTCCACGGCGACCGGGCGTTCGGCGACGACCCCGCGATTGTCTGCGGCTTCGCGTTCTTCGATGGGCAGCCCGTAATGGTGGTGGGCGAACAGAAAGGCCGCGACACCAAGCAGAAGCTCTTCCGCAACTTCGGCATGCCGAAGCCCGAAGGTTACCGGAAGGCGATTCGCGCCATGCAGATGGCCGCGAAATTCAGCCGGCCCGTGATCACGCTTCTCGACACACCCGGCGCATATCCGGGCATTGACGCCGAAGAGCGCGGACAGGCCGAGGCGATCGCGAGAAACCTGCGGGAAATGGCGCGCCTGCCGGTGCCGGTCATCTGCGTCTGCATCGGCGAGGGCGGCAGCGGCGGGGCGCTCGCGCTGGGAGTGGGGAATCACGTGTTCATGATGGAAAACGCCGTCTACAGCGTGATTTCGCCGGAGAGCTGCGCGGCCATTATCTGGCGGGATTCGGCGAAGGCGCAACTGGCGGCCGCGGCGCTCCGCCTCACCGCAACCGATTTAGTTGGCCTGGGCATAGTCGACGGCATCGTGCCGGAGCCGCCCGATGGCGCGCACGCGGATCCCGACGCCGCTGCCCGCGCGCTCGCGGATCGCTTGCGGCAATCGCTTTCGGAGCTTGGAGCCATGACGGACGCCGAACTTGTTCAGCATCGCTATGAGAAATTCAGGCGAATGGGAAACTTCGTGAAGTGAAGAAGACCACGATTGGCGGAGTTCTGTTTGCCCTGATTGTGCTCGCGGCGATTGTCTACTCGACGGTCCAGACCACTCAATACCGCTGCGAGGTCTGCATGACATTCGATGGACGTACCGGTTGCCGCACCGCCAAGGCAAGCACGCGCGAGCAGGCGCAGC
>SHUI01000122.1 GCA_009697455.1 Bryobacterales bacterium
CCTCGCGCCCGGTTGCCCGACCGGACGCAGGCGACCGCCAAAGCATAACGGTAGCCCGGCGTGGCGTCGTCTTCAGGCGTGAGCGTCTTCTCGAAATGCGCAATGGACTCGGCGTACTTCCGCTGGTTCACGAGAATCCGCCCCAGATGGAAGTGCGCCAGACGATAGCCCGGTTGATTCTCGATGGCCAGGCCGTAGTGATCCACGGCGTCCCTGAAGTTGCCCTGCGTTTCGAGCAGAAAACCCAGATTCGAGTGCGCCTCAGCGTAGTTGGGATTGATCTTGAGGGCGTGCGCGAAGGCCTCGCGAGCTGGGTCGTAATGCTTGAGCGAGAACTGCAAGACACCGAAATTGTAGTAGCACTCCGCACGGCTGGGATTGAGCGCAACCGCCGCCCGATAGTGCTCCGCGGCCTTCTCCGGTTGGCCCAAGCGGCCGTAGAGCGAGATCAGGTTGATGTGCGCCTGCTCCATTCGCGGGTCGGCTTCGAGCGCCTTCAAGTGCGCTTGCGCGGCTTCGGCCAATTTTCCTTGAGCTTCGAGGTCCGCCCCTTCACGGATGAACGCCGTCGCCGCGACATTGAGCTTGTTCACTTCGGCGAGCAGGGCATCGCTCGATGGCGGGACTGTCAGCTTGTGCTCTTCGTACCGGGCGAAGTGCGGCTGCGCTTCGGCGTCCCTGCCTTGCTTGCGGAGCGCGAGCGCCAACGCATAATGCGCCGCTCCGTAGTCCGGGAAAAGCGCGCAGGCTTTCTCGAAGGATTCAATTGCCGCGGCGGTTTCGCCCTTTGCGGCATGGACGCGGCCGGCGCCATAAGTTGCTTCCGCGGACGAGAGCTTCCGGTACCGCTCACCGCTTTCGTCCAAGCGTCCGGCGTCGAACAGCAGTTCGGCCATGCGAAGTTGCGCGGGGGCGTAGGACGGATCGAGTTTCAACGCGCGTTGCATGGCATCCAGCGACGCGGCGTTGTTGCCTTCCTGCGAATAGACCGCCGAGAGGTAATACGGCCACGACGGACGTTTCGGGTCAAGCACTTCGGCCCTGCGGTAGCAGGCCTCCGCCGCACCGTATTGTTGATGCGCGTGGAGAATCATGCCGAGCTTGCCGGCAGCGCCGCCGTCCGCCGGATTCGCTCGCGCGGCTTCCAGAGCCTTCGCCACTTCGCTTCTGACCGCCGGCAGAAAGGCATCCAGACTCAGTTGCGGAAGCTCCGGCGCCTGAGAACGTTTTGCGCACGACAGGCAGCAGAGAATCGCCGCCGCGGCCCACAGCCTCACCGTTTCTCCAGCGAGACCCGGATGATCTCCTCGTCGTTGCGAGCCACGATGTGGCGGTTCGCATAGGCCGGGTGCGACCACTGCACCGCGCCGAATTCGCGCCGGACTCCGACCGCCGAAGTCGCCTTGATCAGCTTCGTCCGGCTGATTTCCTGATATCCCTTGGGCGAAAGCTTGGCGATGATGAGATCGCCGCGATCGTTGTTGATGTAGTAATGGTCGCCGTGACGGACGATAAAACCGCTCGACCAGCGTGCCTTCTCCTGCGTGAGATCGAGGGTCTCCCAGACGCGTTCGCCGGTCTTCGCATTGAGGCAGCGGAGTTGGCCGTAGCTGCAAATTCCGTAGATGTAGTCGCCATCGATGACGGGCGTGTTGACTACGGTGTGCAGGCCGTCGGTATTAATCTCGCTGTCGCTCTTTCCCTTCCAGAGCGTCTTCGCGGCAGGCTCGGCGGGGTCGAGTTCCATCATCATGGAACCGTTGTAAAAGGACGTCACAAGGAGCATCAGCCCGCTGCGTACCGGTGTCGCGATAGTCATTCCCGCATGGGCTTTGTACGGCTGTTCCCAGTAGACCTTGCCCGTGACGGGATTGAGCGACGCGACCGCCGTGGGGTGCCAGACGATCAGTTGTTTGACGCCGCCGGCTTCGATCATGAAAGGCGGGCAGTAACCCGGTTCGGAATCGGACGGCAGCGCGCGCCAGATCTCCTTGCCGGTGTTCTTGTCGAAGGCCACGACTTTGGCCCCGTTTTCCCCGCCGACGAGCGCGATCAGGCGGTCGCCATCGACAAGCGGCGCGCCCGTCATGCCCCAGGTGGGGACATTGGTCTTGTAGTCAACCACGAAATCTTTCTTCCAGACCGGCTTGCCGGTTGTCGCATCGAGCGCAACCAGCGCGCCCTTCGCGCCGAGGGCGTAGACGCGGTTGCCGTCCACGGTGGGCGTGGCGCGCGGACCGATGGCGTAGGTGCCCATCAATCCGGTGTAATCGGCCTCCCACTCGTGCGTCCAGATGACGCGGCCGGTTTTTTCGTCGAGACAGACGACGCGTTCGGTGCCCTTGCGCTTGTCGGTCTGAGAGGCGGGCGCGAAGTCGGTGACGTAGATGCGTCCGTTTGAGACTGAGGGACCCGCGTACCCGGCACGCAGAGGAGTGCGCCACTCGGCCTTCAGCCCGGCGGCGGGGAACGTGTCGTAGACGCCGGTCTCGTTCCAGACGCCCGTGCGGCCTTTGCCGCGCCACTCGGGCCAGTCTTCGGCCGTGGCGGCGAGCGGGAGGAGGAGGCAGAGGGCTGAGTGTAGTCTCATGGAGTTTATTGTACGCCGCTAGGGAGGCCATTGACGTGGCTGCGGGGAAGAAGATGCCCTGCGGCGGCGGCCTCCTGGATGGGCGCACTTTCCCAAAATAGGACGTTAGGGTCGTTTCGTAATTTTTTGTTTTGCATATTTTTCTGGCGCGAGAACATACATCGTTTGCCCTCCTGATCTATCGCGGATTGTACACTGTCGGAGCTTTTCGCACGGGGTTGCCGAGGTGTTAAAGCGTGTGAAATCAACGATCAAAAATAGTTTCAAAGCTGTTTCCGTGGAAGGTGTGCGGGTCCGGGGAAGTGTTCGAAAATGGGATTTAGGGTCGTTTCGCCGTTTTGTGTCGCGAGGGATTCCGAGGCTGATCCGGCTCGGCGGGTGGCTTGAAATTTACGTTGAGAACGCGTGGGAGAATCCCTTCTGAAAACAGGGTACACCATGAAGCTAAGTGTCTATTGGTTAAGTGCTTTGTGATCAGAGAGATTTGCCCTGTTACCGAGTGGCAGGCTATTCGGGCTTGGGGGATTCGGGGAGATTGGGGCAGGTGGCGCGGTAGGTTTCGCCGGGGAGGTAGCGGGACCATTCTTCGCGGGTGAGGTTGCGCGGAAGGCGGGAGCAGGCGTCGCGGATTAGTTCGGCGGGATCGAGTTGGAGGCGCGAGACTTCGAATGCGCTATCCGAAGGAAACGCACCGACCAGGAGCGTGGAATTTCCCAAGAAAGACACTGGCCCGACGGGCCCGCCCATCTGGGACCGCACGAGTTCCTTACCCGTCACCGCCTCCATCATCCGCGCTGTTCCGTCCGCACTCCCGGTCGCCACCCACTTCCCGTCCGGGCTGAACGCCACCGCGTTCACCAAACCCTGATGAGCGAGGCGCGCCACCTCCTTCCCCGTCGCCGCCTCCATCACCCGCGCCGTATTGTCGTCACTCCCCGTCGCCACCCACTTGCCGTCCGGGCTGAAAGCCACCGCATTCACCGTACTCCGATGAGCGAGGCGCGCCACCTCCTTCCCCGTCGCCGCCTCCATCACCCGCGCTGTATTGTCCCAACTCCCCGTCGCCACCCACTTGCCGTCGGGGCTGAAAGCCACCGCAATCACATGACCCTGATGAGCGAGGCGCGCCACCTCCTTCCCCGTCGCCGCCTCCATCACGAGCGCCGTTCCGTCCCCACCCGCCGTCGCCACCCACTTGCCGTCTGGGCTGAAGGCCACCGCATACACTGTACGCTTGTGAGCGAGGCGCGACACCTCCTTCCCCGTCGCCGCCTCCATCACCCGCGCCGTATTGTCCTCACTCCCCGTCGCCACCCACTTGCCGTCCGGGCTGAAGGCCACCGCTCTCACCGAACCCTGATGAGCGAGGCGCGCCACCTCCTTCCCCGTCGCCGCCTCCATCACCCGCGCTGTATTGTCCGAACTCCCCGTCGCCACCCACTTCCCGTCCGGGCTGAAGGCCACCGCTAACACCCAACGCTGATGAGCGAGGCGCGCCACCTCCTTCCCCGTCGCCGCCTCCATCACCCTCGCAGTCTGGTCCGCACTCCCCGTCGCCACCCACTTCCCGTCCGGGCTGAAGGCCACCGCATTTACATTATCCTGATGAGCGAGGCGCGCCACCTCCTTCCCCGTTGCCGCCTCCATCACCCTCGCAGTCTGGTCCTCACTCCCCGTCGCCACCCATTTGCCGTCCGGGCTGAAGGCCACCGCATTCACTCTACCCTGATGGTCGAGGCGCGCCACCTGCCGCACCATTACGGCTGTCGCCTGCCGCAGAGCCGCGTGATTCTCGAGCAGCGGCCGCCGCTTCATGGACTCGAGGGCCAACAACGCTGCCGGTATGTAGGAATCTTCCGTCGCCGGAAGCAACGCAACGGATTCAGCCGCCAACTGCCGGGTCAGCGATTCCTGCCTAAGACCGTCCGCGCGCCACCATTGCCAGAGCGCTAACCCGGACAACATTGTCATCACTATCGCGACACCCAGTAATCCGGCGAAGAATTGCCGTCTGCGCCGCGCCGCAGCCAGCAGGTCCTGTTCGAAATGCCCTAGCACATCGAGCGCGGCGCTTAGCCGCCCCGCACGGTACCGATCCGCCCACGCCTCATTCGGCCGGGATTCGGCACGCCATTGGATCGCCTCCCGGACCTCCACCTCGCTCCATAAAGGCCTTTGTTCGTTCGCCAGGCTCCGGAAGATCTCTGCGAAGCGCGCCTCCTCCTTGGCCCAGCGGTTCAGCCGATCCCAGTGCCGGATCAGGCTTTCATGCGTGATGTCGATCAGCGGCTCGCCTCCGCCGGCCGCCGGAATCTCCGTCAGAAAGTGGGAGGCGCGAAAGCGCTGAACTACTTCATCGACCGCTTCGGGCGAGGCGGTGGAAACCGCCGCGAGTTCGCGCAGTCCCGTTGGCCGGCGAGCGTCGCGGCTCGCCTCATCCCAGGTAGTAAGGCGCTGAAACACCCGCTGGGCGATCCGCTTCTGCTCCTCCGAAAGCGTTGCGTAGGTCTCTTCGGCATGCAGGTCGAGAGCCCGATCGAGACCGCCGATTTCGGGATGGCGATACCGCTCCAACGTCATGCGTTCGCCCGCCTCCGAGCGCTCGCGATGCTCCCACAGCCGCATCAGCAAATGCTGGAGCCTCGGCAGTTCGTCCGGCGCGGCGGATGCGTCGACGAGCAGGCGCTGTACCAGTGCCGGCTCAATCTCGACGTCCGTCAACGCGGCAGGCGCCTCAACGGCTTCGCGGAGTTGCTCGGGCGTCAGCCGCGGCACCAGGTACTGGCTACGGTTCAAAGTCTCGGGCAAACCGTAGAATCGCGCGCAATGTCCCAAATACTCGCTACGCAGCGTGATGACGACGTAAACGGGAAAATCCGGCCGAGGCTCTTCGGCGACGGTGAGCAACAGGTTGATGAAATGCGCGGCGCGCTGAGCGTCCAGCTTGCTGTCCCGCACCAGACGGAAGAGATCTTCAAACTGGTCCACGAAGACCATCAGATTCGTGCCCGGTGGGCGTCCCTCTTTTGTCGCCTCAAGCAGACCGAAGCTCGAGCCTTCGAGTAGCGCCGCGCGATCCGCCGAGGGCCCGAGCACGTCGCTCCTGCTCAGTTCCGCCGCCAGCGCAGCCACAGGCTCTTCGCCCGGGCGCATGATCGCGATACGCCATCCGCTCCCCGCCGGACCAAGTTGCCCCGCGCGCAAAGCGGGTAGCAACCCCGCACGCACCAGCGACGACTTTCCGCTGCCGGAGAGGCCCACAACCGCCACAAAACGGTTACCGCGGAGGCGCTCGATCAATTCCGAAATCTGGCGATCCCGGCCGAAGAACCACTGCGCGTATTCCTTCTCGAACGGACGCAAGCCGGGATAGGGATTCATCGGAGGACTCCGGCCGCCTTTAGGAACGGCTCCAGGTCCTGTTCGTTGCGGATGATGAACTCGTTCCGGCCCGCGCGTCCCTCTTTGGGCGGCGGCTCGACGAAGTACTTCGCGCGCGTCAACTGCCCGACCCGCTTGTCGCGCATGCGAAGCGCGGATAGCTTACGATCCACTCCGTCCAGCCACTCATTCGGAGCGTCGCCCCAGCAGAGGACTACACCGGCGGACTGCCGCAGGTCGTCCACATGTGCGTCGAGTTCGAGGAAAGGATCGGGATACGGGTCGGCCGGTGGAAAAACGTCTGCTCCGCGGTCACGGAGCATCTGAGTGAGGTCGTCCGCGCAGCGCCAGTCCTGGTCCGGTTTATAGAGGAGAAAGACGGAACGCGCGGAGTCCGACGGCGGCGGCGCGCCACCAGAGCTGAGATTCAGCTTGACCCGCTCGACCAGATGACGCATGGCGTTCGGGTCAGCCAAGTAGATGGCGGGCGTGGGATCGAGCGAGTGCCTGCGCGGTTCCTCGGGATTTCGCGTCACGATCAACGCCGGCTTGCCCAGTTCGCAAGCGATACGGAATTGGCGATCGGCCAGAGGGTCAGGCTCGACGCCGAAGATGTGGATGGAAAGGTCGGAGTCTTTTAGTTCGCTCCGAATGTCCTCGTCGCGCGCGTATTCATTGAAGACGTCATAGGGACGGATTACGTATTTCTGAAGCCGGAATTCGGATTCGATCCAATGACGGTCCTTTTCCGCGGCCCGGCCGGGCCATGCGATGTAGATCTGGACGAGTTCACGGCGGAGTTGGGTCAACCGCGCGGCGAATCCGTCGATCAAGCGAGCCCTGTCGCCGTAATCGACCCACAAGGATTCCGGTACGGGTGGCTTGGCCACACTCTTCGGGCGAATGATCTGAAAAATGCGGTTCGAGGCCTCGCCGTGCGTCTTCTGGAATCTTCCAAGCTCTTCGCGCATGCAATAAGCGCTGGCGCGGTATTTCGTTGAGACAATGGCCAGGAATAGCGCGGAGGCGTCGATGCCGCGGGCGATGGTGGAATTAATGTCGTCGCCGGCTCGCAGGTCGTGCTTGTCGAGAAATAGGGAAGGCCGGTCACGTCCCGGAAGGCTGCTGAAGAGCTCGGTTTCTAACTCCTTGCAAAAGGCCTCGACCCAGTTGCGATCATCGTCGTGGGCGTAGCTGACGAAGATGTCGAATTCGTGCTTGGGGAGGAAGGGCATGATTCGGCAGTGAAGGGGCTATGTTTCGGTCGGGAGCATAGGTTAGTGACTGAGTATACTACGGTGCGGTGGTTTGGTTGATTAAGGAGCGCAGGCAGTTCTGGGGCGGGTAGACCGCCTCCTACAGGTCACGGCGCGCTTATGGCCTCGCGCGTCGCGGCACGCCCGTAAGCGATGTAGCCGTGCGCCTATCATGGCCGTGCCCAATCCGGTGTAGTCGCTGCCCGGAACCTGCGTTTGCCGACCGGCGAGGTTGGCGCGCAGCGGAGTGCGCCGCGCAGCCTTCAGCGGCAGTCCGCGCGCCTCATTGTAGCGAGGCGAGGCGCCGACGGGCTTCGCTTGAGTCCGGCTGTAACCGGATCGCTTCAAGATAAGCTTTGAGAGCCCTGTCCGCGCTGCCCATCGCTTCGTGGCTGACGCCCAGGTTGATCCAGGTAAGGGGATGATCGGGGTTCGACGCGCGGGCCTTTTCGAGCAACTCGATCGCTTTTGCCAGTCTGCCCTGCGTGGCATGGTGGACCGCCAACGCGTTTAGCACAGCCGGGTTTCGCGGACCGGCGGCACGGGCCTTTTCGAGCAACCGCACGGCCTCCGTCCGCTTGCCGAACCGCATTAATGCGTCGCCGTTCCGTCCCCACCCGCCGTCGCCACCCATTTGCCGTCCGAGCTGAAGGCCACCGCTATCACCAAACCCTAATGAGCGAGACGCGCCACCTCCCGCGCCATCATGGCCGTTGTCTGCCTTAGAGCCGCGTGATTCTCCAGCAGCGTCTGGCGCTTCATAGACTCGAGGGCCAACAACGCTGCCGGTATGTAGGAATCTCCCGTCGCCGGAAGACCGAAATTGCCTGGCGGTGGATGCGCCAGAGTTTCCGCGCACCCGCGACAGCCTGATGTACCATGAATCCGTACGTCGTGGAGTTCCGTCCTGCTGAAACCGTTCCTCATCGCCGTACTGCTCCTGTTTCTCGGCGCAAAACTCTTGCCTCGTCTCGGTTCCTTGCTTGGCGGCCATGCACGGAAGCCGTTCAGCCTGGCAAAGTGGATCTGGAGTTGGTTTTTCGGGTCCGAAGATGAATCGATCGAGAAGGAGCGCGACTATGGCCGGGAATGCGCGCGAGAGTTCGATGCGCAATTCTCCCGCCGCGCGCCGCACGAACAACAGGACCTGGTAATGATGGCCGGCTCCCGGCTTGCGGATGCCTGCCAGGACCGCCGCTTCAAATTCCGGTTCACAGCGGTTCCCGACGGAGCGGTGAACGCTTACGCGCTCCCCGGTGGATTCGTGTACATCACCGAGCCGCTGCTCAAACTTCTCGGCAGCGACAGCGACGAGCTTGCGTTCATCCTGGGGCACGAGATGGGACACGTTTTGCTCGGCCACGCGAAGGAGCAATTGATGGCCAGCACGCTGCTGAGCGCGGTAACGAAGCGGATACCCGGTACTGGCGGGATGCTCCGGGACGCGCTGAGGACCGGTTATTCGCGGGAACTGGAACTGGACGCCGATAGGGAAGGGGCCCGGCTGGCCGCGGCGGCCGGATTCGACGCCCGCGCCGCCGTGCGCGCACTTCGCCGTTTGGAAAAAACCTCGGCAAGCGCCACAGGGCTGGAGGAGTATTTCTCATCTCATCCTCCGTTTACCGACCGGATCGAGAGGCTGGAGAAAGAAATCGGCCCTTGATGGCATTTTCCAGCAAGTGGTATCCCTTTGACTGGAAAGTGGGTATCCCTTTTCACTCAGCTATCCGCGGTGATTCCGGCTTATGGGCGGTCCCCCTGGTAGCGGCGCCCAGGCCCGCGAACGGAAAGCCCGCTCGAGCCAGATCGCGCGGCTATTTCGGCGGCGCCGGTTCGAACAAGTGCGAGATGAAAGGATATCCGTTCATGGCAAGACGGCACGACGCGACTGGTCCATACCAGCGGGGAGCGTGGAAGGTGAACTTCGGGACGTAGACGACATCTCCTTCGCTCGCGATGATTACGCCCTTCGTCTCTACCGGATACCGGATCTGTCCCTTCATGATGAGCCAGTATTCGGCTCCTTCCGGGTGATAGTGACCCTTGTCCTTGGGATTGATGGGCGGCAAATTCTTTTCGTACCCGTAAATGAAGTTTGCCGCGCCGCGGGCGTCGTCGACGATGCGGATTGTGCCCTTGAGCCTGCCTTCGTCGATCGCCTTTGCAACGTCGTCGAAGGTCTGGTGCGGCTTGTTGCTTTTGTCGTACTCGCCCTTCGTACGCATGAAACGCACCGGCATGAAGTTGAGGCCCGGGATTTTCGGAGCGTCCATTTGGCTCGCATACAGCGTCTTCGCTCCGGCAATGTTTGTTTCAAAGTAGAGCGCCGGCTCGCTGCCTATGGTCTCAAAGGAGAAAAGCGTGGCCATGGGGACCTGCACCATGGAACCCTTCGATGCGGTGAACGGCTGTTGGCCTTCGATATCGAAGCGAAGCTGACCCTCCATCACAACCCACCAGGCGCGCGTATCGGGATGCAGGGCGCGCGGCGCTTTGGTTCCAGGAGACGACCAAACGTAATCGCTGCGCAAGTGTTCGTCGTCGACGATGGTTTGCCGCCACGATTTCTGTCCGGCGTGGCTCGCCTTCAGGTCGCCGATCTTCGTGATCGGTTGATGGGGCGCTTTGTATTCCGCCGGCGTCCCTTTGGGCGCCCACAACTCCTGCGCGAAGCCGGGGCACACGCAAAATGCCAGTGCCGCCATGCATGAAATCGAAAATATTCTCATTGTTGCTCGCTCCTTTAGGTGAAGAGAGGGATTGTATCACACGCTTTCGCGGGTACCCATTTAGGTCCCCTCATGAAATGACTATTGCAACTGGCAGCCGGTGGGGCAGGTGATCGCTTTTTTGTTTACCGCCTGTCGGGGAGGGCCGCTGAGTTCCGCGGATTTTCATGAAAAAGCGGCGCGGCAATGTGGGTTTCGCCCACAGTTCCGTGCGCGGACCTGGAACAGCTATTTCCTGACAGGCCCTTACTTGCCTTCGAGCAGTTTGTGAAAGCGCTTGCATAAGCGCGCGGCCGTCTTCTCGTCTGGCGCTATCACCAAGACTGTATCGTCGCCCGCGATCGTCCCCACCACTTCCTTCCACTCTTCGTTGTCGAGGGCCACGGCGACCGAGTTCGCGTGACCGGGCGCCGTCTTCAGAACCACCAGGTTCCTCGCTTCGCGCACGTCCTGCAGAAATTCAGCGGCCAGCAGCCGGAAGGCAGGGCCGGTCTCCTCGTGAGTGATCTCGCGATAGCCCTCCGGGGTCTTCACCAGTCCCAGTTCGCGCACGTCCCTCGAGAGCGTGACTTGCGTCGTGTCCAGTCCGATTGTCTTGAGGCACCGCGCCAGCTCGTCCTGCGTATGGACGGATTTCGATCGGATGATCCGCAGGATCTGGCCGTGACGGTAGCTCTTGCTCATTGAAGCATCGATTGCAGCCTGCGCCGCGCCGCCGCGAGCGCGTTCGCGACCGGTTCGGGTCCGGTAGCTCCAGGTACACTCCGCGACTTCATTCCCTCCAACGGATTGAGCAGCAGAGCGTGCTCCGATCTGAACTCCGGAGCAAAAGCCTGTAGCGCGCCGGAAGTCCAGTCCGAGGGCTTCTTGCCGGCGCGGATACTTTCGAGGACGAGCCTCCCGGCGATCTGATGCGCCTGATGGAAAGGTGTTCCGCTCCGCGCCAGCGCCTCCGCGAGATCGGTTGCGATCACCCAGCTCTCCTCCACGGCCGCGAGAGGCTTCGACGGGTGGAGAGTGACCGAATCCACAACCGTGCGCGCCATCTCAAGCGACGCGCACAACTGATCCGCGGCGTCGAACAGAGGCTCCTTGTCCTCCTGCATATCGCGGTTGTAAGTCAGCGGCAATCCCTTCATCGTGACGAGTAGGGAATGGAGCGAACCGAGGACGCGTCCCGATTTTCCGCGGATCAATTCGAGTGAGTCGGGATTTTTCTTCTGCGGCATAAGGCTCGAGCCGCTTGTCACGCCGTCGCCCAGTTCCATCCATCCGAACTCCTCGCTCGAATAGAGAATCCAGTCCTCCGCAAGGCGGCTCAAGTGAATCATCGAGACTGACGCCGCATAAAGGAAATCGAGCGCGAAGTCGCGGTCGGCCGAAACATCCATGCTGTTGGCGGTGATAGCCTCGAATCCGAGATCGCGCGCGATGGCTTCGCGATCGAATGGGAAACCGCTTCCGGCGAGCGCGCCCGAACCGAGCGGGAGTACGTTCGCCCGCCGGCGCGCCTCACCTAAACGCTCCCAATCCCGCGCGAACATTTCGAAGTAGGCGAGCAGATAATGCGGCCACAACACCGCCTGCGCGCGCCGCAGATGCGTATAGCCAGGAATCACGGCGCTGGGATAACGATCCGCCAGATCGAGAAGGGCGCCCATCAAAGCGGCGGCCAATCCGCGCGCCCGGTCGCACTCCTCGCGCAGCCAAAGCCGCACGTCGAGCGATACCTGTTCGTTGCGGCTCCGGCCTGTATGGATCTTATCCGCCACCGGACCGGCGCGTTCCTTCAGCTTGCGGATCACGAGGGTATGCACGTCTTCGTCCGACGCGCCTTCGAAAAACGCCGGCTCCCGGGACGCTTCGCTTCGAATCTGCTCGAACGCTTCGACGATTTGAGCCCGCTCAGCGGCTGTTAGAATCCCCACGGATTCAAGAGCGCGCGCGAACGCCTGCGACCCGCGGATATCGGCGTCGATCAACCTCCGGTCGAAATGGAGCGAGCCGGAGAAGCGTTCAAAGACTGCCGATGGTCCCGTTTCGAATCGGCCGCCCCAGAGTTTCATGGCTTCTTCGAGGCCTGGAGGGCGGCCCGGACTTTGATCGGCAGCCCGATAAGATTGATGAATCCGAACGCATCCTTCTGATCGTAGCTTGCGCCCATGGTAAAGCTTGCTATGTCGAGCGAGTAGAGCGAGTTTGGCGACTTGCGGCTGACAGGGTCGATGTTGCCTTTATATAGTTCGAGCGTTACCTCGCCCGTGACCGGTTCGCTCGTGGCCTCGAAAAATGCGTCAAGCGCTTCGCGCAGCGGCGTGAACCAAAGACCGTTGTAGACCATCTCGGCATAATCGAGAGCAAGCCGCTGCTTGTAATGGAGCGTGCTTTTGTCGAGCGTAAGCGCTTCGAGTTCCCGGTGCGCCGCCATTATCAGAGTTCCGCCGGGCGTTTCGTAGCAGCCGCGCGACTTCATTCCGACAAAGCGGTTCTCGACCAGATCGATGCGTCCGATACCGTGCTCCGCGCCAATCCTGTTCAGCGATTCAAGCAGCGGAACGCCGGCAAGTGTTTCACCGTTCACGGAGGCGGGGTTGCCATGCTCGAAGCCGATAGTAACCCTGCCCGGCGTATCCGGCGCCTCCTTCGGGCTGCGGGTTAACATCCAGATCCCGTCCGGCGCGGCGTTGGCCGGATCTTCGAGCTCGCCGCCTTCGTGCGAGATGTGCCAGATGTTGCGATCGCGGCTGTAGATCTTGGTGGTGGACGCCGAAATCGGAATGTTTCTCGCAGCGGCGTAATCGATAGCGTCTTCCCGGGAAACGATGTTCCACTCGCGCCAGGGCGCGATCACCGGGAGCTGCGGGGCGAGGGCTTTGTAGGTCAACTCGAAGCGAACCTGGTCGTTACCCTTTCCGGTGCAGCCGTGCGACAGCGCGTCGCAACCAGTGGCCAGAGCTACTTCGACCTGGCGCTTTGCGAGCAACGGTCTCGCGATGGAGGTGCCAAGCAGATACTTGTGTTCGTAAACTCCGCCCGCGCGAACCATGCGCCAGAGGTATTCCGATACAAATTCCTCCCGCATATCCGCGATGTGACACTCCGAAGCGCCCGTCCTGAGAGCCTTGTCTTCGAGGCCCGCAAGTTCGTCGATACCCTGTCCGATGTCCCCGCACACGGCCACGACTTCGCACTGATAGTTTTCCTTCAACCAGGGGATGATGATGGAGGTGTCGAGGCCGCCAGAGTAGGCGAGAGCTACTTTCTTATATTTGCTCATAATATTGTCGGCGAAGCGTCAAAGCATCATCAGAAGGAGAGCCTTCTGCGCATGCAAGCGGTTCTCCGCTTGATCGAACACCACCGAGGACGAGGATTCGATCACGGCATCGGTGACTTCGAGGCCACGCTTGGCGGGGAGACAATGCATGAATAACGCACCGGGTTTCGCGAAGGAAACCGCGTGCTCATCAATCTGATAAGGCGCGAAAACCTTCTGGCGGGCCTCCGCTTCTTCTTCCTGTCCCATGCTGGCCCAAACGTCGGTATAAACGGCGTCGGCTCCCGCCAGGGCTTCTTCCAAATTCGTGGTGATCGACAG
>SHUI01000123.1 GCA_009697455.1 Bryobacterales bacterium
ACCTTGTCGGGCGCGGTGAAAGAGCCTGGCATCAGTTGAGTAAGCGCGGTACCCGAAAGGCGATAGAGCGCTCCGCGCGTGTCGAATTGCAGGTTACCCGAGGCGTCTTCAAAAACGCCGGTCACGCCGTCGAAACCCACCGAGGCCGCGCCCGAGCCGAGGCGGTCGCCGTGCCGCAGGTTTGGAGCGAGAGTCCAGGACGAGCCTTGCGCCTGAATCTGAAAAATGCTCGAGGGATCACCCAGCCTGAGGTACGGCATCGCCGAGCGAGTGCCTCGCACCAAACCATTGAAGTGCAGATTCGCCGTGACGCTCATCATGGTGCCGGCCTGAAACAAAGTGGGCTTCGCCGCGCCGGGCTGCTCGACCACGAAGTCGTTGGTGTCCGTGCGGAGAACGGCGTAAACCTGACCTGCCGCAGTCAGCGCCGCGCTCTCCACATACCGGTTCGGCGCCGTCAGCAGCAGCACGTTCGTGACGGCCGTGCCGCCGCTCCAAAGATACAAACCCTCTCCTTTCCCAGCCGCGCCGAGCGCGTTTCCCGCGAATAGAACGCCTCCCCGCGTGTTGGCCGCGAGGACGCGAAAGGTCTGGCTATTGCGAATCTGAACGGTCTCGAAACGGCCCGCCGCGGTGTAGCGAACCACGTGTTGCTCGCCGTTGTTGAGATCGAGGCGCATGACAAGATCGCCATTCGGAAGGACGATGAGATCGGTAAAAATCTTGACGGTCGATTTCAGGAAAGGGTCGCCGAGAGCCATGATCCTGGTGGGCGTCACGGCTCCCACTGGCGCTCGAAACAGGCCGCGAGCGTTTCCCGAAACCTGGTGAGCGATGAAGTAGACTGTCCCCTGGTTATCGATACCGAAACCGTTATTGCCGCTCCATCCGGGCTGCTCTCCGGTGGCATCGAGTATGAAATTCACTTTCCCTGTGACGCCGGGGAGCGGCCTTTCGGCATCCCAGATCAGTTCCGCGGAACCGTTGGAAAAGCGAAACAAGCCGTCGCGAAAAGCGGCATCGGGTTCGCGATAGAGGGCGCGAAAGACGAAATCGCCGTTGTCGTTGAGCGAGTTCGCCGTGATGTACATGAAGCTGAGATCGAGGATGCGGTCACCGAAACCGGCGCCGTCGAGCAGAATGAAATTTGCGGCATCTCCTGAGCTAAGCATGAGGCCGCCGTCCCGGCGAGCTACGCCCGCTGGCACGCTGATGAGAGTTTGGCCTCGGGCGTTCAGGGAGAGCGACTGAAAACGCGCGATCACGCCTCCCGGGAAAGGCGACGGTGCGCCGGTGTTCGCGAGCAGCCGGAAGCCGCCATTCGCATACAACAGCACGCCCGTGGAAAGGGCGTCGAGCGAAGCCGTGAAGGCCAATTGGCCCGCGTCGTTGGCTGAAAACGCCCCCGGGGATGGGCGCAGCGCGAACGAGTCCTGTGAGGCGTCGTTCGAGATCAGGCGGGTCAGGCGGAATTCCGGTCGCGCCTTCACAATGACGGAGGCGAGCGTTTCGACGCGTGGCGGCTTCCCATCGCGCGGCACGTATGGAATCAAGGCGTGGACCGAAATCTGGCCCGCCGCAGTGGCCTTCAACAGGCCGTTCGAAGAAATTGTGGCGAGGCCGGTTTCGCGTCCATTCTGGCCAGTGAGTTCCCACTGGAAGGGAGCCGGAATCGGCGCGTCAAGGATGTTGAACGCCGAAGCGGTGAATTGAAACGAATCGCCTACGAGCAGTTCCTTCGAAGTGGGCGTGATCTCCAGGCGCTTCGGAACCACCTGCAATTCCAGTTCGCTGAAAACGCCACCCGTCAGGGCCGCTGAAGCCTTGATTCTGGCGGTCCCAATTCCGGTCGCCGTCACCTTGCCATCCGCGTCGATCGAGAGCACGGAGGCGTCGGAGGTAGCCCAGTTGAACTTGTCTATTTGAAGCCTTTCTCCGGTTGGAGAGCGCGCGATGGCCGTGGCCTGATCCTGCTGTCCAGCGATCAGATAAGGCAGAGGAAAGCCGATATCGATGACCTGCGCGCCGAGGGGCGCGGCCGCAAGCAGCAGTAGGATCAGACGGCGCATCGTTACGATCCGAAGACCTCCGTGATGGCGGCGGGATCGACCTGGTTGGTGGACACGTACTCAAAGCGCCGTCCCGATGGAGTGTCATTGATCACCTTGGTATAGTCGATGCCTAGCGCGGAGTAAATGGTTGCGGCGATGTCCTCAATGTAAATCTGGCGGTTCTGCTTCCATCCCGGCGTAACGATCCGCCCTCCGTTCTTGTCCGTGGCTCCGATGACGCGGCCGCCCTTTACGCCCCCGCCGAGCAGGGCCGCGCACATGGCGAGCTTGTGGTGATCGCGGCCGCCGCGGCCGTTCAGAGGGCCGGGCGTGCGTCCGAATTCACCCATCATCACGATGAGAGTGGACGCGAAGTGACCGGAGGCTTTGAGATCCTCGGCGAGAGCGCCGATTCCGCGATCGAGTTCATTGGCCAGCACGTAGAGATTCCGGCTCGAGGAATCGCCGTAGCCGCGATCGAACATTCCCTGATGCGTATCCCAACCGTCTTGCGAGAGGCTGATGAAGCGGACGCCGTTCGCGGCGCGCACCGCGTTGCGGGCCACGATGCAGGCGCGGCCGAAACGGGAGTCGCCATAGCGTCCCCGCTCCTCATCGGTCATCTTGAAAACGCCGGCGATGGTCTGGTCGTACATCAGGCGCTTGGCGGTGTCGTAATAGGCGGAGTGGTCGGCCAGGAGCTTGTCGTAGGGCGAACTACGGACGGAATCCATCTCCTGCAACATCTTGTACAACTGCTCAAAGCGGTTCTGGCTCTGCTCGCCATAGTAGGCGTGTTCCAGCGTGCTGAAACCGTATTGCGAAGCGGGCGCGGCCACGGGTTCGACCTGGCCGCCCAGAAAGGCCGACCCTTGACTGACGGGTCCGTTTAGCGCCAGAAATGGTGGAAATCTTCCGCCGCCTCTTTCCAAGGCGACGACGGCGCCCATGTGAGGCGTCTCCACATTAAAGGCAGGGTTCGAGGAATGCGCGGTTTGCAGATAGAACTGCCCCCGTTCGTGCGCCGCCTCCCAACTCTCGATGGAGCGCAGCAAACAGAGGTCGCCGGTGATTCGCGAGAGTTGCGGAAACAGCGTGCGGCTGAGGACGATACCGCCGGCCCCCTGCTGCGGATTGGCGTCCCCCGGCGTCCACGAACCAGCCTTGAAGTCGAACGTATCCACGTGGCTGGGCGCGCCGTCCAGGTTCACGAAAATACACGCCTGCGCGGAATTCTGAAGGGCGGCCCCGCGCGACGTCACGGCGGCGTCCCCCTTTCGGACGTTCGCGGCAAGCGCTCCGAGACCGGCGAGAAATTGGCGGCGGGGAAAGAGTGGCATGGTTCGCTCAGTGATTGAATATGAACTCGAGCTCGTTCAGCAGCACCCACTGAACGTCGGAAAGCCACTCTTCGCGGGGTGTGTGCTTGTACTTTACGGCGGCCGCGATCTCTTCATCGGTGGGCAGGCGGCCGAGGGTCGAGAGCGTAAGTTGCGTGACCGCGTCGCGGTCGCTTGCGTCGGCGGCGGAGAGGCGCGCCACGCGCGTCGATCCGGCCCAATACTTGTTGCCGAAAGTGCGGAAGTTGACTCCGACGTCGTTCATCAGATAGAGCACCTGAATGACGCTGCTGCGCGTTTCGCGAGGCTGACGCCACCAGTCGCCGCGGCCGAAATTCTGGAGAAACTGCTGGATCGCGCCGTCCGCACGCGGCTCGGTCGGATCGGGTAGCTGACTTGCGTAAAGCAACGGCTCCGGAAATCCTTCCACATACATGGGCGTTTGCGTCTGCGTTGCGGCCGCCATGGCGTCGTAGATCTCTTCCGCCGACAGACGACGCGGTGTCTGCTTCGCGAAGTAACGGGAATACTCAGGCCGGAACGTTCCGGGATAGCGACTCGAAAGCTGATAGGCTCGTGATTCGGCCATCAGGCGGATGATGGGCCGGATGCGGTGGCCGCCATCGATGAAAGCAGTCGTCAGCGTTTCGAGCAGTTCCGGGTTGCTGGGCTGCAACGTCCAATTTCCCGAGGGCGGTTTCGCCGGGTCGATGCGGGCAAGATCCCAGCCGTTCGGCGGATCGACGATACCCACCCGGAAGAAATGGGCCCAGAGATAATTTACGGTAGCGCGGGCGAACTGACGGTCTGAAGTGACGATGCGCGCGAGTTCCTTCCGCCACTGGCCCGTCTTCGGACGTTCACCGCTGAACAGGTACACGGGCTCGTAGGGGCCACCAGAGCGGGTGGGCCTGGGACCCGGATTGTTCGGATCGGACAGCACGCCGTTGTATCCGCCCGTGGAACGGTCGCCGACGATGCCCTTGCGCTGCTGATTGTAGGCATCGACGGGCTGTTCGAGGATGCTCATCCGGGAGAAAAACGCCGACTGTTGCCAGAATTCCTGACGTCTCCGGGTCGAGAGGAACAGGTTGATCTTCTCGAGGTGGCGGCGGCCGTCGTGGCAGGAGATGCACTGTGACTGGACGCCAAGGAACCCGCTCGTCACTCGATTCGTCAACTCGTCCCAGGTGTCCTGCACGGGCTCGCTGAACTGGATGCCGCGCATCAGGAAATTCGGCGGGCCGGCGGCGTGGGAGTCGCCGGCGGCGGAAATCATTTCGGCGGCGACGTCGCGGTAGGAACGGTCGTTCTCGACGAAATCTCGAAGGAAGCGGTAGAACTGATTCCTGCCAGGGATGCCGATGAAATAGTAATAGTCGCTCGTGACCTCAAAAAGACGGGCGTAATAAAGCGTCCAATAGTCCACGAAGGACTGGGAACCGATCAGAGAATCGAGCAGTCCCGCGAACTTCGCGGAGCTGTCGTCTTTGAGCCATGCGGTCACTTGTTCGGGAGACGGAATGCGGCCCGTGAGGTCGAGCGAGACGCGCCGGAGCAGTTGGGCGTCCGTGGCGAGCGGGGCGGGTTCGATGCCGTCGGCGGCCATCTTTCCGAACAGGATGTCGTCGATAAAGTTGACGTTCGCGGCGGCTGCGTTCGGCGGGCGACGGGCTTTGGCAAGCTTCGCAGCGTCGCGTTCAAGGGTGAGGCGAAGCTGCTGCCCGGCGCGCTGTTCTGAAGGATACGCCGGGCACGATAGGTCGGCGGCGAACGCGCTCCACGCAAAGGCGAGTGAACAGAATGCGATCTGGCCCAGACGTGCCATGAAAACAATTATAGGCCCGGATGACGGCCTTGGCCCGCACAGCTCCTTGCCGATTTCCGTGCCCTCCGGAAGCGATGCACCGCTCGCTCGAACGGTCGTCCGGCACCTCGATCGTGGGCATCCGACCTGTAAGTCTTGTTGTGTCATGCACTTGAAAGGGGGGTGACGCAGAGAATTTGTTTTTGCTTTTTTTGCGGGGCGTGTGCGAAGACCGGTCACTGGTGCCTCCGTTCCAATCATACGCGGCCGGGTCCGGGAGGCTGGTTGGGATTCGACTAAAGGCTTTGGGATCCGTGTGGAAAATAGTTCAAGTGTTGTGACTCGTTTACCGGCCGATTATCAGCACTCCGAGCCGCCACGGGAAACCAGCTTGGCACGCCGCAGGCTGCGTCGGCTGCTGGGGCCGCCGGGGGATGACGCAGAAAATCTAGTTGTGATTTTCCGCTCTCCGCGGCTGTTGGCGCGATGACCGGCTAACACGAAGATCAAACTCTCGAGGTCTCCCCATCTCGAGTCCGGCGCGTGGCCCAGATTCCTCGTCCAGCGAAAATTCAATTTCACGCTCGGCCGCACCCCCTCCGCCCTCCCTTCCGTTTAGACCCCACCGAAATCCCGTCGACCCAACTCCGTCATCTGTTACACTCGCCATTGGGGCAGTTCGAATGAAAACACTCAGACGGGTCGCCGTCCTCGGCGCGGGTACCATGGGGTCGCGAATCGCGGCTCACTTCGCCAATGCGGGCGTTCCCGTACTCCTACTCGACGTCGTAATTCCGGACCAGCCCAACCGCAATGCTGCCGCCCTGCGCGGCATCGAGAGCGCCGCCAAACAGAAGCCCGTGGCCTTCTACTCAGACGCCGCGGCCGCACTCGTCGAACCTGGCAACTTCGAGGACCACCTCTCCCGGATCGCCGAATGCGACTGGGTCGTCGAAGCCGTGGCTGAGAATCTCGACATCAAGCGCAACCTTCTCGCAAGGGTCGAAGCCGTCCGCAAACCCGGCACGATTCTATCCACCAACACCAGCGGCATTCCGCTCGCTCAAATTTCCGAAAATTTCGGCCCCGAACTCCGGGCGCACTTTCTCGGCACCCACTTCTTCAATCCGCCGCGTTATCTGCATCTCGTCGAAGTCATTCCAGGCGCCGAGACCCAACCCGAGATCCTGGATTTCATCTCCGCTTTCTGCGACATCCGCCTCGGCAAGGGTGTCGTGCGGTGCAAGGACACGCCCAATTTCATTGCCAACCGCGTCGGCAGTTTCTTCGGCGGCACCATTTATAAGCTGACCGTCGAAGGCAGCTACTCGGTCGAAGAGGTCGACGCCCTTACCGGCCCGCTGATCGGGATGCCCAAATCCGCCAGCTTTCGCCTTCTCGATATCGTCGGTCTCGATATCTGGGCTCATGTGTCGAGGAATTTGTACGATGCCGTCCCCCAGGATCCCTGGCGTGAGCGCTTCGTTCTTCCCGAATTCATGGAGAAGATGCTCGAACGAAAATGGCTCGGCGAAAAGACTGGCCAAGGCTTCTACAAACGCGTCGGCAAGGGGCCTGAGAAAGAAATTCATGCCATCGACTGGACCACGCTCGAATACCATCCCGCGAAAAAGGTGCGCTTCCCCTCGGTCGATGCGGCCCGCAACGTGGAGAATCTCCCTGAGCGGCTCCGCGCGCTCGTGGCATCCGAAGACCGCGCCGGCTCGTTCCTGTGGCAACTCTTTCGCGACCTTCTGATCTATAGCGCCTCCGTCGTCCCCGAGATCTCGGAACGCATCGTCGAAATCGACCGCGCGATGCGCTGGGGTTACGGCAATCCGCTCGGTCCGTTCGAACTCTGGGATGCCCTGGGCTTTGAGGCTACGTGCCGGCGAATGGAGAAGGACGGCTGCAAACTGCCGGAGAACGTCGCGGCGATGCGCGCGTCGGGCGCGGGTTCCTTCTACAGGGACGGGGAATATTTCGACTTTGCATCAAACGTTTATCGGCCGCTCGAAGGGCGGCCCGGCATCGTCACGCTGAAGGGGCATCGTATAGTCAGGAAAAACGCCGGTGCCTCCCTGGTCGACCTTGGCGATGGCGTGCTCGCCGTTGAATTCCATTCGAAGATGAATTCCATCGGCGACGACCTGACGTTCATGATTCGCGCGGGCATCGACGAAACCGCGCGAAACTTCGAGGCTATGATCGTCGCGAATCACGGCGAGAACTTCAGTGTCGGAGCGAACCTGATGCTTGTGCTGCTCGCCGCGCAGGAAGGCGAGTGGGATGAGCTGAACGCGGCCATTCATCGCTTCCAGCAGGTGAACATGGCGATGAAGTGCGCGCCGAAACCCGTCGTCGCGGCGCCGTTCGGAATGGCGCTCGGCGGCGGCTGCGAAGTGGTGCTGCACGCGGCGCGGGTTCAGGCGTCGGCGGAACTTTACATGGGTTTGGTCGAGACGGGTGTCGGCCTTATCCCGGGTGGTGGCGGCTGCAAGGAAATGCTGCTGCGCGCGGGAGACGCCGGGGCAGCGTTCGAGACCATCGCCTACGGGAAAGTGTCCACAAGCGCCGCCGACGCGCGGAAGTTACGGTTACTGAGGCCTGTCGATAACGTCACGATGAACCGCGAGCGCCTCATCGCGGACGCGAAGGCAACGGCACTCGCGGGCGCCCCGTCGTATGTGCCTGCCGTGTCCCGCACCGATATCCGCGTTGGCGGGCAGAACACGCTGGCTCTCCTGAAAGTCGGTATCTACATAGCTCGCCAGGGCAACTACATCAGCGACTACGACGTTGTAGTCGGAGAGAAGCTGGCGCATGTACTTAGCGGTGGCAGGCTCACCGGACAGCAGACCGTAAGTGAGCAGTACTTATTGGATCTGGAGCGGGAGGCCTTCCTGAGTCTATGCGGCCAGGCAAAGACGCAGCAGCGCATCCAGCACATGTTGAAAACCGGAAAACCGCTCAGAAACTAACGACCCTGGTAACGCAGGCCGATAGCCTGCCAGCGGCGTGAAGCGCCGCCGAACATAAGTGAGAACCTGACATGCAAGAAGCCGTCATCATCGATTGCCTCCGCACTCCCATCGGCAAAGCCCCGCGAGGCGCGCTCAAGACAACACGTCCCGACGACCTCGCCGCCGCCGTAATTCGCCGCCTTCTGGAAAAGTATCCCGAGATCGATCCCGCCGACGTCGAAGATGTCGTCCTCGGCTGCGCCATGCCGGAGGCCGAATCGGGCATGAACATGGCGCGTCTCGCCGCCCTCCGCGCCGGACTCCCCGATTCCGTCACCGGGGTCACCATCAACCGCTTCTGCAGTTCAGGCCTGCAAGCCATCGCGATGGCGGCGGACCGCATTCGCTCGGGCGGCGCGGAAATCATCATCGCGGGAGGAAGCGAGTCGATGAGCCTGCTCCCGCGCGCGGGCCACGGTTTTTCCCCCAACCCCTGGTTCACCGACAATCGTCCCGAAGTCTTCATGAACATGGGACTCACGGGCGAGCAACTTCAGCGCCGGTACGGCATTTCGCGCGAGGAGCAGGACGAGTTCTCCTTCCGCAGCCACAGCAACGCGCTCCGCGCCCAGGCTGATGGACTCTTCGATGAGGAACTCGTTCCCATCGAAGTGGAGACCGTCAGCGCGAATGGAGCGTCCCTGAATGGTGCCCCGAAGCCCAAGACCACGAAAACCGTAGTCTCCAAAGACGAAGGTCCCCGCGCCGATACCACTCTTGAAGCCCTCGCGAAACTGAAGCCGGTGTTTCACGCCACGGGCACCGTTACCGCCGGAAATTCCTCGCAAACCAGCGACGGCGCGGCCGCAGCTATCATAATGTCAGAAAAGAAGGCGAAGGCTCTCGGCCTCAAGCCGAAAGCCCGGTTCGTGAGCTTCGCGACCGGCGGCGTGCCCCCGGAAATCATGGGGATCGGCCCTGTAGTGGCGATTCCTAAGGCCCTCGCGCTCGCCGGCATCCAACTCGATGACATCGCCGTCATCGAGTTGAACGAGGCGTTCGCCGTACAGGCGATCGCGGTCATGCGCAAGGCCGGTCTCGATCCCGAATCCGTGAACGTGAACGGCGGCGCGATCGCCCTGGGCCATCCGCTCGGCTGCACGGGCGCGAAATTGACCGCGAGTATCCTCCGAGAGATGGACCGCCGCAAAGCCAAGTACGGCATGGTAACGATGTGCGTCGGCGGCGGACAGGGCGCGGCCGGAATTTTTGAGAGAATGTGACCGAAGAAGAGGTAACCTTTATGGCAACGGCGACAGCGGTACTCCCCAAGACCAAGGGCGGCGGATTTCTCATTGAAGAACGCGAACCCGAGGAAATTTTCACGGCTGAAGATCTCACCGAAGAACACCGCGCCATCGGACGCACGGTGGACCAGTTCTGGGTGAACGACGTCGAGCCGTACATCGAAGAAATCCGCCACGGGAATCACGATCTCGCCGTCAAGGTTCTGAAGAAATCCGCGGAGATCGGGCTCGTCGCCATCACGACTCCCGAGCGGTACGGCGGCATGGAGCTCGACCTCACCTCGCTCATGGTGGCGGCTGAGCATCTGGCGCTCGATGGCTCCTATTCGAGCTGGCAAGGCGCGCACGCGGGCATCGGCACCATGCCGATTCTGCTTTACGGCAACGAGGCGCAGAAACAGAAGTATCTGCCGAAGCTTTCGACCGCCGAGTTCGTCGGCGCGTATTGCCTGAGCGAGCCCCACGCAGGCTCCGACGCGCTTGCCGCGAAAACGCGCGCGGATCTGAGCGAGGACGGCACTCACTACGTCCTGAACGGCCAGAAGATGTGGATCACGAACGGCGGAAAGGCGGATCTGTTCACGGTCTTCGCCAAGGTCGGAGGCGACAAATTCACGGCATTCCTCGTGGAGAAGGCGTTCGCCGGTGTGAGTTGCGGAGCCGAAGAGAAGAAGCTCGGGATCAAGGGAAGCTCCACCTGCGCCATATTCCTCGACAACGTTTCCGTGCCCGTCGAAAACGTGCTCGGCGAGGTGGGGCGCGGCCACATCATCGCTTTCAATATTCTGAACCTCGGCCGTCTGAAGATCGGTCCGTTCGCGGTTGGCGGATCGAAGAACGTGCTCGCGATTTCGACGAAATACGCGAAGGAACGGAAAGCCTTTGGCACAACGATCTCGCAGTTCGGGATGATCCAGCACAAGCTTGCGGAAATGGCCATCCGTATCTACGCGACTGAAAGCATGACCTATCGCGTTGTCGGAATGATTGAAGCGGGGCTGGAGGATTTCTCGTGGGACCGTTCCGACGCCGCCCAGACGATGCTCAAGGTAATCGAAGAATACGCCGCCGAATGCTCGATCATCAAGATCTACGCTTCGGAAATGCTCGACTACGTGGTCGATGAGGGCGTCCAGATTCACGGCGGCTACGGCTACCATCAGGACTACGCCGTGGAGCGCGCCTATCGCGACTCGCGCATCAACCGCATTTTCGAGGGCACGAACGAGATCAACCGTCTGCTTACCACCGGCATGCTGTTGAAGCGCGCCGCGCGCGGAACGCTGCCCCTGGTGCAGGCGGCGCAGGGCGTAATGGCCGAGATCCTCGCCGGGCCGAGTCTGTCTTCGGACAGCAGCGATGGTCCGTTCGCAGCCGAAACCAAGCTTGTCCGGAACGCGAAGAAGGTCGCGCTCATGGCAATGGGAATAGCGTATCAGCGCTACCTCGCGGCGCTCGACCAGCAGCAGGAAGTGGTGGCCGGAATCACCGATATTATTATGGACATCTTCGCCATGGAATCCTCGCTGCTGCGCGCGCGCAAGATTGCCGGATCCACCTCGGCGGCGAAGGCGGAGCAGTCGGCGGACATGACGGCCGTGCTGACGTGCGACGCCATGGCCCACATCGAGCAGACCGCGCGGACGGTTCTCGCCGCGTGTTCGGAGGGCGACGCGTTGCGCTCGAATATGGCCGTGCTGCGCCGGTTCTCGAAATACGAGCCCGTGAACGCGGTCGCGCTGCGGCGCAGGATTGCCGCCCGCGTGATCGATGCCGGCCGCTACGTTGTCTGAGCCGGAGCGGCAGCGCATCGTCTTGCTGGTCGGTCTTCCCGGCAGCGGGAAATCGACTTGGCTTGAGCGGACCGGCCTGCGCGCCCTTTCCTCGGACAGCATCCGCGAGATTCTCGCCGACGACCCAACGGACCAGTCGTTAAACGCGCGTGTGTTCGCGACGCTGAGGTTTCTATTACGACAGCGTCTTGCGATCGGCCGTCCGGTGACGTACGTGGACGCCACGCATCTCAGCGCGGAGGAGCGGCGTCCGTACCTCACTCTGGCGGGAGCCTATGGCTGCGACGTCGAAGCAGTCTGGTTCGACGTCCCCGCCGCGGTGTGTCAGGAAAGGAACCGCAGCCGCGCCCGCGTGGTCCCGCCGGACGCGATCGAGCGCCTGTCGAAAAAGCTGGTCCCGCCAACGATGGAAGAAGGGTTCACGAAAATCACGGTCGTGCAATGGCCGGCGGCTTGATCAGCGCAGTCCGTCGCCCATCACGATGAACGATGCCCAGCGGAATGGAGTTCCTGTAACCCGGCATTTGCATGACTTCCGCAGCCACCCGCCGCAGCGCCACGGCTTTCGATACGACCGGTTTCCTCCGAGCGCGGTGGAAGGCAGCCGTGAGTTTCTCCGCGCTCGCGATTTGAGATCCCTGCCGCGGTCAGGCCGCGTCTGTGCCCATCGCGTCTCACACGCTCAAGTCTGACTCCGTATTCGCGAACGTACCGCTTCCGCGGCGAGGGACTTTCCGGGTTGTCTGGTCGAGCGTCGCCACGCCTCAAACCCGATCGGGATTCGGCTTCGCGGCGTCGCACAAGGGGACGGCGGAAACGCCCGCGGCACGGCTTTGCCACGCGGCCCTTCCCGCACAGGGAAGCAGACCGCGTCATTAGAGTAAGCATATGCGTGGGGCAGCCGTTGATCAACATGGTGGCGACGCGCCCCGCGTATTATAATCACACTCCGATGAGACTAATCGTTGCGTCGTTGCTATTGCTTGCCTCCGCCTTCGGCCAGAACGCCCCGAAGCGGGCCTCCTTCGCTACTGGATACATGTACAGCTACTACGTACCGCAATCGGCCAGCACGCCGTGGCGGCCCGCGTGGTCGCCCGACGGGAAGGAACTCGCCTTCGCGATGTCGGGCTCAATCTGGAAGATCCGGGTAGGGGACACAACGGCCTACGAGCTAACCGCGAACAAGACCCATGATTCGTCGCCGTCGTGGTCGCCGGATGGCCGCTGGATCGTCTACACGGCGGAGGATGGGCAGGGCGTCAATCTGATGCTGCTCAACATCGCGACGAAAGAAAGCGCGGCGCTCACACGCGGATCTGGCGTTCACGCGGATCCGGTCTTTTCACCGGATGGAAGGCGGGTCGCATTCGTAAAGGCCGATCCGCACGGCGCATACCATATCTACGCGATGTCTCTTGAGAACGGCCGGGCAGGCGCGCCCGTGCGCATCACCGAAGAAAACAGCTTCGGCCGTGCGCGTCTTTATTTCAGCCAGAATGACGACCACATCTCGCCCGCATGGTCGCCGGACGGTAAGGAATTGATGCTGGTTTCAAACCGCGGCATTCCGCTTGGGTCTGGGGCCATCTGGCGTGCGCCGGTCGAGGCCGACGCAATGAAGAAGGCTAAGATGCTGCTGAGGGAGGAGACGCTGTACCGGACGCAACCGCAGTGGTCGCGTGACGGCAAGCGCATCGTCTACAGTTCGCATCGCGGCAGCCAGTTCAACAATCTTTACGTGCTGCCCTCGAATGGCGGCGAGCCTTATCAGATGACCTTCGGCGATTGGGATCACTTTGACCCGCGCTGGTCGCCCGACGGGGAGTGGATCGCTTACATATCGAACCGGCACGGACTCTCGGAACTGCGGCTGCTGAGGACGTACGGAGGCGAGGACCGCAAAGTCGAGATCAGCCGCCGCGCGTATTCGCGTCCCATGGGAACGCTCGAAGTGCGCGTCAACGGCGCGGCGCGGTTTTACGTAACGGCAGCGGACGGGAAGACCTACACGCCGGAGACTTCCTATCAGCGGGTGTCCGGGCGAGCGGCACTCCGCGACTTCTTCCACGCCGAAAGAAGCTTTGTTCTGGCCGTGCCCCCCGGACCGGTCACGATCGAAGCCGCCCGCGGAATCGAGTACGAACCCGTTACGAAGAAAGTTGTGGCCACTGCCGGCGCCGTGACCGCGGTGGATATCGAAATGAAACGAGCGGCGAACATGAAGGCCCTCGGATGGTGGTCCGGCAGCGATCACGTCCACATGAACTACGCCGGCAACCTTCACAA
>SHUI01000124.1 GCA_009697455.1 Bryobacterales bacterium
CCCACCATGAACATGAAGATGACGGATTTCGCTTTACCTGGAAGGTGCGGTAGTTTCGCGCCGAGGGGATTGATCCGGCTTCGAGCCGACGCGTCGCGCGCCAGCAGGCTCTGAAGCGCGATTCCGCCGAAGCCGTTCGCGGCACGGACCAGAACGTCGCGGCGGGTCAGCGCCGAAGGCAGGTGGAGATCACGGGACATAGACGAACTCGTTCCGGTTCAGAAGCGCGAGACAAAAATCCGCGAGTGTCCCGCCGCTCCGGCGGGCACCATGGAAGAACGCCGTCGCGAACCCGGTTTCAGCGGGTTTCGGCGTTCGCCCCAGCGTCAGTTTGTACGCGCGCCTCACTGCGCAGCCTGCGTCGCCCGCGCATTCCCGTTTCAGCCGCCCGGCAAACGCGGCGGACTGTTCCTGCATAAAATCGGAGTTGAATAGCGACAGCGCTTGCAGCGCATGGGTGCTCGCCGGTCGAACGGGACAGGACGTCATGGCGTCGGGCTGGTCGAACGCCGCCATCATCGGTAGCCGGACACCGCGCTTGTTCAACAGATAGAGGCTTCGCCTCGCGTGCTCGGACCTGTCCGGATGCACGGGCCAGAGGCCGTCGCGTTCGCCTTCGGTGAAGATGAGGTCGTAGACTTCCTGCTCAATAGGCACACGAACCGGCGGCCCGCCAAGGCGTCCATTCAGAGACCCCGACGCCGCGAGCACGTTGTCGCGAATCGTTTCAGCCTCCATGCGTTTGCGATTCATGCGCCAGTAGAGCCTGTTGTCCGGATCGATCTTCGCCATTGTCAGGTTTCCGGCGCTGGACTGGCGGTAGACGTTCGAAAGCACAATGGCGCGGTCAATCGCCTTTACGCTCCACCCACTCGCGACGAACTCAGTGGCCAAGAAGTCGAGAAGGTTTTGATTCGAGGGCCGTTCGCCGAGGACGCCAAAATCGTTGGGTGTGCGCACGATGCCCGTGCCCATCCGGAACTGCCAAATACGATTCACCATGACGCGCGCCGTGAGCGGGTGCCGCGCCGAAGCAAGCCAGTTTCCGAGCGCCGCGCGGCGTCCGGCGGGCGAGGCGGGGGTATCGATACCGTTCGTCTCAAACACCACGGGCAAACCGGGTTCGACTTGCGCGAGCTTGTGCTTCACGTCGCCTACCCGCAGAATGTGAGTGACCGGCGCCTTCTCACCGCTCATCGTCGCAAAAGCAGCGGCTAGCGGGAGCGGCTTCGTCAGTCCGATCGCGTGCATCTGGCCGCGCAGCGCGGCTCGCTTCTCGCGATCGGCGGGAGAAAGCGCATCCACAAGCTCATCCCACATCGGCTTCACCTGCTTCTCGGCGTCTTTGGCAAGCGCCTTCTGCGCCTCAGTCCGTTTGTCCGGAGGGGTATTCAGCGCATCGAGAAACCGCCGTTCGATCTTCTCTTTCCGGTGTGCGGTGAGCGAATCCATGTAGGGCTTCTCGATTTCCGCGAGCTGCTTCTTGATTGGCGCAAGCCGAGCCTCATACGCTTTCATCTCGACGTCATGAATGGCCTTCTCATCGGCGGTGTGGAGATTGACATCCTTCGCCTCGGCGGACGTAAAGATAGCCTGGAGCCGATAGTAGTCGGATTGCAGGATGGGGTCAAACTTGTGGTTGTGGCAGCGGGCGCAGCCGACGGTGAGGCCGAGGAATACGGAACCGATGGCTCCCGTCATCTCGGTGAGAACTTCCTGGCGGTCCGCCTCTTCATCCTTGACGCCGCCCACGATGTGAATTGGCCCTACGCGATGGAACCCGGTGGCGATGAGGGCGTCGCGGTCGCCGGGGAAAAGTTCGTCGCCGGCGATCTGCTCTTTGACGAAGCGGTCGAAAGGTTTATCGGCGTTGAAGGAGCGAGTCACGTAATCGCGATAGCGCCAGGCGTGCGGACGCTCGGCATCAAGCTCGTAACCGTTCGTGTCGGCGTAGCGGACCACGTCGAGCCACCGCAATGCCCAGCGCTCTCCGTAGTGCGGCGAGGCGAGAAGGCGGTCGACAACGCGCTCATAGGCGGCGGGTGATGGGTCCGCAAGGTACAGATCGATTTCACCGGGGGTGGGCGGCAGTCCGGTAAGATCAAGCGTGACGCGCCGCAGAAGCTGTTCGCGTGACGTCAAGGGCGATGGATGCAGGCCCTTGGCGCGGAGCGCCTCCCGGATGAACCCGTCGATGGTGTTAGGCGATTGCGGGCGGATTGGCGCCTTGAACGCCCAGTAGTTGCGGCGAGCGATCACCGAGTCGACGTCTTTGTCCGCGGCGAACAACGCGAGACAAAGCGCTGACGCCCATGTGATCCTGGCAAGCATCGGTGGTTTTATTATAGATGTTGTGCCGCATTGCCGCGCCCGGTGCCGCTGCTTTGGCTACTTTGATTGCGCGGGAGGGAACGTTGTGTGGTTGGGTCCTTTGAAGTGAGAGGTACACGGCCGGCAACGGCGCCTCCCGATCCGGCAAAGCCCTCCGGACGCCCTGCCTGGAGACGCCCTTCAGGTCACGAAAACGCAGCCTCGGAATCAGCGGAACACGTGTCTCCTGAGCGAAGGAAGATAGCGGATCTCGTTCGTCAATTCCCCCGCTTCAGATGCCGGCCAGATTACGACCAGCGCTTCTACCACCGGCCCGATTCGCGGTCTTCTGCGTTACGAGTAGAACCCCGGGGGTGTTTTGTCCACTTCGAAGATACTTGTCCACCGATTCTGAACGGCCTTCGTAAACCACGTCCGCAACCAGGAAGTTTACGGAATGAACCGGACGGTTTCTTTCGCGCTCCTCAGTTGCGCGCGCCCGCGCCGCCGCCTTATCCTCTTGATCCTCTTGCGCCCTCGCTTTGCCCAGCAGTTCGGCAGCCACCCGCCGGCCTTTTGCCTTTTCCCGGAGTTCCGTTGGCAGCGCTCGTTCCACCGCCTTCTGCAGCGCTTTCCGTTCCTCGGTGGTGATTCTTCCATCCGCGAGAATCTGTTCCAATGTCGTTCGCAAGAAATCAATAGCGGGCAGGCCGGAGTCACGGTTTGATTCGAGCCAGCTCTGAAGTTCCTGAGCCTCGTCATCGTTGATCGTTCCGTCGGCAGTGACAGTCTCAAGCAGCATCAGCAGTTCGGCCTCGATGCCACTCCCGGTGGCATTTCTTCGCAGCGCAACTTGCCGCTTCGCCGGTTTCTCCTGGTCGGGCATAGTACTTAGCCATAGTGCGCGCCTGCCGATATCGTGGGGGCTCGGTGCGGTGGTTGCGGTGGCTATGCCGAGGGCTGCTTGCTGTACCGAGGCGCTATCATGAACGAAGCGATCATGTCATTACGAAAACTAACCGCGCATGTGAAAGCGGCCGGTTGAGCGTCTAAATTGGGTCCAAAGGTCTTGGACCGCGTCCTCGCGCGCATCCCGCGCGTAACCAACGCCAACGTGCTGGTGGGCTTCGACATGAACGACGATGCCGGAGTCTACAAGCTGACGCCGGAGTGTGCTCTGGTGCAAACCGTCGACTTTTTCACACCCATCGTGGACGATCCGTACACCTTCGGCGCGATCGCTGCCGCGAACTCTTTGAGCGACGTCTACGCGATGGGCGGCACGCCGCTCTCCGCGCTTTCGATTCTCGCCTACCCCGCCAAGGGTGATCTTGACGACCTTGAAGAAATTCTTCGCGGCGGCGCCGACAAGATCCATGAAGCCGGCTGCGTCATTCTGGGCGGTCACAGCGTGGCCGACGACGAGATCAAATTCGGCTACGCCGTCACCGGCACCGTGCATCCGGATCGGGTAAAGGCCAACTCCGGCGCGATGGCCGGCGACGCGCTGGTGTTCACGAAAGCCCTGGGAACCGGGGTGATCGCGACGGCGCTCAAACGCGGTATCGCCGCGGAGGCGCACGTTCAGGCGGCCATCGAGTCCATGCTTACGCTGAATCGCCGGGACTGCGAAGCGATGCTCAAGTTCGACGTCCATGGCTGCACCGACGTCACCGGTTTCGGCCTCATGGGCCACGCGCTCGAACTCGCAAAGGCCAGCGACGTTACGCTCGAGATCGAAGCTGAAGCGCTTGCGTTTCTGCCTGGCGCGCTCGAATACGCCCGCGCCGGCGCGATTCCCGGCGGATTGAATAACAACCGCGAATACGCGTCCCGCGAGGTGGAAGTGATGCGCGATTTGGCTCCGGAAATGGAGAACCTGCTGTACGATCCCCAGACATCGGGCGGGTTGCTGATTTCGCTCCCGGAGAAGGACGCGTCGGCTCTCGGCCTGCCGCGCATCGGCCGCGTGACACCGGCGCAAGGAAAGCGAATTCGAATCGTATGAGTTCAGTGAACCCGATTATCGTGGCGCTGGATGTGGAGTCCGCCGCGGAAGCCTTATCCCTGGTTAACCGCATCGACGTCTCTGCGAACTTCTACAAGGTTGGGATGGAACTCTACGCCGCCGAAGGGCCGTCCATCGTGCGCGAATTGCTCGCGCGGGGGAAAGATGTGTTCCTCGATCTGAAATTCTATGACATCGGCGAGACGGTGAAGCGGGCCGTGGCGCAGGTGGCGCGCCTCGGAGTGCGGTTCCTCACGGTACACGCAAGCAAGGCCGTTATGGAAGCCGCTGTCGCGGGACGCGGCGATTCGAATCTGAAGTTGCTCGCCGTAACCGTGCTCACCAGCGTCGATCAGAAGGATCTGGAAGACGACGGCTACGCGCTTGCAGTCGCCGATCTGGTTGCGCTGCGCGTGAGAAATGCCATGGCGGCCGGTATCGACGGCATCGTCGCGTCGCCTCTTGAAGCGGCTTCGATTCGAGCGGTGACAGGAGCGCGGGCGATTCTCGTCACGCCGGGCGTGCGCTCGGCCAGCGCCGGACACGGCGACCAGAAGCGGGTTGCCACTCCGGCCGAGGCCATTGCCGCCGGCGCGAACCATATTGTGGTCGGACGTCAGATTACGAGGGCCGCGGACCCGAGTGCGGCGGCCCGGGCCATTCTCGATGAGGTCGCGCCCGCCGATCGGCCAGCGCCACGGGACTCGCTATAATTAGTTGTTGCGGCTCATTTTCTTTCTCCTCTCGATCACCTGCGTCCTGGCGCAGCAACAGCAGGCCGTTCGCAAGGAAACTATTGTCGTCACCGGGTCCTTCGAACCCGTGCCTCTAGAGGAAGCGGATCGCTCGGTTCTTGCGTTCCCGGTTCGCGATCAGGCGCTGCTTTCGAACACGCTCTCGGACTTTCTCCGTCTCGATCCGTCGCTCGACCTGCGACAGCGCGCGCCGAACGGCGTTCAATCCGATCTCTCGATTCGCGGCGCGTCGTTCGGTCAGACGCTGGTCCTGCTGAACGGGCAGCGCATGAACGACGTGCAGTCCGGGCACCATAATCTGGACATTCCGGTGACCCTGGAGTCCGTCTCGCGGATCGAGGTCATGCGCGGTGCGGGATCGACGCTATATGGGTCGGACGCCGTCGGTGGCGTGGTCAATATCATCACGGAACTTCCGCAGTCACCGGAGCTTCGGCTGCGGGCCGCCGCCGGGAATTTCGGCGTCAATCAACAGCGCGGCTCGCTGACTGGCGTGAGCAAGCGGTCGAGCGGGCAGCTTAGCTTTTCCAGGGATTTTTCGACGGGCTTCGCGCCGAATCGCGATTATCGCAATCTCTCCTTCGCCGCCACCACGCACACGCAAACCTCGACCGGGTCGTCCGAAGTTACACTCGCGTACAGCGACCGCCCGTTTGGCGCGGATCAGTTCTACGGCAACTTCAACTCGTGGGAGAACACGAAGACGTGGTTCGCCGGATTGCGTCAGAGCTTCGGCGAGAAGACCGAGGCGGCGGTTTCCTTCCGCCGCCATAGCGACCTGTTCGTCTTGTATCGGGATCGCCCGGCCGTTTTTGCGAACCATCATTCCGTGGAGAGCTATCAAACATCCGTGCGCCGCCGGGAAGAGATCTCCCCGAACGCGCGTCTGTTCTACGGCTTCGAGGCCTTACACGATTCGATTGAGAGCAATAATCTGGGAAAACACGACCGGGCGCGGGCTTCCGGGTACGCTTCGTTCGACATGCGCGCGCTGAAGCGGTTTTCGTTTTCGCTGGGCCTGCGCGAAGAAATCCATGGCTCCGTTGACAGCCAGCTTAGCCCAAGCGCGGCGGGCGGCGCTTGGCTGACGCCGCATCTAAAACTTCGCGGCTCGGTGAGCAGGGCTTTTCGCATACCTACGTATACCGATCTTTATTACCACGACCCCGCGAATCTGGGCAGCCCCGATCTTCGACCGGAGCATGCCTGGAGCTACGAAGGCGGACTTGACTGGAATCACAACGGCAAGCTTCGCGGCGCCGTGACCGTGTTTCAACGGCGTGAGCGCGACGGGATCGATTACATCCGGCGGTCGGCCGCGGACATCTGGCGTGCAACAAATATTCAGAATTTGCGGTTCACTGGCGTCGAAGCGTCGTTGCGCGCGCGAACGGGCCGCGCGAGTGAGGTCGATTTCCGGTACACGGGTCTTCACGGCGTGCAGAACGCGCTTTCGTCTCTGCAATCGAAGTACGCCTTCAATTACCCATCCCACTCGGGTCTGATTGCCTGGCAGACTTCGATAGGGCGCGATCTGATTGCACGGACGCGACTCGGCGTAGTTTCGCGGCTGGCTCGGGATCCCTACGCCCTGTGGGACGTGTACGTGGCCCACACAGGTGGCCGCGTCCGGCCCTTTGTGCAGTTCACGAATCTGAGCGCAACTTCCTATCAGGAAATCATCGGCGTCAGAATGCCGGGGCGCGGAATTGTTGGCGGAATCGAAGTAGCGTATTTCGCGCGGCGGCGGTAAACCATCTGCCGTTCCGCGACTACCGCGGGATGGCGGCCTTCAGTCGCATTCCCGGGTCCCGCAGGCGTTGATCGGTTGCAATCAACGTGTTCGCATTGGTGCTGGAAAACGTGCCCATGTGGATAAACTCAAGAGTTCGGATCAACACCGCACGTCTCCGTTTGTATGTTACCTTGGCGATGCGCCCAGCTTCCCTGGGGGATGGCTTGGCCCGTGGTGCGCCAATACAATTGGCTCCGCGGAACAGTCTGAACGAAACCGGGTCACAATAGTGCTGGTGCTCGCTGCCGGGAGACCACCCTCCGACTCCTTTCGCGAGCGGCTTCGCACTTCCACCTCGGCGTCGGCGGACGTATAGATTACTTCGGCGCTCGATGCGATCAAGTCCAGGAAATAGCTGGAATCCGCCTCAAGAACGTAGAGTTTCAGAATCGCGGACGCGTCCCAATTTTTGACGATCAGATCCGGTCTTCTTGAGCTTCATTCAGTATCCGTCCCTGCTCTCTCGCAGGGTATAGATCATGAAACTATTGTCTCCTCAAGCACGGAAGGCCACTCCGGCGAGCAGCATGATGGCTCACTCGATCTCCACAACCGTCGTGCGGTAAGGCTTCGTCCCCAGATTGATCAACTGCGGCGCGTCCTCGCCTTTATCGTGCCAGATGACCTCGCCGGACTTCCGCTCGCGAATGGTCTTCTCGCCCGTGGCCGAATCCTTCCTTTCGTAGCGGCAGTCGTCCATAAACACGATTACCTGATCCGTCCGACGTATGTGCCGTTGACGCGGCACGCCGGGCGCGTATACCATCTCGGAAACCTTCACGCGTTTGTTTTGCAATTTCACCGTTGGCGCGGACGGCGTCTGCGCCAAGCCAAGCGCAAACATCGTGGTCACAGTGATCCCAACCGTCAAGGCCGAACTGACAGTCGCCGTCAGCAAGATGGTCTTTCTCATACTGGTATCTCCTTCGGAGCGTATTTTTCGCGAACCAGCAGCAGGTACGCCGCGATTCCAAGAAACAGAAATACCCAGATGGCATGCATGGGCGCTTCGTAACTGCCGGTCTTTTCTTTGAGCCAGCCCGTGAGAATCGGCGCCACAATGCCGGGCAGGTTCGCCGCGCAGTTCTGAATTCCAACAATGCGGCCAATCGCGCCGCCCGGAATCAACGTCTGCGTCAGCGCCCAATAGTTTGCCGTCGCCAAGCCGAGGCCGGTGAGCGAAAACACGGCGAAGAACAGGGCTACCGGAACCGAATCGGAGAGCGAACCGAACACTTCCGTTGAGGCCATTACAAAGCCCGCGATCGTAAACGCTTTGCGCACGGACACCGCATTCGCCCCGCGCGCGATGATGCGGTCGGCGGCATAGCCCGCGACCGCCGACATGGTGGCCATGCCGGCGAAGCTGAAGAACGTGTAGAGGCCCATCGAATTCAACGACAATCCGCGCCGCTCCACGAAGTACGCCGGCATCCACGTCATGCAAAAGTAAACGAAATACATGTAGGAAAATGTGCCGATAATCGTCCCCCAGATTACGGGACTCGCCATCAGCCGTCCAAAAGGAACAGCGGCCGCGTTCGGTTTCTTCTCAGCTTGTTCGCGTTCGCGGTCGTCGTTGCGCATGAGCGTAGTCCAGGGTATCAACCAAAGGAGGCACCCCAGCCCGAGTACGAGGAACATGATCCGCCAGTCGTACTTTGCGATGAGCCACGCGGCTATTGGCGCGCCGATGGCCGGGCCGATCTTGGTCCCGGTCATGTACACGCCGACGGCGAAGCCGCGTTCCTTCTCGGCGAAGTGAAACCGGATCCAGCGCAGGCTCGCGGGAGTCACGACGGACTCGCCCACGCCCAACAGGAACCGCAGCGCGAACAACTGTGAGAACGAGTTGGCCATTGCCGTCCCGGCCGAGACCAGGCTCCAGAAAATGAAGCCGATCGTGTAGGGAGTCTTCACGCCATAACGATCGACCAGCCAGCCCGCGGGAATCTGCAAGAACGCGTAGGACCAGAAGAACGCGGAATTCAGCGTACCGCGGTCGCGGTCGGTCAGGTTGAAGAGTTCCCTGAAGTCCGGTACCGCGAGAGCAACGGAAATATTAGACCGATCCACGTAGGCGATAATGACGCCGAGACTGAGCAAGGCGACGATCCACCAACGGTGGCTGTTCGAGGCGGCGGGCACGGGGCTCATGCGGACTTCACCCGGACCTGCTTATACTCGATCCATCTTCCTGCCTGATGCGCTTGCAGCATGATGCGCCCCGGCTCCAGGTCTTCCAAATCGTTGTACTCCACCACATTCTCACCGTTGATCCGCACCAGACAATACCTGCCTTTCACAACAAGCTGCATCAAGAACCATTTCTCCGGTTCGATTTTCGGATAGATAGCGCGCCTGATTCCGTAGAGCGATCCGGTGGGATACACCGCGCCTTCGACGTCATGCACCTGGATCTCGTAATGCCGTCCTTGATTACCGGCTCCGTCGGCTCGAAACAGCACGCCGCCGTTCGACCACCTACTGGGACGCATGTACGCGTGAAATTCGAAATCACGATAGCGCTCGCGGGTTGCGAGATGGCCCAGACCATCGGCGCGAAGCACCTCGCCCAGCGGTTCCCACTTTGCTTTGCCCTCCACTACTTCCCATTGCGCCAGATCCGCCGGTTTTTCGTAGAGCGCCTGCCACTTTTCCTTCGACGGCAGCTCCTTGATCCTGAGGTTGCGGAAGCGAATGGGGTAGGACAACGACTCAAGCCCGATGTATCCCCGCCGCAGCCGGCATCTCAAGTCCGGAACCGACTCGACGTCGAGATCCTGAACCATGTCGTCGTTGATCCAGACGCGAAGGCGCGGCCAGTCCACCGCCGCTCGCATCGAATTCCACTCGCCCTTGTTCCGAACGTTCACCTTGAAAGGAGCGACGAGCGGAAACACGGAACCAATCGATTCCGTGAGCATCTTCTGATCCTGCTTGTGAAACACGTTGATCTTGATTCCGGTCTCGGCGTTGCGGCCGTGCTCGGGCGCGTGCAGGAAAATCCCGGAATTCATCCAGCCTTTGATGAAGAACTCGCAGCGGAAATCGAAGTTCTCGTATCGTTTCTCAGAGCGGAGCCAGGTTGGGAAGTTCGACCCTTCGTGAACGACGATCGCGCCATCGTTGACGTAGAAGGCGGATTGCGGCCCCTCCCGAATGCTCCAGCCCTTCAGGGATACGCCATCGAAAAGAGGCGTGAAACCGTCCTCCGCGCCCTGCCCGCCGGGCGCGGCGGCGAACGCGAGAGAAACTGTCGACAACAGCTCGCGGCGCGTCACACTTTTTCCGGGACCACCAGGAGGGCCCGATAATTCCGCATGGACATACGGCAGGCTTCGCAGCCGCATCCGGGCTCAGGTGGATCAAAATTCAGTGAGCGGCCCTGGCGGCAGGAGATGTTCGCCGGGTGCGCGAATTGCGTCGCCCGCACTCCGGCGCGGGCCGCGCGCAAGGCATGGTTGGCGCTCGCGCACGCGGAAACCATCCCACCTGCGGCTGCCGTGATCGGAAATTGTTTGCGATCCATGGTGAAGTTTCCTTGCAGGACTGATTGTACGCCCGCGAGCCAGTCAAGTTCAATCAGACATCCGCCATCACGAAACGACTGTCGCAATCGGCAGCCGGTGGCGGCGCTGATCGTTGCTTGGCGCCTGCCAGGTGTCTACGGAATGCCCGCACACGTTTCTTCCGCAAAAGGAGGCTGAAAGGCCTAAGCGCGTGTCTCCTGGACGCGCTCTACCGCGGTGAATCGGTTCACCGGTTAGCGAATCAATAGTTTCTTCAAACCGGCATTGTTGCCGCTGTCGACGGCGCGGAGGACGAGGATGTGCTCGCCTGGAGGCAGATCCGGAATGCGGAGGACAAATTTTTCACTATGAGAGTCGATCACGCCGTCGACGGCCTCGAGCGGAATCCAGGCACCGGCGTCGAGCGAGTACTCGCAGCGGCGGAGAGGGGACGCGGCGTCCGATGCCTCGAATTCGAGCTCCGCTCCCGTGGCAGTTCGTCTGGGTGCACCCGCCGTGATGGCCGGGGGCGTATTGTCGATCAGGACCGCCGCGCCCACAAGTTCGCTCTCGCGGGCGGAGGCGGGCGGGTTCACCTCACGGTCGGACGCGGTGACGCGGAAAAGGTAGCGGCCGTCGGCGAGAACATCCCCATCGAGTTGATAGGTCGTGTCGCGAATTCCGGACTTCAATAGCTTCCAATCGCGTTCACCGTCTCCCCGAAAATGGAGAGCGTAGACGAGGCGGTCGGCATCGGGGTCTTCCGCCTGCCATGTAATGTTCAGCACCTGATTCGCGGCTCGCGCCAGGGGTTGCGTCGGCGAACCGGCGGAGGTCTGCGTCACGTTCGCATCCGGCGTATCAGTCACCGTCATCGAGATGGCATTAGCGGCTGCGGCGGGGGGCGTTGCCCTGGCGGCCGGCGGCGCTACCCATTGCGGGGTGATTGTAATCGCCTTCACGATGGGAGGTGAATTTTGAGGCAGGTAGGCGACGGTGACAGTGTCGAGTTCCGGCGTCAGGCCGCCGGAGAACCCGGACTTCCATTGGATGTAACGGGCGTTCGGGCTGGGAATGATGGAACCCGAGGCGTCGGAAAGCGGGCCGGACCACTCGCTCCAGGTGGGATCGGGCCGGAGCGAGTTGCCTGAGCGGGTTTGAATCGACAGGCGAGCGCCCGAAGGCATGGTAGCGCGCCAGCTTACGCGTCCCCATCGGGCAACTGTACCGGCGTCGTGGACGGGTGATTCGTAGACGCCGTCCGCGCCGTTGGTTGCGGCGAGCTTGTAGATGCGGCCCATGTCTCCCGTGGCTGCAAGAATTCCACCGCCGGGAAGGGGCAGCAGGCGGATCGCCTCGCCTTCGTTGGTTTGCGCGACAAGGGTCAGCTTGCGATCGGGCGAGAGCCGGTAAACGCGGCCTCCCGAATCGGTGGCGAAGAACAATTGGCCGTCGCGGGGCAGCAGATCGTAGACGTTTTCCTCTTTCGATGTCCAGAGCGTATCGACTGTATTGTCGGGATTGATGCGATAAAGCGCGGATTTTTCGACGCCTGCGTATTCGATCGCCAGCGGCACGGCCACGGGAGGTGCAGCGGGGGTGGCAGGCGCGCTTGCCGGTTGCTGTTTCGAAGGGTCGGCCGGCGGCTTGATCTCTCCTCCCGCCTGCGCACCCTCCGCCGTAACCGTAACGCTGATGGTTGGCGCGGTGACAACCGGCGCGGCGGTACCGGCTGCCCCCTGGGACGCGGCGGCTCCCTTGCGGGCGAGAGAACCGCCGAGGGCGGCGGCGTAGATTGTTCCATCGGGCATGGGCGAGATGGCCCTGATTTCAGGCAGCGCGGAGTCGTACAGAACGAAGGCTTTGTCCTTTGCGGTAACACGGTAGAGAATGCCGTTCGGTTCGGTGCCGGCGAGGAGGCGTCCTTGTGGGTCGATGGCAAGGCTCGTGATGTGCGCCTGTCCGGTTTCGTAGTAGACTTCGCCCTTGCCTTGGGAGGTGACGCGGAAGATCTTGCCCTGCTCGCCCGTGCCTACGTAGAGCGCGCCGTCAGCTCCGAAGGCGAGCGACCAGATGTATTTCGAGTGCGGCGAGAAATATTCTTCGGCTTTGCCGTTGGCGATGCGATAGACCGCGCCATCGGGCGACGTGGCCGCATAGACACCGCCTTTGGTGTCCACGGCGACGGCGAAGATTTCCGGCTGCGCGGAGGTCCAGAGCACGGCACTCGCGCCCGAGGGATCCACACGGATCACGCGGCCCTGATGCCCGGTACCTGCGTACACCACGCCACCAGGACCCTGGGCAAGGGACCAGACCATCGGCTGATCGGACGAGAACAGAGTCTCGAGTTTGGGCGCGAGGAGGAGGCGTCCCTCTGTTAGCGAGACGCCCTGAAACCGGCCTTTGAGGAACTCCTGGTAGCCCGACATTTCCCAGGTTGCGGTACCGGCGGCGTGGGCGGTGAGGGCAGTGGCGAAGAAGGCTGCGAGGAGGCCGCGCTTCGCACGGCAGGCGGGCGGAAGCGCCTGCCGCACACACGCCTGAGGGCATCTGAAGAGGCCCATGACAGGCCAGGAGGCCTGTCCCACTTCGGTCATTCTTTCACCTCGACTTGAACGGTTTTTGATCCCAACACCGCCATGCCGTCCGCAAACACTTCGAGTTCCGCCACCTTCGAATTCCGCGTCTGCGCCGCGCCCTGCGCGGCTCCGAGCAGCAATGCCAGCGACGCCGGAGGGGCTGGGAAGTCTTCCCCGCGCAACTGAAACGCCGGGTCGGCCCGCCAAACGCGAATGTAGGCCTTGGTATTCGGTCGAAGACGGTTTACAGTTTCGAGCAGTTCCCCAGCCGAGCGCGGCGAACTGGTCAAAGCCGGTCGAAGCTCAAGATAGTTTGTCGTCATTCCATCGGCCACCGTGAAAAAAAGCGTGCCGGGCTGCGCGCCCATTGGAACCGTGTACTCCACCGTCTTCGAAATTTCGCGTCCGTTTTCGCCTGCCATGAGCACGGTGACCGGTACCTTGTCGCCGGGCTTCGCTTCGCGCCGTCCGGCGAAAACCTGTTCGATCTGTACCTGCTTCTTCTCGTTCGAGGACTGGACATCGAGCGAAATACCCGAGATCCGCAACG
>SHUI01000125.1 GCA_009697455.1 Bryobacterales bacterium
CAGTTCGCGTCAAGCCGGCTTGGGGCACGCCTAATATCGGTCTTGGCCTTGGGCTCAGCGGTTTCGGCGAGCCCGTCAATGGACCTTTCGTTGAACGCTCACATATCTTTCAAGCGCTCGACAATGTGTCAATTGTAAAGGGTAATCATTCCCTGAAGTTTGGAGGAGAAATCAGACGCAATCGCTTCAACGAATTAGGCAACGCGTTTCCCCGAGGTGCGTTCGCATTCGATGCCAAGGCCAGCTTCGATCCGGCGCGACGGGCTGCAACCGGGCATAACTACGCGGACTTTCTGCTAGGCGAATCACGCCAGTCGCAGCGGATCTTGCTCCTGCCGAGCGCACTGCTGCGCTCAAACGCTTTCTCGGCATACGCCGAGGACACCTGGAAACTCACATCGCGGATCACTCTCAACCTTGGACTGCGTTATGAATTCTCCCCGCCTTACCATGACAAGTACGACGCAATACTCAACCTTCGGATTTTCGATCCCGGTGTTGGTCCCAACGGCCTCCGCGCGGATACGAAGGTTCCGGTACTTACGAGACCGGGCAGCGGCGATTTCTACCGTGGCGTGCCGTTTCGTTTTCACGATTCCATCCCGATCCAGTCTGGCGATGACGACTTGGGGCGCGAACTGGTTCGCAAAGACTATAACGACTTCGGACCCCGCGTGGGCATTGCTTTCCGGCCTTCCGACAGATGGTCAATCCGCACCGGTTTTGGCATGTTCTTCACTCAGGACATCGGCGAGGTGCGGTTCGATCTGGCGCGGAACCTCGGAGCCCGGTCATCATATGTTTCCGACGAAGAACGGCCTAATTCGAACCTCTCGAATCCGTGGCAATTTGAGACCGCCACGTCGCGTTGCACAGGCTGGGCGGGCTTTTGCCAGGGTGTCGGCTCCATGCTCTCAAACAACGTGAACCGGAGAACGCCATTCGTGATGCAATGGGTGTTCGACGTGCAGCGCCAACTCGACGCCGACACCACGCTGGAGTTGGACTACATGGGTAACGGCGGGCGGAAACTGGAACGGTGGCGCAATTGGAATGAGGCCGTGCCGCGGGGCGGACCAACGGATTCGCGTCCTCTTCAGCAGCGACGGCCATGGCCCGCTTACGGAATCATGTTTAACGTGGACGGCGTGGTCGACTCCTCCTATCACGCCGGCAGCGTCAAACTTCGCCGCCGCTTTGCCAAGGGGCTCACCTACCTGACCGGGTTCACCTGGTCGAAGTCCATCGATACCGGAAGCGCCATCCGGAACCACTCCGGTGACACTCTCTTTCCGGGAACCAGCTACGATATCCGGAGCTGGCGAGGGCTATCGCAGTTCCACACCGGCCGGCGTCTGGTGATGTCGGTACTTTACGAGTTGCCATTCGGACGGGATCATTTCGCCAGCGGCTCCAAGCCGGTCAACAGGCTCGTGGGGGGGTGGCAGTTAGGCAGCATCTTCACGTTCTCCGACGGCACACCCTTGCAGGTGGGCGGAATCGGCGACACTCGCAATACGGAATTCGACAACTATCCGGATGCTACGGGCATCAGCGCCATTCCCTCAGGCCGCAGCGCGGACAACTTCTGGAACATTGCCGCCTTCGGTTCCACAAGTCCCGAATTGGCGTATCGCATGGGAACCGTGGGCCGAAATACCTTGCTTTCCCCTGGACTTCGATCATGGGATTTCTCCGTGTTGAAGAACGTCACGCTCGCGGAACGTCACTCGCTACAGTTCCGCGTCGAGGCCTTTAACTTTCCGAATCACGCCAACTGGACGCCGCCGCCGGCCGACATCAGAAATCCGGCGACATTCGGCCGCGTGGCGTCCGCGAGAACCATGCGGGAGCTGCAGGTCGGATTGAAGTACATCTTCTGACTGTTTTCGTCGTCATTTGTTCAAAGTTTCCCTATTGAGCCGGTCGCAACCAACACAAGGGCTCTCAGCGAGGATTTGCAGGTTGTGCGTTTTACGCGGCCTTCCGGACCCTGTGAAGAGCGGCGCATTCGGTTTTTGGAACTGCCACGCGGTACGAGCGTCGCGCCGCATGGAGGCGTCTTCGGCGCGATGCCATCCGACACATGGTCTGTGTTCCCGCGGGGATCCACTGACGGTCACCGTGGCTGCGTCCGTGCAGCGCCGCAGCAGGCCTTGTCAGCCGACGACACGGCGCGAGTGACGTCCAAAGACGCTCTCTCAAAAGCTCCGAAGGTCATGGATCCGGAGTGTCACACTTCACATGAGGTTTCCAAGAACGACAGTTGGGATAGACTTAAGTCCCATGCGGTGTTCTCGAGCGGCTGGTTACCCAATATTGTTGGCGCTGACGGCGGGCTTGTGTCGAGGTCAGATCCGAGAGGCAACCCTGGAGGAGTTGCCGGAGCGATTGCGGGATGCGCAGTGGCTGGCGGAGATCGAACAATCCACCACGCGCCGCGTGCGTGACGGCGAATGGGATCACGTGGTGTACTATGCGCTACAGTCGCGACGATTCACGGAACTGCCGCCGGTGGAACCGGGCGAGAGCGCGTGGCAATGGAAAAAACAGGGACGCCTTCCGGATGACGCGGCGGCGCGGTTGCACGCGTTTGTGGCGGCGCGAGCGGACGGGCCGCGGCACGCCGCGATGCGGGCCATGGTTTGGGACGAAGCACAACTGAAGCTGGAGTATGCACGGGCCATGCACTTTCTGTATGAGAAGGAATGGGCATCCCGGGAGCGCGAGGGCGCGGCGCGGAGGGAGTATGTCGCCGCACTCTACCAGCGCCGAGGGCATTCGACCGACACCGATGTCACATCCGGGTATGGCGTTCATACGGGGCTGGAGGTGCTGACGGCGCTGCGGCCGGGGACGAGGATCCGGCGCGTGTTGCTGGTGGGGCCTGGTTTGGACTGGGCGCCGCGGATGAGTCTGGACGAAGACACACCGCCACAAAGTCTGCAGCCGTATGCGCTGGCTGATTCCCTGGTGCGGCTGGGGCTGGCGGCGGCGGACGATCTGCGGGTCGATTGCGTGGACGTAAATCCGCGGGTCGTGACCTATCTGAATGGCTTCGCGGGCGGTGCGCGCCGCCTGTGGCTGCGAGAGACGCCTGGTGACAGCGAGTGGCGGCACTACTTTCTGGCTTTGGGCAAGGCGACCGGGACGCGAAAGGGCATGGAGATTGCCGTTCCATCGCATGTGGCGAAAGGCATCGGGGCGTGGCGAATGAACGTGCTGACGCAGCGCGTGACGGATGGGGACTATGATCTTGCGGTGGCTACGAACGTGCTGCTGTACTTCAACGATCGTGAATTAGGATTGGCGCTGGCGAACATCGCGCATGCGCTACGGCCGGGAGGTCACTTCCTGCACAACGAACCGCGGCCGGCCTCCGAGGCGTGGGGGCGCGAGTTAGGAATGCCGGCCGTGCATGCGCGTACCGTACACTTCGCCGCGGGGGGCGAATTTTTCGATAGCGTGGTGCTGCACGAACTTAGAAAATGAACTTCACCGCCAATTGAATGTGGCGGGGGAAACTGGTGGAGCCGAAGCCGACGTTATCTTTGTTCAATGTGCCGAAATTCGCATCCTCCGGATTGTTGTTGAAGTTCCCGGCGTAGAACCAGTAGGTGTTGAAGGTGTTGAACGATTCGGCGCGGAACTGGACCTTGAAGCGGTCGTTGATCTGCGTCGTCTTGTTGAACGAGATATCGAACTGTGGCGCGGTGTGGAGGCGGATGCGGTTGTCGCGATCGGGCGCGAACTGGGGCGCGTAACGGGGCGCAATCAGGAAGGCATAAGTTGATTGGTCCGTACCGCAGCCGGCGGCCACAGAATAGGCCTGGGGCGTGATGGTTCCGTTGTCATTCCAGCGAAGGACACAGGGGCTGACCGCGCGGACGACAGGCGCACTCCAATCGATGGCCTTTACCCTGGCATCACGAAGATGGATGACACTCTCATTGAGATCCCAGGGCTGGCCGGAGTACCAGCGCATGATGGCGTTGGTTTCCCAACCGGCGATGAGGTACTGGGCCAGGCGAGGCGCATTGGCGCCGAATCGTTTGCCGCGGCCAAACGGCATGGAGTAGAGAGCGGCGACAGTGAAGACGTGCGGTTTGTCGGCGGAGTAGACGCCGCGGCGAAGCTTGGGATCCTGCACATCGTTCCAGGCGGTTTCCCCGATCATCTTGGAAAGTGTATAGGCAATGGCGACATTGAGGCCGTTGGAGGTGCGCTGGTTGTAGGTGAGCTGCAGGGCGTTGTACCAGACGCGGCCATCGTTGCGATAGAGCTCCGTGATGCCGCCGAAGTGGGGATAGGGGCGTGCCAGCGAGGCTCGTGAGACCTGGGCGTTCGTGAATCCACCGGTGCCGCGGAAGGGTTCAAGGCCCAGGAACGGATTGGGAACCAGGGCGTCACAGAAGGTAGGCGAACCGCCCTCCATCGGGTTGCACTGTTTGCGGAAGTTGAGATCCCATTCGTTATAGGCACGGGAAGTTTCCAGGTTTTTCGTGCGATTACCGACGTAGCTGATTTCGAGCGAGGCTTTCCAGGGCATTTCGCCTTGGAAACCGAAGCTAAACTGGTTGACGTGCGGAACCTGGAAATCGGGGTTAGCAAAGTTGTAGCCGCGGCCGGCGAAGGTTGTCAGGCCAAGGGAGCTGCCAGAGGGTTGAAGGACGCCGCCCGGGAAGGGATTGTTGATGAGGGCAGGGACGGGTGTGCGGTTCCCGTCGTTGGACGTAACCATGGGGGTGGACTGGCTGAAGCCGCTGAGTTGGAGCTGGTTATTGGAGGGATTGACGTAGTAGCGGCCCCATCCCCCGCGCATTACGATTCTCTGAGAGAGCAGGTAGGCGAAACCGAGGCGGAGTTGGATATTGTCCTTATCCAGATTGGTGGCGCGACGGGAGACGTTCGGGTTGCCGGCGAAGAGCAGTCCACCTTTCAGTTGGGGGAGGGTCGGAAACTGCCGTCGATCAATCAGTCTGTCGATGGGGTTCACCTCCGAGGCGGCGAAGCCTCGATTGAGGCGGTTATAGCGTTCGTCGGCGGCGCCATTGAAATCCCAACGAAAGCCGAGGTTCAGGGTGAGGCGGCGGCTGACTTTCCAATCATCCTGCACGTATGGGGAGAAGTAGCGGAACATGTGGATGGGGAACACGTTGTTATCGACTTGGCCGCCGGTAAGGTTGCCGAGGAGCCAGGTGGCGAAGCCATCCCCGGTAAGCGCATCGGCGCGGTTAAACTGCTCCCGGGTGAAGGTGTCGTCGGCAACCAGACGGAAGGGCTGGCCGGCGTTGGGCGTAGCCCACTGGATCCACCGCATATCAAGGCCGGCTTTGACGGTGTGGGAGCGGAAGATCTTGGTCAGTGTGGGGTGTACGGCCCAAGTATTGGTGTAGTCGAATCCAAAGTGGTTGCCAAGGCTGGTATAGCCGCCGATCTCATAGCGGCCGAACCAAGCGCCGTGGGGGACCTGGCTGATGAGAGATTGCGGAAAGCCGAGAGAGGTCTTGTCGAAGCCGCGATTGCCGAAGCGGCTGGCACCGGCGACATAGCGGTTAAAGGAAACGCGCCAGTTGAGGATCGTCGAAGGGGACAGCGTGGAGACCATGTCGATGACGTAGGCGTCGTTAATCCGCTTCAGAGGGAGGGGGCCGTCCTCGCCGACGCCAAAGATGCCATTGGCGCTGCGGAACTCGGTGCGGTCGTTTGAGGCGTGGCGGAAAAACATGCGGTGGCGGCTGCCGAAGTTGTGGTCAATCTTGATGGCCAGGTTGTAGAAGTCATCTTTGGCGATATTGTCACCGCCGGGGACGAACAGATTACTGCGTGAATACCGGGAGAGAGGTGTTTTGATGTTGGCCTTGGGATAATAGGAGGCGATTTTGGAAGCGATGGGGTTGATGCGGTTGGCAGGGATACGGTTTCCAGGGAAGGGGCTGCGAAGCCAATCGGCGCCGGAGGCGCGGCCGGTAGCCGGGTCATAAATCGTAATCGCGGCGCCACGGGCATCGACGACTCTGGAAAAGTCGCCTTGGTACATTTCCGGTTCGGGAACCGAGAGTGTGAGGGGGTTGGGCGTGCCTTCGCGATAACCCTCGTAGGCAACCATGAAGAAGCTTCTGTCGCGACCGTCATAGAGTTTGGGGATATAGATGGGGCCCCCGACCTGCCCGCCATACTGGTCAAGAAAGTGGCCGGATTTGGCGGCGCCCTGTGCGTTGTTCTGGAAGGAATTGGCATCCCATCCGTTGCGCCGGGCGAACTCATAGAGGGTGCCGTGGACCGAGTTCGTGCCGCTCTTCAAAGAGACGTTAATGATGCCCCCACCGGTCTTACCGTATTGGGCGTCGTAGGAGTTCGTTTGAATTTTGAACTCTTCGACAGCGTCGACGCTGGGAACAAGGGCGATGTTATTACCACCGGCCTGGGCGTTGTTCGGAGCGCCGTCGAGAAGGAATTCATTGTTGCGATTGAGGCTGCCGTTAATGGACCAATCGGCGATGGCACCATTGTCGAAGGGACGCTGATAGATGGCATTGCCGTTGTACTGGACACCGGCGACGAGCATGGAGAGCATGAAGGGGTTGCGGGCGTTCAAGGGGAACTCCTGGACGCTGCGGCGGTCGATCACGGTTCCGCGATCGGCCTTGCTTGTTTCGAGGAGGGGGATTTCCCCGGTCACGGTGATCTGTTCGGTGATCGAGCCGACTTCGAGGACGATATTGAGAGCGGCGGCCTGGCCGACGCGAAGGGTCATGCCCCCCTGGGTGAAGCGTTTGAAGCCCGCGGCTTCAACGGTGACGGAGATTTCACCGGGGCGGAGGAAGGGAATGGTGTAGTTCCCATCCGGGTTGGTGGTGGCAGAAGCGACCTCATTGGTGGCGGTATGGCGCACCTGAACCGGGACGTTGGGAACGTATGCGCCGGTCGGGTCGCTGACTCGGCCGGTAAGGGTCGCTCGGAAATCCTGGGCGAAAGCAGCGGTCGCGGCCAGAAGCAGCAAGAGAACAAAGGCAGGTCTGAACATTTTAAGGCTCCCTGTTGCGAATGTGTAACTAGCCCAAGTGTAAGCGATTCCAAGACCAAGTGGAATACCCGTGTATGGCGCCTCGAACGACAAGTTCCTTCCCGCAGCCTCGCCACAAGGGTCCTGGCTGCGAGGGGTTTGGCTGCTATCGAGGCGGGCGACTGCGTGCGCAACTTTCTCGATCGGGACTGCAACTGGCCGGCCGAAACGATGAGCTTCTTTGGCGACGGCGAATAGGCTGGCCGGGGATTTCCGACTGGATCCTGATGAAGTCAGCCCCCACGTCGTTTCAAAGTCTGTACGGATTCGCACGCCTTCCTCCGCCGTTGCGACACCAATGGACCAGGATACTTGGGAGCTGGCCCATCCAGCATCGGTCCCGACGCGTAGATCCGGGGACCGAGAAGCCGCCGAGTCGCCATTTCGCTTCGGCGGTCCTTGAGTTCCTCCAAATCGCCGCGGGGTCGGGCTTGCAAGCCTAGGCGAGATGAGCAAGGAATGCACGAAATCGTCTGCCGGCGGCCGATGCAGTCAAGCCGGTCACTCCCGGATTCGAGAGACTGGCCAGTGTCCAACCAGCTCCCCTCAAGTCTGGGCTCCCGTTCACCGGTGCGCCGCTCCGCGGCTACCGTTCCGCTTCCAGCAACCCGAACGCCATGATGGTGCCGCCGGCCGCGATCGAGACATACTGCGTACCTTCGAAACTGTAGGACATCGGGGAAGCGGAGATGCGCCGCCCTGTGTTGTAGTGCCACAGGCTCTTGCCTGAAACGGCATCGAGCGCGGTGAACATGCCCTGATCGTCGCCGGCGAAAAGCAGGCCGCCTTCCGTCGAAAGCACGCCCGCGCCATAGCGCCTTGATCCGACCTGCTTATATTCCCAACGCAGTTTCCCGGTCGTCAGATCGAGCGCTCTAACGTAGATTTGCCAAGGCTCCTGCGGACTCTCAATGTAACCAGTTCCAGTGAATGCAAACCCGCCGGGCCGGAACGTGTCGACGGACTTCGTGTTCACGCCGCATCCCTCAAGCGCCACCACGTAGAACAAATTTGTATTCGGATTGTAGGCGGGCGACATCCAGTTCGTCGCGCCTGCCGTCGGCGGGCACACCTTGTTTCCCTGTAGCGTTGGTTCGACGCCCGGCACCCGTATCGGCCGCCCGGCGGGCGTCAGGCCGCTCGCCCAGTTCATATCCTTGATGAAGGGAGTTCCGTGCAGAAACTTGCCCGTCACGCGATCCAGCACGTAGTAGAAACCGTTGCGATTCGCTTGAATCAGCAACTTGCGCGGCTGGCCTTCATATGGCGCGTCCACCAGCACCGGAATCTCCACCGCGTCCCAATCATGGACGTCGTGCGGCGTGAATTGAAAATGCCACTTGAGCTTTCCCGTATTGGCGTCGAGCGCCACCATGGATTCCGTGTAAAGATTGTCGCCTTCGCGCATGTCGCCATTGAAATCCGGCGCTGGATTTCCGATGCCCCAATAAAGCAGGTTCAACTCCGGATCGTAGCTCCCCGTCAGCCAGGTGTTGCCGCCGGCCGTCTTCCACGACTCGCCCGCCCACGTCTCGGAGCCCGGCTCTCCCGGTTTCGGAATCGAGTGCCATCGCCACAGACGTTTTCCGCTTTCCGCGTCGTAGGCGTCCAACCAGCCGTTCAATCCGTGATCGCCGGGCGCAATGCCGATGATCACTTTCCCGTTCACAATGAGCGGCGCGACCGGACACCAGTAACCGTCCTTCGCCTCCGCCAGTTTCGTTTGCCACAACTTGTTCCCGGTCCGGGCGTCAAGCGCCACCAGATGCGCGTCCGGCGTACCGAAATATATTTTGTTCCGGTAGATGGCTACGCCCCGGTTCGGTCCCTTACGCAGCGCGGGCGTGTGATAGTACTGCCAGATTGGGCGTCCGGAACGGCCGTCGATGGCGTGGACCTCGTTCGGCTGGGTGATGTACATCACGCCATCGGCCACCACCGGCACCGTTTGCAGTTGTTCCGCGCCGTCTACCTGATAGGTCCACTTGGGCACAAGACGGCCGATATTCCGCGTATTCAACTGGGCAAGTTTCGTATGGCGCTGCGAAGCGTACGATCCGTTGTAACTAAGCCAGTTTTCAGGCGAGCCCTTGAGGAGGTCCTCCGTGGTGACTTGCGCGAGAGCGGAGAACGATAAAGCAGCGAGAATGCCGAGGAGCGTCTTCATTTTCGTGGATTTCCTAACGTGGTCTTCTTCCGGTTGCGGGCTGCCGCTCGCCCTGACGGCTCAGGAACGCGAGCAGGTTCTGAAATTCCGCGGACGTGAGGCGTTTCTGGTAGTCGCGCGGCATGGCCAGTTCCGGCTCCGGATCGATCGAGGCGACTTCGGAGAGTTCGAAAAGCCCGAGCCTCCCGTCAATGTCGAGCAACTGCACCGAGAAATTGTTCTCGTTCTTCACGACGCCTTTTGCGACAAGGCCGCGCGCGGTGGTAATGCGGACGGGTTTGTAGCCTCGAAGTGGGAACGGGCGTGACTTTGTGAGAGCGTCGCGAATGACGGCGAGCTTTCTTTCACCAGCCACGTTCGAGAGATCCGGCGCAAGCAACCCGCCTTTGCCTGCGATCATGTGGCACTTGGAGCATTCGGCCTTGCCGAAGAAAACCGCGCGTCCGGCCTCGACATCACCTTTCACGGGAGTGTCTAACGCGGTTGCCCTCAGGCTGCGGATATAGGCGACCACGAAGCGGATCTCCGTCTCCTTAAGCGACGTGGGAGGCATGAGCGTACCGTTGATGCCGCTCTTGATCGCGTCGAAAATGTCGTTGTCCGCGGTTAGGCGAAACCGTCTCTCTCCAGCCAGCGCTGGGGCGCGGTCTCCGGCCTCGCCATCGAGCCCGTGACACGCGGTGCACGACTTATTGTAGAGAACGCGGCCCTGTTCGGACGGTTGCGCGGCAAGATGAAGAAGGAGAATCAGCGTAAGGCCGGCGGCTTTATAAAGCATGGTCACAGACATGATACAGCGTAATGGAAATGGGGTAAAGTCGGAGGATGCTGGCCGTTCATCTTGATAAAGGACGAGTGTCGATGCGGCGCGTGCCGAGGCCGAGGCGTCCGAAGGGCTATGCACTGATCCGCCTTCTCACGGGTGGCATCTGCAATACCGATCTGGAATTGCAGCGAGGTTACTACGGATTTTCCGGGACGCCCGGCCACGAATTCGCCGGTATGGTGGAAGCGGCGGACGACGCCAAATGGTTGGGGAAGCGTGTCGTCGGCGAAATCAATCTGAATTGCGGCGCGTGCGAGTGGTGCGGCCGCGATCTGGGACGCCATTGCCCAAAGCGCACGGTGTTGGGAATTGTCCGGCACCCCGGAGCATTTCGGGAATGGCTGACGCTTCCGGAGCGCAATTTGCACGTGATTCCGGATTCCATCTCCACGGAAGCGGCGGTGTTCACGGAGCCGCTTGCCGCAGCCTGCGAGATTCTCGATCAAGCCGCGATACCCGCCGGGGCACGGGTAGCAGTGCTCGGCGACGGAAAGCTCGGCTTGCTGATCGCCCAGGCGCTGCACGCGCGCGGATTATGCGTGATCCAGTTCGGGCGTCATCGGGAAAAGCTCGCGATCTCAGCGGCCGCGGGCATCGATACAGCGATGGCAAGCGGAAAGCTCCCGACATACGACTGGGTGGTGGATGCTACCGGATCGCCAGACGGACTTGCGCAGGCGGTGCAGATGACCAGGCCGAGGGGCACGGTCATTTTGAAATCGACGCTGCACGGGCTGGTTGGAATCGACACGGCACCGGTCATAGTGAATGAAATCACTCTGATCGGGTCGCGGTGCGGACGCTTCGAGCCCGCGCTCGAACTTCTGGCGTCGGGCGCGGTTCGCGTGGACAGGATGATATCGGATCGCTTTCCCCTGGAACAGGCCCCGCGCGCATTCGCCCGCGCATCGGAACCGGGCGTGCTGAAAGTACTTCTCGAAAATTCTCCGGCTTGAATGCCGCCGCGGCCGTTCAAGCGCCGGTCATGAACTCGAGCACTTTGCTCTCGCGGTCGAGGGGAAGCGGCTCTCGATTGATCGTAATCTCGACCAGCGTAGTCGTGTATGGTTGAAAAAAAGTTCAGTCTCCCATCGTCGAGGCCGGCTGGCAGGTCAACCTCGATCGCGGACTGGGACGCGTCGTCACTGCCGAACCCAAGATAGCCGACCATTTCCGTGCCGGAGGAGGCGGTAAGGTTCATTCGCAACGCGCCGGTCTGGCGCTTCGTCAAATCGGTCAGGTTGACATGGAAGCAGCGAAAACTTTTGTCTCCCGAGTAGACGTGGACATCGAGATCGAAGCCCTCAAGGCGCTGCCACTTGCCCTTGGGCGACCTCCGGAGTAGTTCGATATTGTAATCCGTGACCGGATCGCCTCGTTCATCCTGAAGCCGGATCACAAATTGCTGCCACTGATCCACGCTATCCTCCGCGGCTTTGCTTGAAATCGCCGCAGCCTTCTTCCATTCCGCGAACTGCGCTTCGCTTCCGACCTGCAGCGCTTTGTCCACCATACTTACCAGTTCTTTGGTCGGACTCTCAAGAATGGTCCCGTGATTGAGGCCTTTCACCATCACGAGAGGAATGTCAACGCTGCTCCGGCGAGCCGCCTCGATTCGTTGCTCGGCAGTGTGCTTCGTAAGATTCACCTTGATCTTTCTGGTGTTGAGCGCGCACGCCGCCCACCGCACCGTGCCGTCGGTTCCCTCCTCCGAAACCAGCTTGCGCAGACCACCGTATCCCTTGTTGCCACAGAAAGTGAACACGTACGGGGTGTCCGATCCCGGTCCATAGGTGGCTTCGTCCCCAAGCAGATCCGCGTGCGCAAGGTCCCAGGTAAACCGGCTGCCGAGTTCGAGCCCATCCAGTATCATGTCGCCCGCCTCGAGAAAATCGGGGCCGGCGTCTCGGGTTCCTTTGAAAAGCGATCCCAGAACACTCCGTCCCTTATGGGCCATGGGAGAGCCGAAGGAGGCGGGAGCGATGCCGATGAGCCGCTTGAGACGCCGCGACCGGCGCGCATAGCCCGCATGCCACGCACGCACCACGAGCATCCCCGTGGAATGAACGATCGCATCGAACGGCTGGTCTTCGTGGAGCCCCACGCGGAAGCGAAGCGCCCGGTCGAAGGCCTCTGCGATGTCTTTTATGGAAATCTCGTTCGTGAGGGACCTGTAGCTGCAGATGTGGATTCTCTCGCGGTCGTATCCTCGATCGACAAGCGCCTGCTTCCAGGTCTTGAAGGATTCGCCCTTGTCTGAGTAGCCATGGACGAGTACGATGGGGTTTTCTTGTGCCATGGGGCTAAGGTTACCGCATCACGGGCGGTTCCGCTTGGGCTATAATCGTGTACTCGTATCTGGAGGAAAGGAATAACAATGAATCGCTATTTGACGATAATTCTGGCGACGGCCGCAGCATCCACCGTTCACGCCCAAACCGCCAACCCACTCAGCACCGAGGCGAAGCAAGCCTACAACGGCGTCAAGAACAACCTGACGAAGCTGGCTGAAAAGGTTCCCGAGGCTGAGTACGGCTTCAAAGCCACGCCCGAGATTCGGACCATTGGTCAGTTAATCGGTCACGTCGCGGATTCGCAACTGCGGACCTGCTCGGCACTCAACGGTGCGATGAAGCAGCCGACCGCGTCCACCAAGACTGCCAAGGCCGATCTTGTGGCAGCTCTGAAAGAGTCCTTCGCCGAGTGTGACAAGGCCTTCGAGTCTCTCACCGACGCGACCGCCGCGACAATGGTCAAGACGCCTCGGGGAGAGAGGTCGATCCTCGGTTCGCTTATGGGAACCACGTCGCACTCGAACGAGGAATATGGTTATCTCGCCGTGTACCTGCGCTTGAAAGGTATTGTGCCGCCGTCCAGCGAGCCGCGCTAGAGTCATTCGAAGAATGCGGGCAATCCGAACGCTGTTCACCGCGTTTGCGCTGACGACGGCGATTGTTTCGCAGACGCCGGCGCCTGACACGCTGGTGTCACCCGAAGTGCATCCTGACCGCAGTGTGACGTTCCGCGTCCGTGCGCCCAAGGCCACGGACGTTTCCTTCTTCGGGGATTGGATGCCCGTGGGAACGCAGCAGAAAATGGACAAGGGCAGGGAAGGAGTTTGGAGCGTAACGCTGGGCCCGCTGCCGCCGAGCATCTACCTCTATTCGTTTACGATCGACGGAATCACGGCGGCTGATCCCGTCAATCCGCGCATCAAACTTAGAGCGCGCACCTCCGCAAGCATGGTCGAAGTGCCGTCCGATCCGCCGGCGCTCTGGCAGGCTCGGGACGTGCCGCACGGCGCTGTGGAAATCAACTGGCGGAAATCCAAGGTGCTGGGCGGCGAGACCCGCTGGATCTGGATTTACACGCCGCCGGGCTACGAGAGGGATTCCGGCCGCCGCTACCCGGTCCTTTACCTCTTTCATG
>SHUI01000126.1 GCA_009697455.1 Bryobacterales bacterium
AAGTGGCAAAGCGCGTCGATATGGGTGCCCACATGCCCGCCGAACGCGATGCCGTCCGCGGCCGAACTTACCTCTCCCGGCGCGATGTAGTCGCCGTGCTTCTTTGTCATCCCGAACAAATAGGGAGGATGTACCGGATGGTGCGGCATCCCCACGTAGTAGGGCTGTGCCAAGTCGTATACCTTCGCCCCGCGCGCGAGGCGGATCAGTTCGCTCACTTGCGGGCCTCTTTCAACACGGGGTAGAACTGCACGAATACGTTGTCCGTCGCGGCGTGCTCGAAGTGGCAGTTCCAGCACCGGTCTTTGGGAAACGCTTTCGCTTGTTTGAGCGGAGGCCCGCCCTGGCCGATGAAGTCATAGTAACGCCACTTCTCGGGAAAACGCTCGTCCTTCACGGAGGCTTCAATGCCTTCGGACGCCGCGCCGAAACGGCCGTGCTTGTTGATCGACGCATTGGTTCCGGCAGTTACCTTTTCCATTACGAGCATGGTCTTGTCGGGGAATGTTCCGGTCTTCACGTACTGGCGGTAGGCCTCGGGTTGAATATAGATGTGATGGAAGCCCGCGTTCGCCGGGGGATCGCCGTCCTTGTACCCCATGCCAATGCTCGATCCGACAAAGATCCACTCGCGGTAGCCCTCCGGACGAATGAGTTGATCGCCGGCGGCGTAGCGCGGCACGGCCATCTTTGGTTCGGCGCCAATCGCCGCAAATCCAAGGAAGAAAATTCCAGCGGTCCTGATTGCCATAATATGAAATCATACAACCATGGCCAGAGAATATGATTTGATGCCGCGCGAAGTGCCGCGGGTCGAGACGCCCTTCCGCCGCATCGTGACTGCGATTCCCGCGCCAGAATCCGTCGCGACGCTTGAGAAACTGTACCGGTTCGAGCCGGTCGCCATGCGAGGGCAGCCGCCAGTCGTCTGGCATCGCGCGGAAGGCTTTCAGGTCCAGGACGCGTACGGGAATCAGTGGATCGATTGGTCGTCCGGCGTGCTTATCGCGAACGCCGGGCACGGGCGCAAGGAAATCGTGGACGCAATTGTTGAGCAAGCGAATTCGCACTTGCTGACAAACTACTGCTTCCCTAGCGAGATCCGCGCGAGGCTTGTCGAAAAGCTTTCTGAAATTCTGCCCGATCCTCTCAAGAAAGTGTTCCTTCTCACCACAGGCTCCGAGACGATCGAGTGCGCTATCAAGCTCTGCCGGTCGCATGGCGTCAAAGCGGGTGGACGCAAGAAACACGTCATCGTCTCCTTCGAGAAGGCGTTTCATGGCCGAACCCTGGGCTCGCAGCAGACGGGCGGGATTCCCGGATTGAAGGAGTGGATCGTGAATCTCGATCCTGGTTTCGTGCAGGTTCCGTTTCCGGACGGCTTCCGTACACTGGACACGTCGTTTGAGGGTTTCCAGCGCGCCTTGCGCGAGCAGGGCGTGGAACCGCAGAATGTGGCGGGCGTAGTTCTCGAAACGTATCAGGGTGGGAGCGCCGCGTTCGCCCCTCCCGCCTACATGAAAGCGCTTCGGCAATGGTGCAGCGGGCACAAGGCGCTGCTTGTCTGCGACGAAGTGCAGGCCGGCTTCGGACGCTGCGGCTCACTGTGGGGCTTCGAGCAGTATGGGATGGTGCCGGACCTGGCCTGCTTCGGTAAGGGTATTTCGAGTTCTCTTCCGCTTGCCGCGGTTGCGGGGCGTCCGGATGTGATGGATTTGCATCCCTCAGGCAGCATGACTTCCACGCACACGGGCAATCCTGTGTGCTGCGCCGCGGCCCTCGCTTCCATAGACCTTGTCTTGAAGGAAAACCTCGCGGAAAATTCACGCCGTATGGGCGATCTGCTCCATGCGCATCTCCACCGGCTGGCAAAGCGTTTCCCGCAGATCGGCAACGTCGCGGGGAAGGGCCTGGTTGCGGGTGTCGCGTGCGTCGCGCCCGGTTCCATGAAACCGGATGCGGACCTCGCGTTCGATGTCGTGCGCAAATGCGTCGAAAAGGGCGTCCTCATGTTTTCGCCAGTCGGGTTCGGCGGTGCGACAGTCAAGATCTCTCCGCCCCTGGTAATAACGGAAGCCGCGATTGCGGACAGCGTTTCCGCCCTTGAGGAAGCGTTCGCTGAAGCCACCGTGGCGCAGGCGGTGCGCGCATGAAGCCCGAAGTCCTCATCGTCGGCGGAGGCATGATCACGCACGATCAGCTTCTGCCGGCGCTCTTCCATATGCAGCGCGCGGGAACCGTTGGCGCGATTACGGTTTGCGCCTCACGTCCACGCACGGTACAAAAACTGGCAAGCGCGGAAATATGGAGCCGGGCATTCCCAGGCCAGAGTTTCCGCGCCTTTCCGGAAGGAGGCGATCCCGATCGCTCGAAGCCCGAACTCTACCGTGACGTGATCTCGCAAATGCCGCCCCGCAACATTGTGGTGGCCGCGGTTCCGGAACAACTGCATTTTGATGTCGTCATGACCGCGCTCAGGCATGACCAGCATGTGTGCGCCGTAAAGCCCCTGGTGCTGACGCATCGAGAATCCGAAGAGATCCGGGTGGAAGCCTACTCGCGCGGTCTCACCGTCGGCGTTGAATATCACAAGCGTTTTGACGACCGCAGCCTGATGGCTCGGCGCAAGTACCGCGCCGGGCAGTTCGGCGAGTTCCAGCTTGGCACGGCGTGCCTCTTCGAGAAGTGGTACTACCGCCACTCGAATTTCCAAAACTGGTGCACCTGCGAAAATTCCGACGCGTTCACCTACATCGGCTGCCACTACGTCGATCTGGTGCACTTCATCACAGGCCTGCTGCCCGTGGCGGTGAGCGTTTACGGCATTAAGGACAAGTATCCAAACGGAAACGAGGGCTACCTTTGGACAGACGCTCGGGTCCTGTGGAACAATGGCGCGTGCCTCAACGTGCAGAATGGCATCGGCTTTCCGGATGAAGCGCCGGGCACGAATACGCAAGGACTCATCATGTACTGCCGCGGCGCGGAAAACGGCGCGCTGCTTACTCACAACGACCAGTATCGCGGGCTCCAGTACGTTTACACGGAACGCCCGCGCGACCCGGGTGCGACCGTTTACGCCGAGCCGAGCCCGGATTATTTCCAGTATGTCGATCTTGGCGGGCGCGGCTTGACTCCGGTGGGATACGGGGTGCGTTCGGTTGAGTACATTGTGCGGAAATGCATCGAAGTGGATGATTGCGGCGGGACCGAAGCCCGGCAGCGGCGCCTGCTTGAGATCGACGAAGACGGCGTCATGGCAACCCCCGCAAACAGCGGCTACAACGAGCGACTGCTCGAAGCGGGCCGCCGATCGATACTGAACGGCGGGGTGATGGTGGAAGTTTCCTGATCGCCCTTGCGAGCGCGAAATCCAAATTTCCAGATCCGAAGCCTGCCCACCAATTCCCCAAAAAATAGTTGCTCCATTCCGCCAGAATGGAGTTAACATGCTGGTGAAGGGCGTTTCTGGTCAGTTCTTAGTCGGACTTAATACTTGGCTTCTTAAGGAGGTTTCATGTTCGACAGCCTCGCTGATCAGATGAAGAAAGACGATAAGGAAACGACTACCAACACGCAGAGAGTTGTGCTCTGGGTTGGAGTGCTGGCCGCTTCGGTTGTGGTGTTCGGAGGCCTGTATATGGGCGTCCGGATGCTTGGCTGAGGTAGCTGAAGTTCCGTATTTCGAGGGGCTTGGCGGTCTCGAGGTTTTCGTGAAATTGCCGCCTCAGGTTGTCGCCGAGGCACGCAGGGGAGTTTTGGCTAATGCCGCCCGGCTCGCCTTAAGTGACCGATGTTAGCATCGCCGCAGGTCTGCGTCGACCGGTCTTTACATTAAGCTTCCCCCTCGACGGCCCACTTTCGAACGCCGCCCCGAACACCTTGGCCGCACCCTGCGCATCCAGGAGCCGACGGCGATCATCCGCAACCACATTGCATCGGGCTGCGGTACCACTTCGACATCCAACTGGGTAAAGAAGAAGCAACGGCCCCGCTATAAGTTCGTCGACCAAAACCTGCCGAACCCAACCGGCGGCGCCGAACCCGGAAAACGGCGCCTTGGACTAAACCTGGCGCCTGGATTCCAACGGTTCGAGCACTTCGGGTGGCGCGTAGTGGTTTCGAGTTATTGCGGCGTTTTCACGGCGCGTGATAACATCCGAAAAACTCTAAGAGCGCGAGGTGTTATTTATTGTGTTTGGATTGCGATTAATTCGAGTTGGAGTTCTGGCGCCTCTCCTGCTCTTTTCGGGCATTGCGCTCGCGAAGAGTCCACGTCCGGTCGACTTGACGTTCAAGGACCTCAAGGGCCAGAAGGCGCGTTTGCGCGACTACCGGGGCAAGGCCGTCGTGCTGAACTTCTGGGCCACCTGGTGTGTGCCGTGCCGGGAAGAAATGCCGATGTTCGTGGAAATCCAAAAGGAATACGCGGCCAAGGGTGTTGTGTTTGTCGCGGTGTCGATCGACGACCGTGAGTCAAGACCGAAGATCCCGGACTTCATCGCGAAATTTAATATCAGCTTTCCGGTCTGGACGGGCGGAAGTACCATGGACCTCGACGACCTCAAACTGGGCGGCGGCGTGCCTGCGACCGCATTCATCGATCAGGACGGCCGCATCGTCGCGCGCATTCTCGGCCAGGTACCAAAGGACCAGTTGAAAGAACGGCTCGATTGGCTGACCGGCGACCGGCGAGGGCCCGCTCCCAATCCTCTTGTTCAGCATCTTCCCGGAAAGTAACTTCGAGAAGTGCCGTCGCGGCGCGTCATGAAACAGCGGTTGCAAATTGGCAGCCGGAGGGGCAGGCGATCGATTTTTGCCGGCTGCCTTCTTTGGTGGAAATGACAGGCCACAAACAACAATGGCCTACACTTTGGTTGGCGGCGGCTCCACCACCTGTTCACTACGTTTCCGACCAGCAATTGCGGCCAGATCAGCCCGTCACCACCGGGATCGACGCCGAACCGTAAATCTTGCCCGCTTTCACGGTCGCGACCGGAATCAACTTCCGATGTCCCATCCGCTTGGCCCGCAGCGCATCCGTGAATTCATAATCGCCCTCAGCAAGGTGAAAAACGGAGATGTCCGCCATCGATCCCTCCTTCAGCGTGCCCAGCCCTAGTGGAAAGCCGAACGTGCGCGCCGGATTTGTCGCTGCCCGCTCGATCACCTGCGGCAGCGTCAGGCCAAGGTGGAGAAACTTCGAGAGCGTCGTCGCCAGGTCGAACACCGGTCCGTTCACATTGAATTGGTGCACGTCGCTTGATATGGTGCCTGGGAGCAGTTCCTGCTTCAGGATCTTCTCCGCCGTGTCGAAAGAAAAACTGCCCGCGCCGTGCCCGATATCGAGGTTCACGCCCTGGCTTACGGCGGCCCGCACTTCCGGCAGGATGCGGCCGCGATCGTCCAGAATTCCACCGTCGCCGCCGCGAAAGCTGTGCGTGATCACGTCGCCTTTTTTCATGATCTTCAGGATCTCAGGCAGCGGTGAATAGGAGCCTCCGATGTGGACCATCAGGGGAAGCTTGACGGCATCGGCGGCCTCCCTCGCGAGCCGCAGCGCCGCCAGGTCGTGATCGCCCGCGATATTTCGCGTCAGACGGATCTTCACGCCGAGGATCACGTCGCGATTGCTCTCTATGGTACGAATCGCGAGCTTTGGATTCGCGTACTTCAGGTCCAGCAGTTCGCCATGGGGGTTGTCTTCAGAGAGAGTCGACTGCCCTACGACGGAAATATTCAGCAGCGCGTACACGCGCGTATCGACGACGTTCACGACGTATTTCCGAAAACCGGGAAACGTATGGGCGCCAGCCGAACCGGCATCGACAACCGTAGTGACGCCCTTCGCGATGCAGTTCGGGTCGGCGGGAATGCCGAGCGGCGCCACGCCATCATAAACGTGAACGTGGATGTCGATGAGACCGGGAGTCACGATCTTGCCCCGGGCGTCGAGCACCTGGCGTGCCTCGGAGTCAGCGATATTCGGCGCGAGGCGCGCAATCTTCCCGCCCGAAACGGCTATGTCACGCTGCGCGTCAAGGTTCAACGCCGGATCGACAACGCGGCCCCCTTTGACGACAAGATCGTATGCCGCCGCCGGGCGGGTCTGTGCCCCTAACAACGACTCCCAGCCTGCTGGAAATGTGCAGGCGATCCCCGCCGCCGTGCGCCTGATGAACTGCCGCCGTGAATGATGTTTCATACGTCCCTCGAAAAGGCGATTCCGGCAAAGCTAACCACGCTTTCGCCGTCGATGTTCCACTGCTCGTAGCGGAGTAAGTTGCCCCGTCCGCGAGGCGCCGCCCTGAGGAAAGTATACAGCGGAGAGGAGCCGCACCACTTGAGGTCGTCGCGGTTTTCCTGGACGCGGTCCCAGAAGCCAGTGTGGTCGGCTTGACTAATGCGGTCGATACGCTCGCGGTCACGCGCGCCGACGGAAAGCATTTCTCCTCGCTCCGCCTCGGCAGGGAAGGGGTCGCCATAGCGGCGTCCCATGTGCGCCATATCGATGCCGAGAACCCAAAAGAGGCGTGAGCCTTCGCGCGCCGACAGATCGCTCAGTGTCCCCAGAAAGCGGCGGACGTGCTCATCGTCTTCGGGCATCCCGCCTTCATAGATGCTGCGCGCGTAGGAACCACACAGGATGGGGAGAATGCGGATATTGGGACCGTAGAGGTGCTGGAGAAACAGCACCTGAAACTCGATCGAGTGCTCGACGGCGTGGCAGTAGTCCTCCATGACGATTGCGGACGAGGCGTGCTGCGTGAGGTAATCCATCAAAGGCTGGTCGACCGGAGTCTCGCCGAACGGCGTGACGAATGGCTTGCGCGTGAGGCCGAAACGCTCGGGTGCGCCATAGTGAGACGTGCCCAGAACGACAAAGGTGCGGCCGTCCGCTTCCTTCGGCATGGCGCGGTAAGCCGCCTGATAGGACTGCCACCCGCCTTCCGGACTCACGTGTGGCGCGGCAATCGCAAAGATACCGCCGGACCCGGCCAAGGGTTCGGTTTCAGGCTCGGCCGGTTCCATGTAGGCACGCATCGTCTCGATAAGTTCGCCGCGTTCTTCCGGATAGGCTGATCCTGCGTGAGCGGCCTCGCGGGTTGGCGCCTCCGCGAATTCCTTATGGCGGACCTCGCGGAGGCCTTCAAAAGTTTCGCTTTCAAGGAAACCGCTGCGGTCGAGCGCATCGATAAGGCTGGCTTCAAGATCGCCTACCTGAAAATCGCCTGTGATGCGGACCAGGGCGGCACGAAGGTCGAGGCCGGTCTGCTCCCCGTCGAAGAGGGCAAGGCACTCGACGAGCGGAGGGGGAAAAATGAGCGTCACGTCCGAGTAGTGGAAGGGGTCGCGGATCAGCAGGCCCGGCTGCTCCGGTACGGGGGAGGGCATAAAGTCCAGATTGGCGCGCAGGCGCGGGAGCGGCTGGGACATTGGAATAGTGTTGCATTACGCGGAAGAATATCCAAACCGGCGCCGCCCGAGCGAGTGCCCGGCGCGTCTAGGTCCCCGCCGAAGGACGCCACGGACACAACCGATGATGATGGCCGCGCCGGTGCGGTCCACTCGGAAACGCGGCAGGCGGGCCATGGCGAGCACGAAATACGTATCGGGAAAGATGGAGAGGGCTGCGACGAAGAACAAATGTAGCAAAGGCTTCGGCGCGGCTCCGGGCGCGAAGCGCCAACTTTCGATATCCTGAAGATTCCATGATAGTCATGAAATTCGGCGGCACGTCCGTCGAGTCGGCGGAAGCAATCGAGCGTGTAGCGCACATCGTTCAAGCGCGTAAGGACCGGAAGCCGGTAGTCGTCGTTTCGGCGATGGGGAAAACGACGAACAAACTGCTCGCGATTGCGCAAGCCGCCGTGGCGGGGGACCGCGAAGGATCGCTCCGCCAGATTCAGGAATTGCGCGATTACACGCTGCGGGAAGCACGCCTCGCAGCCCGGCCCGAGGATCATGCCGCGCTCGAAAGCACGCTCGAAGATCACTTTACGGAACTTTCGGAGTTGGCGAAAGGCTTGGCGGTCCTGGGAGAGTTAACCCCCCGTTCGGAGGATGCGATATCGAGTTATGGCGAGCGCATGTCGAGCTACATAGTCGCGCTTGCGTTTCGCCGCTTGGGCATGGAGGCGGAGCATCTGGACGCGCGCCGTGTGATCGTCACGGACAAGCGGCACACGCAGGCCGCTCCTCTGTTCGCCGAAACGTACGAGCGGCTGGCCGCGATCGTCCCTGCGTTGGCGCGGGACAAGGTTGTGGTGATGGGCGGGTTCATCGGATCGACACTTGAGGGCGTTACCAGCACACTCGGCCGCGGCGGGTCCGATTTCACGGCGTCGATCGTGGGCGCGGGAATTAGGGCCGAGGAGATTCAGATCTGGACCGACGTCGATGGGATGCTGACCGCGGATCCGACCATCCTTCGGGACAAAGGTCACCGCGTCAAGACGATTTCCTTCGCCGAAGCCGCCGAGTTGGCCTATTTCGGCGCAAAAGTGCTGCACCCGGCCACCGTCCTGCCGGCGATCGAAAAAAGCATTCCCGTGCTAATTCTGAATTCGCGCAGGCCGGAAGTTCCAGGAACGCGGATTGTCGCGGACGCCGTGCCGTGCATGAATGCGGTGAAATCCATCGCCTGCAAGAGGAAGATCACGCTTGTCAACATTCACTCCACCCGGATGCTGATGGCGCACGGTTTCCTGAAGCGTATTTTCGAGCTTTTCGACAAGCACACGACGTCCGTCGACATGGTGGCCACATCGGAAGTGAGCGTTTCACTCACGATCGATAATCCGGCCCGGCTTGACGAGGTCTGCGAGGAACTTCGGCATTTCTCCGAAGTCTCGATCGAGGAGGGACAAGCGATCGTCTGTCTGGTGGGAGATAATATCCGCTTTACACCCGGCGTCGCGGCGCGCGTTTTCAAAGCGCTTAGCGCCGTGAACGTCAGAATGATCTCTCAAGGCGCGTCGCTCTTGAACCTTAGCGTGGTCGTGGCGGAAGCCGATCTGGAGAAGGCCGTGGGAGCGCTGCACGATGAATTTTTCTCCGAACTCGACCCCAATGTTTTCGACTGAGCCCTACTCATCGTCATGAATCTCGCACTGCTCGGCTACGGCAAGATGGGCAAGTTGCTCGAACAACTTGCGCCCGAATACGATTTCACGGTGACTCTGAAGCTCGACGAATTCAACAACGCGAATTTCGAGGGCATCACGGCCGGGAACTTTCGCGGCGTCGATGTCGCAATCGACTTCTCCATCCCGTCCGCCGTGGCCGAGAACGCCGAACGCGTCTCGTCCCTCGGTGTGCCGCTCGTAATCGGTACGACGGGTTGGCTCGACCAGGCCGATCGCGTTAAGGCGGCGATCGCAAGGAACAATACCGGACTTGTCTGGAGTCCTAACTACTCGATCGGCGTCAACGCGTTTTTCCGGATCGTAGCAGAAGCCTCGCGGCTGCTGAAAGAGGAGGCCTCGTACGGATCCTGGGCCTGGGAAATTCACCACTCGACGAAGAAGGACGCACCGTCGGGTACCCTGCTAAAATTGGTCGAAGAAATGAAGCAGGCCGGCTACGCGCGCACCGTTGACGTGAGTTCCAACCGCGCGGGGGGGCACCCCGGAACGCATGAAGTCGGGTTCGATTCGGCGGCGGATACGATCACGTTGCGGCACACCGCGCGAGGCCGGGAGGGTTTCGCGAGGGGCGCGCTCAAGGCGGCGCAATGGGTGGCCGGCAAAACTGGTTATCACGAATTCGCCGATATTTTATTCCAGTAGGTAAGGGTCCTATGTTCACAGGTTGCGGCACCGCTCTGGTTACTCCATTCCGTTCCGACCTGTCCCTGGACGAGGCCGGGCTTCGCAAGCTCGTCGAGCGTCAGATTGGGGCGGGCATCGATTTTCTGGTTCCCTGCGGTACTACCGGCGAGAGTCCCACGCTTTCGGGTGAGGAGCATCTGCGTGTTGTTGAAATAACCGTCGAGACGGCGAAGGCGGGCGGGCGCAAGGTTCCCGTGCTCGCTGGCGCGGGTGGCTACAACACCCGTGAAGTGATTGAACTGGCGCGCGAAGTGGAAGCGCGGGGCGCGGACGGAATTCTCTCCGTAACGCCCTACTACAACAAGCCAACGCAGGAAGGGCTGTATCAGCACTACAAAGCTCTCGCGGCGGCGACAAGGCTGCCGATCGTCGTATACAGCGTGCAGGGGCGCACTGGTGTGAACGTGGAAGTGGGGACGCTCGAACGGCTTTCGGCGCTGCCGAATATCGTGGGCGTAAAAGAAGCGTCGGGCAGCGTCACGCAGATCGGCCGCGTGATCAGGCAACTTCCCGGGAACTTCCTCGTCCTCTCGGGCGACGATTCGATTACACTCCCGGTGATGGCGCTTGGCGGCCACGGGATCATTTCCGTGGCCTCAAACGAGGCGCCCGCGATGATGACAAATCTTGCACGGCTTTGCGCAGCGGGACGCTTCGCGGAAGCACGAAAACTTCATGAGCAGCATCTCGATTTGATGGACGTGAACTTCGTCGAGTCGAATCCGGGGCCGGTGAAAGCGGCCATGGCGCTCATGGGCCTGCTCGAACCGCACTACCGTTTGCCGATGGTCGCGCCGAAACCCGAAAACATGGCAAAGATAGAAACCGTTCTGCGTAACCTGAACATGATTCCCGCGGCGGCCGCCGCCTAGACAAAACATGCAAAACGAGATTGAAGACCTTTTTGAAAACAAGCCCGCCGCCTATACGGAAGAACATTTCCGTCTCTTTCAGAAGTTCAAAGCGGCGCTTAACGCGGGTGAAGTACGGGCAGCGGAGCCGGATGCGCTGACCGCGAGCGGATGGCGCGTGAACGGCTGGGTCAAGAAAGGTATCCTGCTCGGCTTCCGCATGGGCGGCGTGGTGGACATGTCCATAAACGTCGCACGGCAGCCCTATTTCGACAAGGCTACGTATCCCGTGCGCGCGTTCACGGCGGAGAGCGGCGTGCGCATCGTACCCGGCGGTTCAAGCATCCGCGACGGCTGCTTTATAGGACGCGGTGTAACCTGCATGCCCCCGATGTACATCAACGCGGGTGCGTACGTGGGCGATGGCACGATGGTCGACTCGCACGCCCTGGTCGGAAGCTGTGCGCAAATCGGGCGGAACTGTCACATTTCGGCGGCCTCGCAAATCGGCGGCGTACTCGAACCGGTGGGCGCCCTTCCGGTCATCGTGGAAGACGACGTGCTGATCGGCGGCAACTGCGGCGTGTATGAAGGCGTAGTGGTGAAGACACGCGCCGTGCTGGGCACGGGCACTATACTGAACGCCTCGACGCCGGTTTACGATCTGGTGCGTGGCGCGGTATACAAGGCGACGGAATTGAAGCCGTTAATTATCCCCGAAGAAGCCGTGGTGGTCGCGGGATCGCGCGCGGTTTCAAGCGGCCCCGGCAAGGACTGGGGCATCTCGCTCTATACGCCGGTGATCGTGAAATACCGCGATTCAAAGACCGACGCGCGAATTCAGCTCGAAGACCTGTTGCGGTAGCTACGTCCCCGGAAACACATGGGCGCGGACCGAGGGCGCACGGTATATGGTGACGATCACTTTCCGGATCGCCAAATCGAAAAGACAGCGCTGCTTTCTGCTCGGGCGATTCTCCGGTCGCGTCCTCAATCAGGGGAGCACCGGCTGCCTTGGAAGCGCTGGCCAGCCGGAATATTGCATTTACCGTCAAGGGCGAGACCACTTATGAGCGGCAACTGGCGGCGATTCGAGGTACTGCTCCCGCTCCAGTTCGATGACGGGCGGGATGTGTCTGCGGAGTGGCTCTCAGAAGCCGTTCTGGAGATCGTAGATCACTTCGGCGCCGCCGGCTATGAGACACTCCGAACAACGCATAGGTATCATGTTACGGTAAATCCATGCCCTCCCTCCGCGGCATCTTTCGAAAAGTCTGCCCGCGATGCGAGCAAGGCCCGGTTTACCGCAAGGGGCTCACGATGTACGAGCGCTGCCCTGTCTGCGACTTGAAATACGAGCGTGAGCAAGGCTACTTTTTGGGCGCGATGTACGTTAGCTACCTGATGGGAGTGCCCATAGTCCTGCTGCTTGTGCTGCTCTACTGGAAGTTCACGAACTGGCCGCTGCAGAGACTCATTCTGGCCGCCGCCATCACTTTCCTGCTTTTCGTTCCCATGATTATCAAGTACTCGCGCCTGGCGTGGCTGCACATCGACCGGACGTTCGACCCGGACAAATGAGCGGTTTTGTTACGATAGAGTATTGCCCCCCACCGTTCCAGACATATTGGCCCGTATTGCGGATCATAAGCGGCGCGAACTTGAGCATGCGCATGTTTCGCGTGCCGGCCTGGAACGCCGCGCAGTGGACCTCGCCGGAACGAAACGCGACTTTCTCCGGGCGCTTTCCTCACGGACTCCCGCGATCATCGCCGAAATCAAGAAGGCGTCCCCCAGCAAGGGACTTCTTGCGGCCGACTTTCAGCCCGTGCGTCTTGCGCAAGCCTATGCGCGTGGTGGCGCGGTGGCCCTGTCGGTGCTTACCGACAGCCAATTCTTCCAGGGCAGCCTGCACGACTTGCGGGCGGCCCGGGAAGCCGTGGATCTGCCCGCTCTGCGAAAAGATTTTACGCTCGACGAATATCACGTCGTCGAAGCGGCCGCTCACGGCTCGGATGCCATCCTGCTGATCGCCGCGCTACTCGAAACCAGCCGGTTGCGCGCGCTGCGCGAATTCGCAAGAACGCTCGGAATGGCGGCATTGGTTGAAGTTCACGACGCCGATGAACTCGAATCGGCGCTCGATTCCGGCGCGGAGATCGCCGGCGTGAACAACCGGAATTTGCGGACTTTCGAAGTGTCGCTGAACACCTCGCTTGACTTGGCCGCCCGTATCCCAAGCAACGTCTTGAAGGTGAGCGAGAGCGGCATCCACGCTCGGTCCGACGTGATGCGGCTGATGGAGGCGGGCTACTCGGCGTTTCTGGTAGGGGAACACTTGATGCTCTCGTCCGATCCCGCCGCCGCCCTCGCGGAACTGGCAGGCGCGGGATGATGACGAAGATTTGCGGTATTACCAATCGCGGCGACGCCCTCGCTGCGATCGACTGCGGCGCTTCCGCACTCGGGTTCAATTTCTATCCTAAGAGCCCGCGCTACGTAAGCGAAGAGACGGTGGCCGGGATCGTGGCCGCTCTGCCGGCGTCCGTGTGTAAAGTGGGAGTTTTCGTAAACGAGACGGCGGATCGCGTGTCGGATTCCGTGACCCGGGCCGGGCTCGACGTGGCGCAACTTCACGGCGATGTCAGCTACCCGCGCGGCATTCGCGTATGGCAAGCACTTAGCGCGAGACCCGGTTTCAGCCTGGACTCGGTCG
>SHUI01000127.1 GCA_009697455.1 Bryobacterales bacterium
GGATCACCTTCGCGACCATGAGTTGGCAGGCGGCCGTGCCCACTGTGACGATTGTCCACAACCTGCAGTATCACGCGCTCATTTGGTTCCACAACCGCAACAAATACGCTGCGGAAGGCGCGGTGTCGAAGCACGGCCGAATTCCAGCCGCCGTGACAGCCAGCCTCGCGAGCTACGCGTTGATTGCGCTCGTTTTCAGCGCGGCCTACCGCATTCCAGGTTTCCAGCTTGGCCGGATGTCCGATCTGGCTTTCGGGTTTTTTGCAGGTTTCGGGCTCACCCACTACTACCTTGACAGCCGGATCTGGCGCGTGCGAAGCGATCCAAGCCTCCGTCAGACGTTGCAACTGGCGTAAGCCTGATGAGGACTACTGAACATCGAAGACGCCGCGCTATTGGCAATCAAGAAGTATGCCGAAGAGCGAGAAATTTCACTCGGGCAGGCCGCTTCGGATCTGATCCACCGGGGAATGGAGAGCCTTCCCCGGTTCAAGATGAAGAACCGCTGGGTCGTCTTTGATCTTCCTGCGGGGACGCCGCCGGCGTGCGATTTCTCCTCAACGTAAACGTCTTGATCGGGCTGGCGTCCCCCTGCCACGTTTCCCACCAGCGAGCCCACTCCTGGTTCCGGCGCGAAGCCTGCTCGATTATGGGCAACCTGCCCTCTCACGCAAGCCGGATTCCTTCGCCGCAAGCCGGGTACCCGGTGGATCCCGTGACGCCATCCGGCAATCGCTGTCTGGTCTTGAGCGGGACTGCCAAAGCCCCAACCACGAGTATTGGCCCACCGATGTCGATCTGCGGGACCTGAGCGACTCGCTGCGGTCCCGGTTGATCGGCCCCAACCAAGTCGCGGACATGCAACTCCTCCTGCTTGCGCCCCGTTACAGGGGGCAACTCGTCACCCTTGACACCGGCCATAGAGAGCTCGCGTCTGGAACGCGTTACACGAAGTCGTTGCTCGTTCTGTAAGGCTGCGTACGGGCGTTCGCGGCGGCCAAAGCCTGCGCCCGACGCCGCAACTAGCGTAAGCTCGAAAGAATGGTGGACAGCGGACCTGAATTTTCCATTGGAGAGGAGAGCGGCCTGGTTCGCCTGGTAAGACTGTGCCGGCCAACTGTTCGCTATTGGCTCGAAACTGAAGTCCACGTCTATGCGCTGTCGGTCGCGGCAAGCGTGCTGCTTTCGTTCTTCCCATTTCTCATCGTGATGGTGTCGCTCTGCACCTACGTGTTTCACTGGCCGGCGATGGCGAGCGCCATCTATCTTTCGCTAAACGATTACTTTCCCGATGAGATCGGGAGGTTCATCGCGCGCAATCTGAAGGTCGTGGTGCAATCGCGCGGACCGATGCAATTCGCTTCGATTTTCCTGCTGCTATTTACGGCGAACGGCGTTTTCGAACCATTTGAAGTGGCGCTGAACCGCGTGTGGGGCGTCCGGACCAACCGTAGCTTCCTGAAGAATCAAATTGTTAGTTTGGGGCTGATCTTCCTCTGCGGGGGGCTCTCGCTACTCTCGTTCGTTCTGACCGCCGTAAACCAGGATTTCCTCACGAAGAATTTCGCCATGGAGGCGGATTCGCTCAAATGGATACTGCCTGTGCTCTTCAAGCTGGCCGCGATCCCAGCCTCGATTCTCGGACTGTTCCTGATGTACTGGCTCTTGCCTAATCGCAGCGTTCCCGTTCGGAAGATGCTGCCGGTGGCGGTGGCAATCGGACTCGCGCTCGAGCTATTGAAATACATCAACCTGCTGACGTGGCCGTTATTGAAGGCGAAATTGCAGAAGGAATACGGGCCGTTCTATATTTCGGTAAGCATCGTGCTTTGGACGTTCGTCGCCGCAATGGTGGTGCTTGCGGGCGCGGAATGGTCGGCTCGCGAAATTACCGTCGCTCGCCAAGACGCTTCTCCAGATCTCGAACAAACGCCGTAACGGCCGATTTTTCGGCCCTTTCCCATTTCACGACGGCGAAGTACGTCTCTTTGTAGAAGAACACCGTGTCCGCCGCGGGCCGCCATGTCTGAACGAGTTCGAGTCCGCCGGCAGATGATGTGAGTTCGTAAACGTCGGCCGTGATCGTTCCCGCGCCCTCGTAGGTGGCTCGTTCGGCGCGTTTCAGGCCAAGCCGGCGGACGTTTTCCGGCGCGCTCGAAACCGGCTGCACCACCGATTCCTTCATCTTCCAGGATTCCGCGACAACCGGAGGAAGCAGCGGAGGCGCCGGTGATCGGAGGCCTCCGCAAGCCGGCAGGAATAGCGTGATTGCCAACGCGCCCTTGCAGCACGAGGAGAGCAGAACTGGGGAACCGGCTCTCATTCCATCAGAGCGCGCAAACGCTCCGCTCCTTCGCGGTAGGTCAAGCCGGGGATCGAGACTTTAGTAGCTCCGCCCTTATGTACCCAAGCGCCCGCCTCTTTCTTTAGCAGCGCCCTCGGACGGCAACCGTCGCGACGTGGTCTCGTCACCGTCACTGTACAGATGGGTGTCACCTCGCGCATATCCGCCATGCTTGAATCATAACGTGGGGAGTCCCTCCTGCGCGAGTGCCCGGCACCGCCGAAAGCAGCCGTTTCATCTTGCGTATCTGCGGCCGACTAGGATACAACGGGGAGGTGTTAACTTCCCTTTACAACGACGCCTGTTCGGGTTCGTCGGCATCCCATTTCAACCGCTTTGCGCAAGACAATGTCCTGTGCCGTCTCCGCGAGATCGACGCCACGGCAAGGCGAGACGGATTGGCCGCTCTCGATGCCGCGGCTGATCCCCTGGTTCGAATCGGCACGGAAACAGATGCCGCGGGCACCGTGACGAAAAATTCGTATGGCGTGTTGAATCTGGCGTGGCGAGCGAAGGAGCATCCGGAGTGGGCAACTGCGGTGGCGGCCGAGGTGCAGTCGATCCGGGACGAGATTCGTGCAATACAAGGGTCGAAACTACGGTTTTTGATTTGGGCCGGAATGGGTGGCTCGATCGAAGATAAGTCGATGTACAACGCCCTGGGATTGCTGAAAGGTGGCCCGCGGTTCTACGCTCTCGATTCAACCGATCCCGTCAAGCTGAAATCCATTCTCGACGACATGACTCGGCGCTCTGGCCTGCCGCTGCCTCTGGTGTTGCGTGGGACCCTCGTTGTGGGAATGGCGATGGGCATGACGTCCTACGAGCCCGTCGTCAATCTGGAGAAGTTGTCCGCTCTCTACAAGAAGTACAAGATTGACGCACGGCCGAACTTCCTCTACATGACTCTGCCCGGGTCTCTGCTCGATCAATTCGCCGGGCCGCTCGGATACCGGCAGGTTCCGCTGCAACTTGACGGCGAGAACTCGACCGCGGGGCGTCATAGTGGGCCGCTCACGAGAGGAAGCCTCTACCCTCTGGCGCTCGCGGGTGTCAATCTCCAGCGGTGGATTCAAGGCGCGAACCTCAGCGATGAAGAGGTTCAAGCGGCATGGAAGCTCTCCGCGTTTCTTCACGCGCAAGGAGAAGCGGGCCGCGACAAAGTAACATTGTTGCTTCCGAAGGCGATGTCTGCCGCAGGCATCTGGACCAAGCAGAACTTCGAAGAAAGTCTGGGTAAGAGCGAAGCAATCGGGCTGAAGATCGTGATTCAAGAGCGGCCGAAGCTTGCCTATTATCGTGAGCCATCGGATTCCAGGCAGGACCGCGTGTTCCTTTCCGTTCAGACGGACGGCGCGAAGTCGCCGGCAGGGGCGGTGTTCGCGGAAATGCGGAGGCACGGTTATCCGTGCGCAGTGATCAAGATGGCTCCAGGCGACGCGCTATCGCGGTACATGCAGTTCGTGCACTACGTTGTATGCGGTCTTGGCTACCTGCGGAACATGAACTTTGTGACGCAGCCTTCGGTGGAACTCTACAAGGCAATCACGAACAAGTTGTTCGCTCAGGCGGCGAAGGCGGGTTCGCTTGCCGGCGCCAGGGCATGGAAGCAAATGCATTCGACGCCGCGCCAGGCCGTGTGGAAAAAGGCCGTCACGCTCTACTACGATCAGCTAAAAGGAGCGCCCGTGAAAGGCGAGGCGCCCGCGGTCTACGCCGGCTTTCTCAAGCAACTGGCGGCCGGCGGGCAAGTAGAATACGGAGAACTCACTTTTTTTGGCGACACACGCTATTCGACTTCCGGGCGCGCCGTCCGCGGAGTGATGGACCGCGCCGCGGAAGCCCTTTTTCGCGCCCGCCTGAAGATGCCCGCCGACGTCTACGAAGGCCCCGCCATGAATCATTCCTATCACGAAATGATCATTGGCCACGGAAAGTGTTTCACCACGGTACTGCTGTCGGAGAAGCAGGAGCGTATTCCGGCGGCGGGCTATGGCCCCGATTACCATCTCGCGCAATTTCTGGCTACGACGCTCGCTCTATCGGAGAAAGGCCGCCCTGTCGTGCGGTTGGTGGTGAAGGACCTCAGCGCCAAGTCGCTTGACACGCTCGACGGCTTCTTCCGCGAAGCCGCGCGGGCGCTTCGATCATAGCCTGCGATAATAGTTAAACAATGGGAAAATTCAAGCCGGCGCGCGGCAGGAAGAAAGCGTCTGGCGTACCGCCTCAAGGTCTTCCGTGCCTGATACTGGTCCTCCTCGCGATGTTTGGAACCGCTCTTGTGCTCTATATGGTGATGAAAAATGCGTAGCGACGGCCGAAAGGCCGATGAAATGCGCCCAGTGGATATTACCGCCGGGTATCTGAAGACGGCGGAGGGATCCGCGCACATCACGGTTGGCAACACGCGCGTCCTGTGCACGGCGTCGGTGGAAGAAACCGTTCCCCATTTTCTCAAGGGAAGCGGCAAGGGCTGGGTGACGGCCGAGTATTCGATGCTGCCCCGGGCCACTGCAAAGCGTACGCCGCGAGAATCGATGAAGGGTAAGGTCTCGGGCCGGACGCACGAAATCCAGCGGCTAATCGGGCGCTCGCTCCGGGCGGTCGTCGACATGAAGGCGCTCGGCGAGCGGACCGTGATTCTCGATTGCGACGTGCTTCAGGCGGACGGGGGGACTCGCACGGCGTCTATCACGGGCGCATTCGTGGCGTTGGCGGAGGCGATCGGGAGGCTGGTTGAATTCAGAGCACTCAAGAAGAATCCGCTTCGGGATTATCTGGCGGCTACCAGCGTAGGCGTACTGAAAGGCGAACCCCTGCTCGATTTGTGTTACGAGGAAGATTCCCGGGCGGAAGTGGATATGAATGTCGTCATGACGGGCAGCGGACGCTTCATCGAGTTACAAGCCACCGCGGAGCAGGAGCCTTTCGACGACGAACAGATGTCGCGGTTGGTGGCGCTCGCGCGTAAAGGCATCGCGGATCTGGTCGAGGTGCAGAAGCGGATCGTGCGGATCGGGTGAAGCTGTACTGCGCCACGGGAAACCCCGGGAAAATCCGCGAATTTGCACTGGCGGACCCGGCGATTGAAATTGAGCCCCTCGCGAACTTCGCGTCTCTTCCGTGGGTCGAAGAAACGGGAGCCACGTTTGAGGAGAATGCGATCCTGAAGGCCGTCGGGTACGGCGTCTTTGCGGACGGCTTGCTGTTCGCCGAGGATTCCGGACTTGAAGTCGACGCACTCGGCGGCGCTCCGGGAGTCTATTCGGCGCGCTTCGCGGGGCCTTCCGCCAATGACTCGGAGAACAACGCCTTGCTCATTGAGAGGCTTCGCGGTTCGGAGAATCGGGCAGCGCGCTACGTCTGCGTAATCGCACTGGCCGCGGACGGCAAGCTTGTCGAAACATTTCGAGGCGAAGTTGAGGGGCGAATTCTTGAGTCTCCGCGCGGCCATGGCGGCTTCGGATACGATCCATATTTCTTCTATCCGCCGTTTGGCTGCACGTTCGCGGAAGTTCCCGCGGAGCGAAAGTTCGACGTGAGTCATCGCGGCGAGGCACTGCGGAAACTAGCGGCGTACCTGAGTCGGTTATCATAACAGCGATGGCCGCTGCACGAAATCTCTTTGCTACGCTCGCCTGCGCTTTGGCTGCATCCGGCGCGGACACGTTTTCTGAAGGTCTCTATCCGGTTCTGCAAAAAGCAAACTGCCGCACGTGCCATGTGGAGAACGGAATCGCCGCGGCCACGCGGTTGCTGTTCCCACCCGCGGGTGCGCCGCCTCAAGAGATCGAAGCTTTTGGGCGCAGTCTCGGCGCGCTGGTCGACCGCGCGCAACCTGCGCGATCCCCGCTTCTGCTTAAGCCTACGAATCGCGACAAACACACGGGTGGCAAGTTGATCTCGCCTGGAAGCCCGGAGGAAAGCGCGCTTACGGGATGGATCGCGAATCTGGTTCGGATTCGAGCGGAAGAGAAGCCCGCCGAAAAGGCCGGCCTCCGCGCCGAAGCCGAGACACCGGTGGTGATGCGGCGGCTGACGCATAGCCAATACAACCACACTGTGAGGGACTTGCTGGGCGAGCAGACGAATCCGGCGTCCCAATTCCCTCAGGAGGATTTCGTCAACGGTTTCAAGAACCAGGCCGAGGCTCAAGGAATGCCGACGTTGCTTGCGGAGGCCTACGGCGCGGCGGCCGAACGCCTGGCACGTAACGCGTTTCGCGGCGGCGATTCGAATCGCCTGATTCCGTGCAAGCCCGCCGTCGCGGGGTGCCGCATGGAATTCGTGAAGACGTTTGGGCTTCGTGCCTTCCGCCGCCCTCTGCTAGACAAGGAGGTGCAGCGTTATCAGAAATTGTTCACGCAGGAAAAAGAATTCCTCAAGGGCGCCCAATTGGTGGTCGAAGCAATGCTGCAGTCCCCGAATTTCCTCTTCCGCGTGGAGCGTCCGTCCGATCCGAAGTGGCGCGCGTACGAGACCGCGAGCCGGCTGGCGTATTTCCTGTGGGACACCATGCCGGACGCGGATCTGTTTCGCAAGGCGGCTCAGGGCAAGCTGGACTCCCGCGACAACATCGAAGAGGCGGCTCGGACGATGCTCGCGGACGGGCGCGCCAAGGAAGCATTCGACGAATTCGCCTCGCAGTGGTTGCGCTTCGACCGTTTGGCGGAAATGGTAAAGGACAGGCGTCTGTGGCCCGCGTTCACGCCGGAACTCGCCGCCGCGATGACCGAAGAGACCCGGTTGCTGCTGAGTGACGTGGTTTGGAACGATCGCGATTTCATGACCGTCTTTACAGCCGGCTATACGTTTCTGAATTCCGACCTGGCCTCGTTTTACCTGCTGAAGGGCCCGGCGGGCGAATTCGAAAAATCCACCTATCCCGCGGATTCCGAGCGGGCGGGCATTCTCGGCCACGGATCGTTCCTGGCCATGACCAGCAAGCCCGCGGATACCTCACCCACGGCGCGAGGCCTGTTCGTTCGCGAGCAATTTCTATGTCAGCACGTGCCCGATCCGCCGCCGGGAACGAACAGCAACCTGCCAGCTCTCACCGAGGCTCAGCCTCAAACCAACCGGCAGCGGCTTGGCGTGCATCTGACGCGCGAGACCTGCGCCGGCTGCCACAAGCTGATGGATCCGATCGGATTTGGATTCGAGAAATTCGATGCCGCCGGTGTGCGCCGCGAAAAGCTCAGCCTTACGTTTTTCCCAGGACGTAAAGACAGGAAGAAGGACGCCGTCAAGGTGGATCTCGATCTTGACACCACCGGCAGTATCGCGGGGATCGCCAATTCCGATTTCTCGTCACCTAAGCAGATTGGCGAAATATTGGCGCGAACGCCTCAGTGCCAGGAGTGCGTGGTGCGCCAATTGTTCCGTTACGCCCACGGCCGCCAGGAAACGGCTGCCGACCGTCCCGTGATTCAGAGAACATTCGAACTCTTTCGCGATTCGAAGTTCCGCGTACGCGAACTACTCGTAGCGCTTGCAACCGCCTATGCCGGCCGCGGTTGACGACACAGAAGTCGACCCGAGGGCTGAGCCGCGACGGTAAAGAAGCGGTACGCACACCACTCTACCCGGTTAACTTCCATGGGTTCGCCTTGCACCGGGACGGAGCGCCGGACGGCTCCGTGCATGCACCGAAGCGAGTCGCGGAAGTGGTCAAGATCGTCGCTACTCCCCCTGGTATCATCTCAGGATGGAGGTCCATGCCAGCACACTTCGCCAAGTGTTGTATCTGATGCTGTTCGGCGTCTCGCTCCATGGTCAGGCTGTTCAGTTGGACGAGTTGCGCGTACGCCGTGCGACCATCTGGAGCGAAGGAACGCGGATGAGCGCTGAGGTCTACGCGCCAAGAGGCTCGGAAGGAAAGCGGCTGCCTACCGTCATCATGTCCCATGGATGGGGCGGAACCACGGCGATGCTCCGGCGGCAAGCCGTCGATATCGCCAGGGCGGGGTATCTGACCGTCGCCTTCGACTACCGCGGATGGGGCGAAAGCGAGGCGCGAGTTATCCTTACCAAGCCAGGCAAGGCGGAGAAGCCAGGCGGGACCAAGCCACGGACATCGAGAACGTTATCCACTGGGCGCACGGGGAAGCGGACTGCGATCCGAAGCGAATCGGACTCTGGGGCACTAGCTATTCAGGAGGGCACGTCGTTCATGTGGCGGCCGTGGACCACCGTGTCAAGGCACTGGTCAGCCAGGTTGGAGGCATGGATTCCAGCTTCGTCGTGGCTAACGAGCAGGCGCGGGCTGCAACCTACGATGGCGCGACTCGGAGAGCGCGAGGAGAACTGGGATATCCTCCGCCGAGAGCCGTTGTGATCGGGAAGCTTCAGGGAGGACCGGTGGCGGAGAAGATGATCCACAATTCTCCGGTTAACGAAGCCGGGAACGCTCCGAATTGCGCGATGTTGTTCATCGTCGCCGAAAAGGAAGAACTGTTCGACAACCGCGACCACGCCGTGAAGGCGCATGCGTTGGCGAAGGGTCCGAAGAAGCTGGTAAGCATTCCTGGGATTGCCCACTACGGGATTTACAACGAAGCGCGCCACGAGGCAACACGGCTGGCAATCGAGTGGTTTGACGCGCATCTGAAAAATTAGCGGGGGGACAGACGATGCGATTTCCAATTCTGCTTCTCCTTGTTGCGGGCGCGATGGCGGCGCAGCAGGGCGAAGCGCTCTACAAGAAACATTGCGCCACATGCCATGAAGCGGCGGGCGAACGGGTTCCGCCGTTTGCCGCGCTCAAGGCTATGCAAGTCAGGACGATTCGGGCGTCCCTTGAGGCCGGGAAGATGCGATTGCAGGGCGCGGCGCTCAGCGCGGCCGAGCGAAATCTCGTCGCGGAATACCTGGGACTGCCTGACTCGAAGCCCGTCGAAATGCCGCCAACCGCGTATTGCAAGGACGCCGGTGCGAAGTTCGGCAATCCGCTGCAAGGGGAGGCCTGGAACGGCTGGGGTGTGAATCTCGCGAACTCGCGGTTTCAGGATGCGAAGGCCGCCGGGTTGCGTCCGGACGACGCCCCGCGGCTGAAACTGAAATGGGCGTTTGGGCTGGGCGACGGGACAATGGCCCGCGGCCAGCCGTCGGTTGCCGGCGGACGGGTTTATGTCGGCAGTCTTTCGGGAACGGTCTACTCGCTCGATGCGAACAGCGGGTGCATCTACTGGTCCTACGCAGCGGAAACGTCCATCCGCTCAGGCATGGTTTTGGGCGAGGTTCAGGGCACTACGCCGGGCGCGCCCCGGAAATTCGGTGTCTATTTCGGTGACGGAAAGGCGAACGCTTACGGGCTCGACGCCGCCACGGGCAAGGAGTTGTGGAGAGTCCATTTGGATGACCACCTCATGGCCGTGGTTACGGGAACGGCGCAGTTCCACGATGGCGTGGTCTACGTGCCGGTGGCATCTTTTGAAGAAGGGATCGGCGGATCGGCGAAATACCAATGCTGTACATTCCGGGGAAGTGTAGTAGCTCTCGACGGAGCCACCGGTCGGCAAATCTGGAAGACCTACACGATAGCGGAGGCCCCCAAACCGACGAAAAAGAACAAAGTGAATGTACAGTTATACGGTCCATCCGGCGCGGGCGTGTGGGCGACTCCGACCGTGGACTTGAAGAAGGATGTTCTGTATGTCGCAACCGGAGACAACTACTCCGATCCGCCGACGAAAACGAGCGACGCCGTTCTCGCGCTTGACCGCAAAACGGGAAGAGTCGTCTGGTCGCGGCAATTGACCGAGAACGATGCGTTTAACATCAACTGCAGCTCTCCAAACAAGGTGAACTGTCCGGATTCGAATGGGCCGGATTGGGACTTTGGACAGTCCGCAATTCTGGTCACGCTATCCGGCGGAAAGCGGGCGCTCGTGATCGGGCAGAAGTCGGCAGTGGCGCATGCGCTCGATCCGGATGATGAAGGCAGGATTTTGTGGCAGACACGCGTTGGAAAAGGCGGCGTGCTGGGAGGAATCCAGTGGGGGTCGGCCTCGGACGGCGAGAACATGTACGTGGCCCTTTCCGACGTGAGTTTCGTCCGCGGCGTACCCGACAGCAAAGTAATTGGAGGGATGCGGATGACTCCGGACAAGACCAAGGGCGGCGGTCTTTTCGCGCTCCAGCTTTCCACCGGCGAGAAGATATGGAGTACGAAGCCTGCTCCCTGTCCGGAGGACCGCCAGGGTTGCAGTCCTGCTCAATCGGCGGCGGTGACGGCGATTCCCGGTGTCGTGTTCTCGGGATCGCTGGATGGCCATCTGCGCGGATACTCTACCGCCCGAGGCGACGTGATTTGGGACTTCGATACGGCCCGGGAGTACGAGACGGTCAACGGAATGAAAGCCAAAGGTGGTTCGCTTGACGGTCCAGGGCCGGTCATTGCGGGAGGGCTGCTTTACGCGAATTCCGGGTACGGCATGTGGGGCGGCATTCCTGGGAATGTGCTGCTTGCGTTTTCAGTGGATGGAAAATAGCCTGACGAGCGGCGCAGCCCAAGTTGGAGGCGCGGAGCGGATTCGAACCGCTGAATAAAGGTTTTGCAGACCTCTGCCTTACCACTTGGCTACCGCGCCCAAATCAGCACCTATCTGGAACATACCGCGCCGCGGCTCCGGAAGTCAAACCGCGGCTGATTGACGCGCTGATCTGGTTCAGAAGGAGGGCTTCTAGCGTCGTGCTGTGAGCGTCGTCCGCTCCGGCCGCACGCCGCGCTCGATCAACTCCTCCTCGCGCTCCCCGGGCGGAAGGCGCCGGATTCCGGTCTGTGTCCAGATCTCGGCGAGGAAGTATTCCGAGCCGTAACGGCGAAACACCAGGCGCGGCGTTGCGCGTTGCGAGCGGCTTACCGGTGTCAGCAGATACGCCGAGCCCGCGTCCGACTTTATCTGAAGTGCGTCCGTCCCAAAGTTGATCTGGTACTCCCCAGCCGGCAGCACCTTCTCGTGGACATGGAAATCGAACGAAATGACCATCCGAAACGGCTCGCCTGCCCTAACCTGCGGCGCGAGGGCAAGAAGTAGGCAAATGACAGTCGCGGCGGGGGTTCTATGGATCGTCTGCATTCTTGGCATCTCCTTGTGCCGTACTTCTTTCATCGCACGTTCCGGGCCGCAACGCGAGAAATCGGGAATACTGCTTAACGCTTTAGGTAACAGAGACTTACGACACTAGGGGAAATACTGAGGGCCGGCAGGAAGCTATCCGAACGGCGGCAGTACTATCTGAAAGGTTTGCTAGGTTCAAGCGGAATACGGGAAGCATCCGCGTCATCCGCGAGCCGAGGCAAGCTGTTCTTTCGCTTGGTGGAGCAGACGGTCGCCGTCGAACCCTCGACCTACGACATCATCGTCGTGAAAACTCCAAGACCGGCGAAAAAGGGAAGACCACAAGCTGTAGCGGATATCTGAGTTAAGCACATACCCAACAATCGGTATATTTCGCGTGGATGCGCAGCGGGGGTCCGGTAACCTTCCGCATCGTAATACTCAGCTATGTTGAGCTGGTCGTTGCGTGCCGCAGGCCGGACGGCAATCGGCAACATCTAAGATTTCTTTTTCTTGCGCCTTGCCTCAAGGTCACGAAGGAGGTCTTCGCGATATTTTGAGTTCAACGGGATCGGCTCCCCGCTTTCAATGCCTTCCAGCAACAAAGTTTCGAGCTTGGCCTGTGCTCGTTCCGTTTGATCCCGGCGGACAAGTTCGCGGACGTACTCGCTGACGCTCGCGTACGCGCCGCTATCAACCTGTTCAGCGACGAAAGCTTTCATCACATCCGGAAGAGAAATGTTCATTGTGGCGGGCATGGGGCTTTGCTCTCTTCGACTATACCCTTGACAGCAAAGCTTATCAATTTATGCCATCGAGTCTTGCCGGTGACGAAGCCCACAGACCAGGAGGCTGTCTTACTGACGCTTCGTGAAGATCAACGCGTGTTGCATGGGCAAGAAATCCAGCACCCGCGTGAGTTCAAAGCCCGCCGCCTCGACTTCCGAACGGATCTCCGCGAAACTCATCCTGTGCAGTTCCGAAATCGGAATGCGCGGATTTTCCTTGGAATATTCTACAAGCACGACCCGTCCGTCCGGCTTTAGAGACCGGCGTACCGACGCCATGATCGCTTCGGGGTCCGAAAATTCGTGATACGCATTCGCGATCAACACGAGATCTACGGCACCCTCCGGTAGCTGCGGATCGCCGGGACCGCCGAGCACCAGTTCCACGTTCGCCAAAGCGTGCTTCTTCACCTCCTCCGAGACAAGATCGAGCATCTGGCGTTGAATGTCGACGGCGATGACCTTTCCCCTCGGTCCGACGCGCCGGGCGAGACGCCATGTGAAATAGCCCGTGCCTGCGCCCAGATCGGCAACCGTCGCGCCCTCCTGAATCTGGAGCGCGTCAAGCAGCAACTCTGGCCTCTCGTTTCCGTCGCGGCTCGGCCGCGTCAGCCATGTGATGTTCTCCGAAACACGGGCGATCTCGCGGGTTCGCGGGCGCTGCGTTCCGGGGACACCGCGGAGGGCTCGGAGATACGCAACTACATGTTCGATCTCCGCGGGCGAGAGAGTGGTGGAGAATGACGGCATGAGCGAGCGCTCCTCGCGCCGCAGGTCCTTCAGATTCTCTTTCAGGAACGATTTTGGATTTCCGCCGGCGTCGCGCAGTTGTATCGAAAGGTCGTCTTCATTGAGCGCGATTCCTTCGATTCGTTGACCGTTTCTTGTGACGGCCGAGACCGTGAAGTACTCCCGGTAGATCTCGGAGCTCGGATCGACGATCGAAAGGCGCAACGATTCCGGTGCGCGCCTCAAGCCGATCTCGCTCAGCTCCGGCCCGACACTGCCGCCGCGGTTCTCAACAGTATGGCAGGTCACGCAGCCGCCTTTGCCCATAAAAACCGCTCTACCGGCCGCGGCATCACCCAACGCTAG
>SHUI01000128.1 GCA_009697455.1 Bryobacterales bacterium
GTGCGCTATGGAATACCGGTGCTCACCGTAGTGTGGAACAACATGAATTACCAGACGGTGCGATTCGCCTATGACGCCTACAAAGGAAAGATGGCGGCCAGCGGCCATTACGCCGGCATGTATCTCGGCGACCCGGATATTGATTTCGTCAAGCTGGCGGAAAGCCAAGGCGTGAAGGGTGAAAAGGCGGCCAATGCGGCGCAACTCGAGGCGGCGCTGAAACGCGGGGCCAACGTGCTACGCGATGGCAAGCCCTACCTGGTGGAAGTCGCCACGGCGCGCTATGGCGGCGGCGCGGAATCCACTTGGCATGAGAGCTTCAACCTGGCAGGGAAAAGGAAGAAGGCGGTGTAGCACCGGCAAAGCCTGAACCTCTGGCGGCCAGTCCCCAAAAGAAATTCGCCCCTTTCCCGTTGTTAGGACAAGCTCCGGTGTCAGTGTAGGGGTCACTCCTCGAATGGTCAAAAATTGCACGCTAAGGCGACGGCCAGCCCAAGAAAACGCCTGTCCGAAAACCCCATTGCGCGGGACCCCGTGAAACGGCCGCTTTCTTGGCGTCTGCAAGGCCGATCTGCTCGTGTCCGAAAACTTTAGTTTTTTCACATGGAGTGAGACTGGGGCGTCGTCGGGCGACGAAGCCGTTTAGTACCAGGCCCGGCCCCGTACCGGTCTTCCCTACCCTGTGCGACTTCCCGCGAGGTATAGGCGGATTAGTTCGTGTCCGTTCGCCCCGCAAGCAGCGCCCATCAAAAAAAAGCCGGTGGCTCCCGTTAACGCACAACCGCTCCGCTCTGTTGTAGAGGCGGAGGTTCAATACGACGCAACATCGCCACCCATTCTCGAAACGCCCTGGCCGCGTTGGCCATCTTTTGTGCTTCGGCTCCCGGCGCCGACGGGATACTCGAAACCATTCGCCACAAGGCAACCGCTGAATCCCGAGTCATGGACGACGCTTTCATGCTCTCAGACGTCTTCGGTCCCCGTTTTCTATCTTCGCCGAGCGTCTTCCAAGCCGCTGATTGGACCAAAAAACGGCTTGAGGAGATCGGCCTGAGTTCCGCCCGCCTGGAGGGAATCGGCCCCGTCGAAGAGCCCGGCTTCCGTTGGTCCCAACGCGGATGGACATATTCCCGTTTCTCCTTAAACCTGTTGGAGCCCCAATACGCTAACTTGACGGCCATCCCCGTTCCCTACTCCCCAAGCACCTCCGGCGTGGTTCAAGGCACGCCGATCCGGCTGGATTTACCGCCACCTGTCACCGAGGCCCTGAGTGAGTTCTTCGCTCGGAACCGCGGCAAACTCCGGGGCAAGCTGCTGCTCATCAGCGCTGCCCGACCGATACCGCTGGTGCCCAAGCCGCAGTTGTCCCGCCTAAGCGATGAGCAACCGAAGGAACTGGCTATGCCCCAAGCATCCGATCCAAACCCGCCTGCCTCACCCAAGCCAGCGCGAACCCAACCCAGCCTCGCGGAGGTTCGGAGCAACTTCAACCGATTGTTCCGGTTTCTGAAAGACGAAGGGGTCGTGGGCCTGATCAACGGAGCGCCGGGAGAATCCGGGAACCTGTTCGTCAGTTCACCGCTTGGTGTTCCCGACCCAGATCCCGTGCCACCGCCGATGATCGACCTGATCCCAGAGCAGTACAATCGCCTGGTGCGCCTGGTCGAGCGCGGTTTGCCGGTCAAGTTAGATCTGGAGCTCAAAGCGGAGTTCCTCGATCCTCGGGAGCCCGTAAATGTGCTGGCCGAGTTGCCTGGGGGTTCCCTCAAGAACGAGATCGTCATGGTCGGCGCACATCTCGATTCCTGGCACGGCGGCACCGGCGCGACAGACAACGCGGCGGGCGTCGCCATCGTCCTGGACGCGCTTCGAGTCCTCAAATCCCTCGGTGTGACCCTCGACCGCACCGTTCGTGTTGCGTTCTGGGGAATGCATGAAATGGGAACTCGAGGATCAAGAGGCTATGTTCAGGCGCACGCCAACGAGATACCCCAAATCGCCTACTATTTGAATGCCGATCAGGGTGGCGGGCGCGTGCGTGGTGTCTTTGTCCCGCATGAGAACATGCGCGATGCCGCCGCTGCCTGGTTGGTTCCCGTCAGGAGCCTCGGGGCTACCACCGTATCCACGCGCATGGCGATGAAATCGGACCACCGTAATTTTCACAGCGCCGGTGTCAAGGTTCTCAACCTGATGCAGGACCCGCTACAGTACGAGACCCGGACGCACCACAGCACCATGGACTACTACGACTATCTCTCCCCCGAGGACATGCGGCAAGCCGTCGCAGTTGTAGCTACGCTGTTGTATCAGGCGGCCTCCGCAAGCCAGCTTCAAGACACTCACTAAAAAGGAACCAAATCCATGACAATGGCAGAGAACGTTACCATCGCCGTGATCCTGTCGGTGCTCGCTCTAGCATCGGCGTGGATCATTGGGGTTATCGCCTCCAACATCCGCCGCAGTCGCACGGCGAAGCAGTTGGTCACCCTCCATAGCAAGCTGCTCGACCGCTTCTCGGTCAACAGCGAGTTGCTTGCTTACCTCGAGGGAAGCGCCGGCAAGCGCTTCTTCGAGTCCCTCACTCTGGATGCCAACGAGCAAATGATCCGGATCGTCAACTCCATCCAGGCCGGAATCGTGCTCTTCCTGCTCGGGGCCTCGTTTCTCTACCTCCATGCCACGCAGGCAGGAGGCCTCCTTGGCGGTGAAACCTGGATCCGCCACGTCCTGCTCCTGGCCGGACTGCCCGTGGCTGTAGTTGGCGTGGGGCTGCTCGTCTCATCGTATGCGTCCTTCCTAATTTGCCGCAAATGGGGCGCGATCCGCGACCACAATCGCGAACCTCAGAGCTAGACATGGACCAGGAAGCGTTCCAGCACTTTTACGAAGGGACTGCCGCCGGTTTGCGGCGGTACCTTCGTCATGTGCTGGGCGATCGCGATTTGGCCGACGACATTTTCCAGGAAGCGTTCTTCCGCATGTTGAAAGCTAACCTGCCGGCTGGTATGGATTTCGCACACCAGAAGAACTACCTTTACAAGATCGCGACCAACTTGATGCATGATCATCGCAAGGCCCGCCGGTTCGACTCGCTTCCGGAAGGCTACGAGAGCTCGGTGGTAACTGCTCCGGATGAAGTCCATGACGTGCAGCAAGCATTCGGACAGCTCAGAATGAAGGAGCGCAATCTCTTGTGGCTAGCCTATGTTGAGTGCTACCGCCACGACGAGATAGCGGCGTTAGTTGATACCACTACCGGCAGCGTCCGCCCCATGTTGGCGCGCGCCCGGGAGAAGCTGCGCAGACTCCTCAGCAACAAGCCAAAGGAAGGAACCCATGAGCAATAGCGGACAATGTCAGTACGAAGAATCGGTCGTGAAGGCGCTGGTGTCACAACTGCCGATGCCGATGGCTCTGGCAGATCATATTCGCGGCTGCGCCCAATGTTCGGGGGCGGGGGAAACAGTGTTCCATCTGAACAAGCTTGCGGCCCTTTCCATCGACGATCCGTTGCCGACCGCAGGGCTTATGATGTGGAAAGCTGCGCTGGCCGAGAGGCGATCGGCCGCTCAGCAGTCCAGGGTCATTCTGGGTTGGGGCGAGGGTCTTGGCCTCGCAGGTCCACTCATCACCGCATTGGCACTTCTTGGTGTGTCGATTGCCAACGGCGGGGTGAGTCGGGTCGCTCTCATTGCCGGGGCGGGCTTGACCTTCACCCTTGCGGCCGGCATCATGGGGCTCATCGTTTGGCAGCGGGCGGACCGAATTTGACGCAGGACCGCAGTTTCCTTAGCGTGCAATTTTAGACCATTGGAGGAGTGACCCCGTGTACTTCCCCATGTGTCTGAACTCCGGTGCGGCGCCCCGACTCCTGGCAACGGCCGCGCCGTGTGATTGCCCGAGAGCACCTCTAGCTGAGATTTAACCCGTCAAGCCGCCCGGTCGAGTCGCCGAAGTGTTCGGCGCGCGCGCCCATGCGGTCCATCATCGTCAAGAACAGGTTCGACATCGGCGTTTCCTTGCGGTAGACGATCCGGCGGCCCGTCTTCAGGTAGTCGCCGCCTCTGCCCGCTATCAACGTCGGCAGATCCTCGTGGCTATGGCGGTTGCCGTCCGCAAGTCCGGCTCCGTACACGATCATGGAATTGCCCAGGAGCGTCGAATCTCCCTCCTTGATCGCGTTCAATTTCCCGATCCAGGTGGCGAACTGCTGCATCTGGTAGGTGTTGATCGCCGCCACTTTGTCCATCTGCGCCGGGTCGTTGCGATGATGCGTAAGCGGGTGGTGGCCGTCCGCGATGCCGATTTCCCGATACGCGCGCGACGTCCCCTCACGCGTCACAAGGAACGTCACGACGCGGCTCAGGTCCGCCTGAAACGCGACCGTGATCATGTCCGTCATCAATCGGAAGTGCTCGGCGAAATCCGCCGGAACGCCGTACGGCTTGCTCATTCCCGGATCGATCCGGGAATTATCCTTCTCGGCTCTTTCCAGTTGCAGCTCGATCGCGCGGATCGACGAGAGGTATTCATCGAGCTTGCGCCGGTCCGTCTTGCCGAGATCCGCTTGCAGCCTTCTCGTGTCATCAGTCACGAAGTCCAGAATACTGCGGCGGTACTTCGCCTGACGCGCACGCGCCTCGGGGGTTAACTCCGCGCCGCTGCCGAACAGGCGCTCAAAAAGGGCGCGCGGGTTGAGAATCGGCGGAAGCGGCTGGGTCTCGCTCTTCCACGCGAGGTTGTTCGTGTAGGCGCAGGAGTAGCCGGAATCGCAATCGCCCGCCTGCCGCGCGTCCTCCAGACCCACTTCAAGGGACGGAAATCGCGTCTGTCCCCCGATCTGGTTCGCCACGATCTGGTCACAGGAGATACCTGCCTTGATATCGACCATCGTCTTGCGCGGCTGCACGCCGGTCAGGTACGATCCGCAACAACGGCCGTGGTCGCCCGCGCCATCGAGCAGCGCGCGTCCGTTGTTGTGAGTGAGATTGCCGAGAACGGTGATGTCCCGCTTATAAGCATCAAGCGGCTTCAGGATTTGCGGCAGTTCTTCCAGCTTGCCTTCGGCGGGCGTCCAGTTCCGCATGTCCATACCGTTCGGAACGTAGACGAACGCCATGCGGACCGGGGCCTTGCCAGGTATACGGCTGGCGGCCGCCGGCGTCATGGCGTCGAGGAATGGCAACCCGATCGAGGCCGTGATGCCGCCCCCGATGCCGCGCAGCAAAGTGCGTCTGGAAAGCGTCTTACCTATGATCATCGTTGCGCTACCTCGCTCTTCTGAACCTTTGAAACTTCGCCCCGCCGCTGCTGAAACGGCAGGCTACCCACAATCTCGTGTATCAGCGTCTGAAACCCGTATCCCGACGACGCCAGATTCCTGGCAATACCGTCGACGGTTCTTTTGTCGTACCGCTCAAGCCCTCTACCTAGAGAATATGTCAGCATTTTCTCGATAATGCAACGGGTGAAATCGGCGAGTTGTCCGGACTTCAGCACTACCCTTAGCTCTGCCGGGCTCGCGAAGGATCTGCCATTCGGAAGCGTGCCGCTGGCGTCAACGGGGAACTTGCCGTCCATGGTGCGCCACCGCCCGATGGCGTCGTAGTTCTCGAGGCCGAAACCGAGGGCGTCCATGCGGTTGTGACAGGAGGCGCACATGGCGCTCTCCCTGTGCTTCTCCATTTGCCGGCGGAGAGAACCCGTATTGCCGACTGATTCTTCGTCGAGCTGCGGCACGTCCGGCGGCGGTGGCGGCGGCGGGGTTCCGAGAATATTCTGCAACACATACTTGCCGCGAATCACGGGCGAGGTGCGCGTCGGATAACTCGAAACCGTCAGGACGCTCGCATGACTGAGAATGCCTCCGCGCTCGGCCGAGGCGAAATCCACGCGCCGGAAATCCGGGCCGGACACGCCCTCAATCCCATAATGCTTCGCGAGCGGCTCGTTGAGGAACGTATATTTCGCGTCCAGGAACTCGGGCAGTGGGCGGTTCTCCCGCAGCATGTGTTCGAAGAATAGCCGCGTTTCCGCTTTCATCGCGTCGCGCAGTTCGGGTCCCCAGGTGGGGAATTTCTGAGGATCCGGTTTCATGCTGTCGAGATTGCGCGTCTCAAGCCACTGGCCCGCGAAATTATCAGCAAGCGCCGCCGTGCGGGCGTCTCGAAGCATCCGGTTCACCTGCGCCGAAAGCATGCCCGGAGCTCGAAGTTTGCGCGCTTCAGCGAGGTCGAGCAATTCGGCGTCCGGCATGGTGCTCCACAGGAAGTAGCTCAGGCGCGACGCGAGTTCGAACTCGGAAACCGGGTGCGCTTTCGCGGGGTCGGGATCGCGTTCGATGCGGAACAGAAAGTGCGGCGAGACCAGCATCGCCTGAATGGCGAGCTGGATGCCCTGCTCCGCGGTTTGCCCCTCGGCCTTTGCCATACCGGCGAACTTGATTAACTGAGCGGTCTCCCTGGCGGAAACAGGACGCCTATACGCGCGCCGGGCGAGTGTGGAGACAATCTTTTCAACGCACGCCGCCCCCGAGTTCGGATCGCAAATCAGAATCTTTTTCCGGCTCGCCTTCTCCACCTTCGCGGGGTACGGCCCGACGAACATGATCATGTTCAAGAATTTGTTTTTCTTGTCGCTGTAGGCGTCCTTATCGGAAAGATCCTTGACGAAGCTGTCTTCAATGAAGCCGGCACGAAAGACATGGTCGCCTTCGGGGAGCGTGAGCCGCATTTGCTCCTCCGAATATGCGTTGAAATACACAAGCCCCGAGGGCTTGGTTTCAACCGGCATCGTGTGAAGCAGTTTCCCATCCATCCAGAAACCGAGCGTAACCGGCTTAGCGTCGGCGCCGCGTTCGCCGGGCAGGCCGATGCGGACGACGTACTCGCCGTCCCAATCCACGCGATGGGTGGCCTCGATAGTGCTCCGGTCGAGGCGCCGGATGGTCTTGTCCTTCGAGTGATATTGGAATTCAAGAGGTTTCGCCGGAAGCGGATCGGCGCCGATGGCGCGAGCGGCAACTCTCTCGGCCGCCTCAATGTATTTTTCCATCAGTACCGGAGAGATCGTGAGAACATCGCCAATGTTGTCGAAGCCATAGCCGGAGTCGTCGCTGGGAAAATCCTTTTCCGCGCGAAAATCCACCCCCAGCAGATCTCGAATGGTATTGGAATACTCAACGCGGTTCAAACGCCTGACTGTGACGCGTCCAGGATCGGGTTTGACATCGCGGTCAGCGCGTTCGAATTCGCCTTCGACGAACTTAACCAGGGCGTCAATCTGCGCCGCCGGAGGGTGTGGAACTCCCTTCGGAGGCATTTCGCCGCTGCGAATCTTTTGAATGATCCGTTCCCAGCCCTCGCGGCTTTCAGCAAGAGATGCCGCCACTAGAAACGGTGCGAGATTAAGGCTTCCGGAGGCCAGCCGGTCGTTGTGGCATATCGTGCACGAAGATTCGAGCAATGGCTGGACGGTCTTTGCAAAAGCGGCTTTACCAGCGAGCGGGCCGACGCCAGAAAGCGCCCAGGGAGTGAGCAGGAGTAACGCCCCAAGCGAAACGCGCGCGGCTCGATTATTTGATCTGCCCGGAAGCCATGAAAGAGCGCTCGGCATGCTGGTGTCTTGTGACCGTCTTAATCGTCCTCGTACGGAACTGGACCACTGAGCACTTGCAATTCTTCCTCTTCGCCGGGACCACGGGTTTCCTTCTCCACTTTCCGCTGCTCGCGCTTGGCTGCCTTTTCGCGCTGCTTGTCCTGGCGGGCGAGTTCTTTTTGGCGTTTCTTGAATGTTGTGCTCGATCGTCCGGCCATAAAGGATCTCCTTAACGAAAAACTATGCCTGGCCGGAACCGAAAGATTCCGGCCAGGGTACTACCGAAAAGCGCTTACCAGCGCGGTTCGCGGCGTTCGCGGGCGTGTCCGCCTCCACCGCCACTCGCGCCGCGACCGCCACCACCACCGCCACCACCACGATTGAACCCGCCTCCACCGCCACCGCCGCCCGGACGAGGTCCGCGGTCGGTCTTGGGACGGGCTTCGTTGATGTTCAACGCGCGCCCTCCCATGTTGGTGCCGTTCAAAGCTTCAATCGCCCGGTCTGCCTCGCCGGGATTGGTCATCTCTACAAACGCAAAGCCCCGCGAACGGCCCGTCTCACGATCCGTCATGATGCTAACGCGCTCCACCGCTCCGTAAGCTTCGAAAAGTCCGCGCACCGCGTCTTCCGTCGCTCCAAAATCCAGGTTGCCTACGAAAATATTCTTCAAGTTATCTCCTCTGCGATTTGAAAGCTGGCAGGTCGGGGCGGACAGAGGGCGATTGCTCGCCCGTGGCTCTCAGCCGGGCATGTGCGGGACAGTCAAATACACCCTAAGTGTATCAGGTTTATGAGTGCGCGAGAATAGAATGTCTATATGTGTAAGCGGCTCCAACCCTGGCTCCTCGGAAAGTTCAACGCCGTGTACGAAGCTTCAGTCGACCGCCGCAAACGGGCGCTGATCGCCGGTCTGGAGGGGAGGTTGCTTGAGATTGGACCGGGAACGGGCGCCAATCTGAAATACTACCGCCCGGGAGTAGAGTGGGTCGGCGTTGAACCCAATCCTTTCATGCACATACCCCTCCTTCGAGCCGCATCGGCTGCTGGAGTACGCGCGGACATCTCCCACTCCACGGGCGAGTGTCTCGAATACGAGACGGGCAGTTTCGACGCTGTCGTCGGCACGTTAGTGCTCTGTTCCGTGAATGACGTCTACGCCGTGCTGCGCGAGATCCGGCGGGTGCTTCGTCCCGGCGGGCGGTTCGTGTTCATCGAGCATGTGGCCGCCCCTCCGTCCACACGAACCCGATCGGTGCAGCGGATGGTGGCCCCTCTTTGGGGCGCATTCGCCGACGGATGCCGCCCCTGCCAGGAAACCGGAAAGATGATCGAATCAGTCTTCGGGCCGCTCGACGCCGAAAATTTTCTCGTGCCGTTTCCTGTGATAGGGCCGCACCTCGCTGGAACGGCGACGAAACGCTGAAATAGGCATCGAAGAAGGCAGTAGGCAGAAGGCGAGCCACGGCCGCGCGGTTCTGTTGAGAGTCGCCAGTGAGAATCGACCTCCGCGCCGTTCGCAGCCATCTGAATACGCTATGATCACAGCGCCATGAGACTCCCCTGCCCTTGCTCTTCTCCCTATGCTTGGCCGCGCGCGAGCCGCTTGCCGACCGTATCGGCCACACGGACCCCGCGAAATACCGCCGCAGCCGCTCGCACTCGGGTTCCGGGGAAATGGCCTGCATGACGCTAATGCCGGGTTCCGCCCTCCAAACCAATTTCAATTTCATGCATCGCTGCCAGATCATGCCGCATGGCGGCGTCGGGCACCATTATCACAACCAGATGGAAGAGATGTTCATCATCTTCGGCGACGAAGCGCAGTTCACCAACGGCGGGCGGACCTCGCAACTCGCCGGCCCCGTGGGCGCTCCCTGCCGCATGTGCCGTTCGCACGCCATCTACAATCACAGCGACAGACCTGTCGAGTTCATAAACCTCTCCGTCACGACCATCAAAGGCAAGTACGACGCGTTCGATCTTGCGGACGACCGGGTAGGCGCACGCCTGGAACCAAAACCGCCTTTCATCACCATGCGTCTCGACCGGAAATTGCTTCAGCCGGCCGAGCGCTACCATGGTGGCGAAGGTACGGCGCAATACCGTCGCGCGCTTCCTCCCGAAGTCTTCTTCACAAACTGGTCTTACATGGACCATCTGCTTCTGACCCCAGGAACATCGGAAGGCAAGCACCGTCACGACGGCGTCGAGGAGATCTACTACGTCATGAGCGGAGAGAGCACGGTCCAGGTGAATGGCGAAACCGCGGCGATTCGGAAAGGCGACGCGATTCCGATCCTGCTGAACGACGTGCACTCCGTGCGAAACAGCGGCGCCGAAGTCCTGGAACTTATGATTGTGGGCGTCGCGCGGCAGAAATTCGTTCTCGATACCGTTGAAGTGAAATGATCCGCCGTCCGCTAGAATAGAAGCATCGGCATGCACCGCTTCATTCTTCACAACGAAAACGTTTGCGAGGCTTCGGAAAAGAGCCTTTCCACCGGCCAGACCGGATTGCTGACCGGCTGGGGCGTATTCAGCACCATCCGCGTCATGGATGGCGTGCTGTTCGCCTGGGAACGCCACTGGGCGCGCATGACCCGCGATGCCAGGCTGCTCCGCGTGCCAATGCCGGCCGATGCCAACGCCGTCGAGACAAAATTGTACCAATTGATCGAAGCCAATGGCGCGGCGAATTCCACGCTGCGTCTGTCGGTGGTTCGCAACGCCGGAGGGATCTGGACCGGACCGGATTCGGGGCGCGAGTGCGACCTGATCGCGTTCACAGCCAGCACCAAGGTCTGGGGCGCGGGCGTGCGTCTGACCTATGTACCGCAGGCGCGTCATGCCGCTTGCGTGTTCGCCGGCACGAAGATCCTTGCCTGGGCCATGAACCTGACCTGGCTCGAACAGGCGCAGTCGCGCGGCTTCGATGAGGCGCTCCTGCTGAACGAGCGCGGCGAAGTCTCCGAGTGCACTTCGGCAAACATCTTCATCGCGGAAGGAAACCAGGCCTACACACCGCCCCTCGCTTCAGGCTGCCTGCCTGGCATTACGCGCGAGTTGCTGCTCGGCGAGATTCACGTGGCTGGATATCGCGTGAACGAAAAGACGCTGTTTCCAGCCGATCTCGAAGGCGCCGACGAGGTCTTCATTACGTCAACTACGCGCGAACTGCTGGCCGTCAACGATATAGACGGCCGGCCGATCCGCAATCACGGGGGCGCGCGCCAAGCCCTTGGGGCGGCGTTCCAAAGTTACGAAAACGCTTACGTGCAGAGCCGGTTGGCCGTCTCCCACTGAACGCTTCGAAGCACATAGGAGCGGCGTCTGAGATCACGGCCCATCGTAGCCTTGTTCGCTAGTAGCGTCAGGTGAATTGCTTCGCTCGACTGAAACGGTGCGCGCACTTCGAAATCGCCTGGCGGGAGCGGCGCTTCGACAAGCGTTGCGCCGCAAGACTCCACGCGCAGACGCTGCCCCCGCAAGGCGCGTACCTCGGGAGGCAGAGTTCCTCTCACCACAATCCCGCCTCCACCCGGAGGCAGCATGAACCGCGATCGCGGGGCGGCCCATCCATCGCCATACCAGCCCTGCCGCGTCACCGCGAGCGAGCCGAATCCTGCCAGCACTCTGGCTGCCGGTCGAAACCATTCGGGCGTTCTGGACTGCCAGGAATCGAGTCCATAGGTAACATAACCAGGCGGGAACCGCATTCCCGTGTACTTCCGCAAGATGCGCCTCAACTCGCGGATTCGCGCCGCGCCGCCCGCCGACGTCTTCGCCTCGGGATACTCGCGCAGGCAACCCATATATTCGGGGACGTGCTCCAATCCAAATTTCAGACCCAGGCGGATCAATATGTCCCAGTCCATTCCGTAATGTAGATCCTCGTCGAGATAACCCACTGCTTCGATGGCGCTCTTGCGGAAGTACACTGTCTGTTGCAGGATGTAGTCGGAAAGAAATACCAGCTTCCAAAGGTTGAACGGCTCCGTATAGGGGAACCTGCGGGTGATCGCGCCGGTCTCATCAATCTGGTAACCCTCGCCGTACACCGCCCCCGTTTCTGGCCGCGCTTTGAAGGCTTCGACAGCATGGCTCACCGCTCCGGGCAGTATCAGGTCGTCGGAATTGAGCCAGGAAACGATCTCACCTTTCGCGACCTGAAACCCCTTGTTGATCGCGTGCGACTGGCCGCTGTCTGGCTCCGAAACCCACTTCAGACGGCTGCCGTATTCGGCTGCGATCGCGGCGGTCGAGTCGGATGATCCACCGTCCATGACGATGTATTCCAAGTGCGGATAATCCTGCGCCAGGACGCTCTCAATCGTGGCCCGGATGAACCGGCCCTGATTGAGGGAAGGAGTGACGATGGTGACTATCGGCCCGCTTGCCACTCGACCCCTTTGCGCCAGAAATCCGCCCAGAACCGGAAGAGATGGCGCGGATTCTCGATCGAGCCGAGCAACAGGCTGAGCGCAGCGTTCGCGGCCGTGGGCGGCGCGACTCCTCTCGCGTGCACCTTGCCATCGAGCAGCAGCGCCGCGTACCCGTAAATCCACTGCATCGGGACATATCCGTAGTGAGCCTTCAGGACCTGAAAAATCTCGCGGTAGACCTGCTTTGTCCGAGCCACCGTCTTCGCGCCCGGATGCAGGCGGGAACAGGCCAGATATGTGTCGATCTTTCGCATCGGCCGGCGCTTGGCGATGCGAATCCAGAGATCGTAGTCCACGCCGAAGTGAAGACCCGGATTCAGCATTCCAGCGTCGCGAAAGACCTCCCCCCGCAGGAAACAGGCCGGCTGGCAGATATAGCACTGCGATTCAAAACCTCTGGGATCGTAGGCTTGTGTGGGGTAGCGGCCCAGGACCGCCCCGTCTCCGCCTACATGATGGGCCTCACCATAGACGGCGCCCGAAACCGTATCGCCCTTGAAGGCATCCACCACCGCCCGGACCGCTCCGGGGTAGTAGTAGTCGTCCGCGTTGAGGAAGGTGAAAATCGAATCCTTTGCTGCCAACGCCTGGGCCATGAGATAGCCCCGATTGACGGCATCGGCCTGCCCTCCGTCCGGTGCCGATACGAAGCGCAGCCGTCCCGAGTACTCCTTCAGGATCTCAACGCTGCCGTCGGTTGAGCCGCCGTCCATGACGATATACTCAATAGAGGGGTAATCCTGATCGAGGACGCTTTCGACAGCCTGCCGCAGGAACGGCGCCATGTTATAGGAAGGCGTGACAATACTCACGATCGGCGTCATTCGGCTGTAATAATCTCCATCCGGCCTCGAAATTGCCCCAACCGGCTTCTGGCGCGTGCAAGCGCGGAGCCGGTTATGCTGTAATTATTAACTATGCCAGATAGAGCCACGGTTGTCAGACGCAGGCTCAAAGCCTTCGCCCGGCGCGCGCGCGAGCTCCGCATGATCGCGAAGGGCTTGGCTTCCACCAGCCACCCGATTCTGGCGCATATCATTCCCACCCGGCGCTGCAATCTCTCTTGCGCTTATTGCAACGAGTACGACGACTTTTCGAAGCCCGTTCCGACCCACATGATGTTCGAACGGGTAGACTCGCTGGCGAAACTTGGGACAACCGTTATCACCATTAGCGGCGGTGAACCACTCCTGCACCCGGACCTCGACCGCATCATTGAGCGTGCGCGCCATCA
>SHUI01000129.1 GCA_009697455.1 Bryobacterales bacterium
GTATTACGAGGGCCGTTTGGGCTACTCAAGGATGTTTCAGGGCATCTACGACGCATTGAGTAACCGCCTCACCTTCGCGGAGGAATTGGGCATTCCGAACGCTAACGGGCGAGGGGCGGCGGGCGGTCTGAGCACGACAAACATTACGGGAATGACCGGGCTTGGAGACGGCGCGGGAAGTCTCCAGAAGGTGAATAACAACTGGGAAATCGACCAGGCATTTAGTGCCGTGCGCGGCCGCCACGAGTTGAAATTCGGATTTGACTTCATGTCACGAAGGTTCGCGTTCCATTCTCCAGGAGCGCCCGTGGGCGCGTTCACCTTCAGCGGCGTCTACAGTAATTTCGGCCTTGCGGATTTCCTGTTGGGCCGGCCAATCAACTCCCGCCTGGATGTGGTCAAATTCTTCAGTCTGAAACGTTATTACTACAGTTGGTACGTGCAGGATAACTGGCGCGTGAATTCGAAACTTTCAATCAACGGCGGCCTCCGGAACGATTCGATCGCGGCATGGAAGGAGCGTCACAACCGTCTGGCCGGATTCGTTCCCACGGGCGGAGGAACCCTGGTTCCAGTTGGAACTGCCCCGTTTAACGGCGATTCGGTGCTTGACGGACGCCCCATGAATTTCGGCCCGCGGCTTGGGTTTGCGTACACGCTGACGCCAAAGACAGTAATCAGGGCCGGCGGTGGTATCTTTTACAGTTTCAAAAGTGTGACTTCGGGAAATTCGCTCGCCAAGAACGCGCCTTTCAGCGGCGCGCTCCAGACCTCCAACGACGCCAACAACTTCGCCGCCGCAAAGCCAATCTCGGCGGGCTTTCCGGCGGAGCGGCCCGAGTTGTGGCCGATTCAGGGAACGGGTTTCTACTACTGGCCACAGGATAGTAAGACCTCTACTATGTACGAATGGAACCTGAATGTGCAACGGGAATTGCCTGCGCACATCGTTCTCTCTGTTGCGTATGTGGGCGGCAAGGGCACCTACGTTGACTTCGTAGGACAGAATATCAATCAGGCCGTTCCGGGGCCTGGAGCGGTTGTGACACGCCGTCCGTATCCGAATCTCGGGGATGCAGTGGGCGTTGTGCCGTGGGCCAACTCCTCGTATCAGTCGCTGCAGACCACGTTCGACCGGCGCATGGGCAGCGTGCGCTTCTCGAGCGCGTGGACGTGGTCGCACACAGTCGATAACTCGAGCGGCGAGTCGAGTGGAAGCCCGATTCAGAATTCCAGCAATCTTCGCGCGCAGCGTGGCAGCGCGACCTTTGACGTGAGGCACAAAGTGACGGCGGGCGCGACCTGGGAACTACCGTTCGGGAAGGGTAAACGATTCCTGACGGCTGCGCCCAAGGCGGTCGACCTTGTGGCCGGCGGCTGGCAGTTGAACAATATCGCGACGTTCCTCACGGGCTTGCCCTTCACGCCCACCATGCAGACAAGCCTGCTCAACACGAGCGGTTCTCAGTTTCCCAACCGCCCGGGTTCGGGAGAACTGGCGTCCGGCTCGCGCACGATCGAGCGCTGGTTCGACGCAAGCGCCTTCGTGAGCCCTGGCCAATACATCTTCGGGAATTCCGGGCGCAACATATTGCGTGGACCGGGGACCAAGCAGGTTGATCTGTCGCTGTTCAAGAGTTTCCGTGTAGGCGAGAAGGGAGACCGGCGCTTCGAGTTCCGCACCGAGATGTTCAACGCGTTTAACACTCCGCAGTTTAACAATCCGAACTCGGCCATCGGTTTCGCCGGTGTGGCCAGAATTACGAGTGCCGGCAATCCGCCGGTCTATCAGCGGACTTCCAGACAGATTCAGATGGCGCTTAAATTTTACTTTTGAGCGGGAGACACAACGGTGAACAAAATGACGAGACTTCGCTTCGCAATAGGCTTGGCAACAATCGTATCTCTCCACGCGCAGTCCTTTACCGGATCGATACTCGGAACCGTAAAAGATCCCGCCGGCGCCGTGGTTCCAGGGGCCGCGTTGGTCGTGACCAACACCGGCAACAACGCCAGGGCGAACGTCCAGACGGACGCAACAGGCAATTACGCCGCCCTTCTCCTTCAGCCTGGACTCTATAAGGTGGAGGCTTCCGCGGCCGGCTTCAAGAAGTTTCTGCAGGAAGGAATCACTCTTCAGGTGCAACAGCAGGCACGCGTGGATATCGTTCTGCCAGTCGGCGAAGTGTCAGAGTCCGTGACGGTTTCGGCCGACGCCGCCCTGCTCGATACCTCCTCTTCGACCATTGGAAAAGTGGTTGACAACAAGAGCATCGTCAACCTTCCACTCAACACTCGTAACGTCTATTCGCTGATCTTCCTCACGCCCGGCGTCGCGGGCACGGTCGGCAACAACTACGGCGAAATGCGCTACTCGGTGAACGGCGCCCGCGCTCGCCAGATGGATACGCTGATCGACGGGGTCAGCGCATCTCATGCCACGGTGACGGGGTTCAGCGGCATCTCCGTCTTCCCATCGGTGGACGCGATCGAAGAGTTCAAGGTGATGGGCGCGAACTACCCGGCCGAGTTTGGGCGGAGCATGGGCAGCGTGCTCAACGTAGTCTTCAAGTCCGGGACCAATCAGTTGCACGGCAGCGCTTACGAGTTCCTGCGGAATTCGATTTTTGACGCCAACAATTTTTTCGACAACCGGCGTGGCGCGACGCTCAACAGCTTCAAGCGCAGCCAGTACGGCGGCACTTTTTCCGGCCCAATCAGGCGCGACAAGACGTTTTTCATGACATCCTATGAAGGTCTGCGGGAACGCCGAGCGGCTTCCACGATCTTGACGGTCCCGACAGCGATCGAACGTACCGGCGATTTTTCGCAGACCCGAATCGCCAACGGCACCCTGATCCAGATCTTCGATCCTTTTTCCACCCGTTCGAACGGCGCGGGTGGATTCGTTCGGGACGCTTTTGCCGGCAACCGGATTCCCGCAGCGCGCATGGACCCCGTAGCCTTGAACTCGCTCAAATACTACCCCCAGTCGAATACGCCCGGCAGCGCGGTCACCAATCAGAACAACTTCGCCAATCAGGGATCGGCCGGAGTCAACCTGGATCAATGGGATGTCAAGATCGACCACATCCTAACGGGAAAGCAGCGGTTGTTTGGCCGCTATTCCAAGCGCGATACAGACACCATCCCGGCAATCTTTTTTCCCAAGGACACTACTATCGCAGAAGGCCGGGTGATTGAGTCCGACAAAGTGCACGGCGCGGTCGCCGACTATACCAACACGCTGTCTCCCACGATGATCCTGAACGCGCGGCTCGGTTTCGCACGGACGCTCTACCTGTACGCAAACCAGGGGCTGGGTTTCTCTCCTTCGACGCTCGGCTTTCCCAAGTATCTCGACCAGATTCTCGACATCCAGATGTTTCCGCGCATCGCCGCTGGCGGATATGTATCGCTCGGTGGCAACGGCGATCGCCATAACGCCTTCAACAGCAACACGGCGCTCGCGAATCTGACGAAAATTAAGGGCAAGCACAGCGTCAAGTTCGGCTTTGAAGGCCGGTTACACCGAGTGGGCGTCGCGGAATTCGACAACCAGGGCGTATTCGGTTTCTCCGCAACGATGACGCAGGGGCCAAACCCCAACGCCGCCAGCGCCACCGCCGGAAACGGCTTCGCTTCGATGCTCCTGGGAGTTGGGTCGAGCGGCAACAACCTCATTCAGAACTTCAAGAACGTCGAGACGCAGAACTTCTACGTGGCTTGGTACGTGCAGGACGACTGGCGCGTCACCTCCAAACTCACGCTCAACCTGGGAATCCGTTACGACTACGATACGCCGCGCACGGAGCGATTCAACCGCACCAACTACTTCGATCCCACCGTGGCGTCGCCGCTCGGTAATGGTGCGAAGGGGGGCCTGATTTTCGTGGGCGTCAACGGGAGCGACCGTCACCAATACAATTGGGACCTGAACAATCTTGCGCCGCGCATTGGCCTTGCGTATCAGGCCAACAGCAAGACAGTCGTCCGCCTGGGATACGGCAATATCTTTGGCCAGTCGCAGCAGGCCGCCCACGGAACCATCGGCACCACGGGTTGGAGGCTCGACAACCAGTGGGTGAACTCGATTGACGGCGTGACGCCGTTTAACCTGCTCCGCGACCCTTACCCGACGGGCTTCCGCCCGCTACCCGGCGCGGCCGATGGGTTACGCACAGGCACGGGCGGAGATCTCGAAGCCGTGATCCGCGAAACTCCCGCGCCGCTCTCGATGCAATGGAATGCGAATATCCAGCGTGAGCTGCGAGGCCAGATCATGATTGAAACCGCCTACGTCGGAACGCGCGGCCTGCAACTGCACAGCGGCATTCCTCTGAATCAGTTGACGCCCGACAGGATGGCCCTGGGCGCTCAGCTCAACCAGTTGGTGGACAATCCGTTCTTCGGCAAAATCGCCGCGGGAGCGTTGGCGAACCGGCAGGTGGCTCGCGGCCAGTTGCTGCGGCCGTTCCCGCAATTTAACGGCGTCGGCATCGTCAATGTCGCGGGCGCGTCGTCTACGTATCATTCCTGGCAGAACAGCGTCTCAAAGCGCTTTTCCCGCGGTCTGATGTTTGAAGGCTCCTATACCTGGTCGAAGATGCTCGACAACGGAACCAGCCATCAGAACGCATACGACATCCTCGCCAGCCGCAGTTTGTCCGATCTCGACATCTCCCACCGCTTCGTCATCAGCTATATCTACGAGCTTCCATTTGGCCGCGGCCGCCGCTACGGAGCGAGTGTTACGCGCCTTGTGGACACTCTTCTCGGCGGATGGCAGCTAAACGGCTTCACCAACTTCCAAACCGGAAGCCCGCTGTCATTCTCGGCCAGCAACACGGCTGGCTTGTTCGGCTCGGCCACACGGCCCAACAACAGCGGCAAGTCCGGAAAGCTTGACGGTCCGGTCGACCAGCGCCTGAACTCCTATTTCGACAAGAGCGTTTTCAGCCAGCCCGCCCCATTCACGTTTGGCAACGTGGGTCCGCGCGCGCCCGACATACGCAGCGATGGAACCCGCAACTGGGACGTCTCCCTGTTTAAGGACTTCCGCATCGTGGAACGTCTGCGGCTGCAGTTCCGCGGCGAGTTCCTCAACGCGTTCAATACTCCTCGATTCGGAAATCCGAATACGAACGTGACGTCGAGTTCGGTAGGCGTGATCACGTCGCAGGCGAACGCCCCGCGGCAGATACAGTTTGGAATGAAGCTGCTCTGGTAGCGCCGTCGATTGGATTTCGGGCAACCTCGGCCGACGCGTGGCGCCGTAAGCCGTTAAGCGCCTGGATCAGGAGCTTGAAGATCTTGCGGCCCAGATCTTCGTTGACTTCCCCGTGCGGGACACCGTCAAGACTTTGCGGACCGTCCGGGTTACGTAGACGTGTGATTCGATCCCTCACGGAGAAACGCGCACCCGTGGGCTTCGGGGCGCCGAAGCAGGTCGCGCCGCTTCACCTCGAAATCTTCAATAATTCGCGAATCACGCCGGGGCGGCTCCATCCTTCGACGCGAGCGAGCGGTTCGCTTCGAGGACGAGCGCGACAGCCTCCTTCAAATTGGCCCTCGGCTCCTCAAGAGTTGCGCCCTGGGTGTTCGCCCCAGGTAGTTCTTCGACGAACGCGATGTACCTTTCGGGGTCGCGGCGGTTAACCGCTGCCAATTCCAGTTCCATCGGTGAGCCTCCGACCCAAGATGCCGTGCGGCACGCAACTTCTACGTCTCCTTGTTCTCCACCGGCTTATGCAACGGAAAAGACTTCGTGAACAGTTCAGGAATCTCTTCACCGTGATCGATGCAGTCAACGGAAACGCGAGCGCTTGTACCGCTGCAATCGGGGACTCGCGGGTTGGGCAACCCGCGAATTGACGGCGGCCCGGTACGCCAATCGTCGTTTTCCCGCTGGAGTTCGACCTGAATCTGTTCCTCTTGCGGAACCGCGATCTGTCCGCCTGGAGTGAGTACGCGCTGAAAGCCGGCGGTCTTCCCGCGGATTCCCCTCACGTCATATTTCATCGCACGTGCCCGCCGCACTACGCGTCCGCTGCCACCGCCCCCGGCTGCCCGATCAACTCTCCGACTTTGTCACGGATCGTCCTCGTGAACGCCTCGCGGTCTTTGACCGACAGGTGATCGGTCGGGATTGGCGCCCCGAGGCGGAGTCTGATCCTCCCCGGCTTGACGTACGCGGAACCGGTCGGGAGGATGTCGAGCGTCCCCATCACGCCAACCGGAACGACCGGCACACCCGCCTTGATCGCAATGAATGCGGCTCCTTCTTTGAACTCCTTCATCGGACCCATGGAACGAGACCCTTCGGGGAAAAGCATGATGGAAACCTTGCGCTCGCGAAGGATGCGCGCGGCCTCGACCATGCTCTTCACCGCGGAGCGGGGATCGTCCCGTACGATCGGGATGTGCCCGGCCCTGGTCAGATGAGTGCCCAGAAAAGGGATGCGGAACAGGCTGCGTTTCGCGATGAAACGAAAGTCGACCGGAATGTGCGCCAGCATCGCCGGGGTATCGATCAGGCTCAAGTGATTGGCGACGAAGACATAGCTGCGAGTCGTGTCAATTCGTTCCAGACCCTCCACTTCCACGGAAACGCCGCCGATGCGGAGCAGGATACGCGACCATGTGACCGCGATCTGGTGCTGGATTTTGCCGCGCGAATCAAAGAACGAGGCGAGCACCGAAAAGGTGCCAAAAAGGATAGTCATCACGATGATGATCGGGTCGGTGACAAGCAGCGTGTACAAATAGTGAAGAGACATGCCTCGCGGTCAGAATTATAGCAGGGCCGACGGCTGATCAACCGGCATCGTATAATACGACAAGGAGCTATTCGTGTCTATTCGTGGTTTTTTGCGCCTTTCGGCGCACATCCAGTTGATGCCGGTCCTCGAAAGCGGCGAAGAAACGCTCGTCGGAGGCCAAGCCGTCATCGAAGGCGTAATGATGCGGGCCCCACACAGCTACTGCGTCGCGGTGCGCAAACCGGGCGGAGAAATTGTCACGCAGGAGATGCCCGTGCCTCGGATGTCCGAGAAATATCCGGCGTTTAAGCTGCCGGTTCTTCGGGGCCTGGGGACGATCGGCCAGGCGATGTCGCTCGGGTTTAAGGCGCTCAAATTTTCGGCCGATGTCGCGGTCGAAGAGGAAAACGCCGGGGGTACTGAGAAGAAATCTCCGAAAGCGAAGGAGACCTCTTCCTGGGCGCTGGCCCTGAACCTGCTGTTTTCCTTCGGTTTTTTCATCTTCCTCTACAAACTGGTTCCGCTGTATCTCGTCAGCTCGCTTGAAAAGGTTTATCCGGCCCTCCACAACCGCATCCTGTTCAACGGCCTTGACGGAGTGATCCGGATGGTCATCTTTCTGGGTTTTCTGACGTTGATTTCGCGTTGGAAGGACGTTCATCGCGTGTTCGAGTATCACGGCGCGGAGCACAAGGTCGTGTTCAACTACGAGTCCGGGCAAACCGTGAACGTAGCGAATGCGCAGGCGTTCACAACCTACCATCCCCGTTGCGGCACAAGCTTCCTGATGGTCGTAATGGTTATCTCGATGCTGGTTTACATGGTGATTCCGGCCGAAACGTTCGCGATGAAAATGGCCGTCCGGATCGTGATGCTCCCCGTGATCGCCGGTCTGAGTTACGAAATGATCCGGTTTGCCGCGAAGAGACGCGGGTCGTTCATGGCCTTGCTGACAACGCCGGGACTATGGCTGCAGCGCATCACCACGCAGCCGCCGGCTGACGATCAGGCTGAGATCGCCATTCACGCGCTGAATCGCGCCATGGCACTCGAATCGGAGCAGGGCGGCGAGCTCGTCATCGCATAACGCGTCTCACGAATGCAATACCTTGAAAAGCTGGACAAGATCGAAGTTCGCTTCGAGGAACTGACGAGGCAGCTCGCCGACGCGGAAGTGATCAGCGATTCCGACCGCTACCGGAAAATCGCCAAAGAGCAGAGCGATCTTGGCGAAGTGGTGGAGAAGTATCGCAACTGGAAGAAGACGCACAACGATCTCGAAGACGCACGGCAGATGCTGAACGACAGCGACGCCGAGTTGCGTCAAATGGCGACCGAGGAGGTCGCGCGCCAGGAGCCTCTGTTGCGCGCGATCGAGGAAGACTTAAAGCTGCTGCTGTTGCCGAGAGATCCTCACGATGAGAAGAACGTCGTGCTCGAAATCCGCGCTGGGACCGGCGGCGACGAGGCGACGTTGTTCGCAGGGGAAGTCTTCCGGATGTACTCCCGTTACGCCGAATCGCAGAGGTGGCGCGTGGAAGTGACGTCAATGAGCGAATCAGCCGTGGGCGGCCTGAAGGAAGTCATCGCGCTCGTCAGCGGGAAGAAAGTGTACAGCAAGATGAAGTATGAAAGCGGCGTACACCGCGTGCAGCGCGTTCCGGTGACCGAGCAGCAGGGCCGCGTGCATACCTCGGCAATCACGGTTGCGGTAATGCCCGAGGCGGACGACGTTGAAGTCGTAATCGATATGAAGAAGGACCTGCGGATCGATACGTTCTGCTCCTCCGGACCGGGCGGGCAATCGGTTAATACCACTTATTCGGCGATCCGGATCACGCACCTTCCGACGAACACGATCGTTTCCTGCCAGGACGAGAAGTCGCAGATCAAGAACCGGGATAAGGCGCTTCGCGTGCTGCGGTCAAGGCTCTACGAGATGGAATTGGAGAAGCAGCAGGCTCAGCTTGGGGCCGAACGCAAGAGCATGGTGGGGTCGGGCGATCGGAGCGAAAAGATTCGCACCTACAATTTTCCGCAGAACCGCGTGACGGACCATCGGATCGGACTGACACTGCATCAACTCGATATGGTGATGGACGGCAGGGTGGACGCTATCCTCGAAGCGCTGATCACTCATTATCAGTCGGAAAAGATGAAGGGGCCGAGCGAAGCGGCGGCGTAAGGTGACCGTCGGGAACGCCCTGCTTCAAGGTACGAAACTGCTTGAGGAGGCGGAAGTAGCCGCGCCCCGGCTTACTTGTGAAGTTCTCCTTCGACACGCTGTTCGCGGCGCGGAGCGCTCCTGGCTTTACGCGCATTCCGGCGACGAACTGACCGAAATTGCGTGGCTGCACTTCGGCCGCTATCTGCACGAACGATTGAAAGGGGCGCCAACACAATACATCACGGGCAGACAGGAATTTTACGGGCGCGAGTTCCGCGTGACGCGCGACGTTTTGATTCCGCGGCCCGAAACGGAGCACGTGGTCGAAACCGCGATAGAGGTTGGCGTGGACGCGCGGCGGGTGCTCGATGCAGGCACGGGATCTGGCGCGATTGCGTTAACGCTGCGCCTAGAGACCGGCGCGGATGTTTGGGCGAGCGATATCTCGCTGAAGGCACTGGCGGTGGCGCGGGAAAACGCGGGGAGACTTGGCGCGGCCGTGAACTTCGTCGCGGGAGATCTGCTCGCGCCGTTTCGCAGCGCCTCATTCGATCTCATAGTTTCGAACCCACCTTACGTTCCGCTCAAAGATCGAGAAGGCCTTCAGCGCGAAGTAAGAGACTACGAGCCGCACGTGGCCCTGTTCGCCGGCCTCGACGGTTTCGAGATCTACGCTCGCCTGCTCACGGACGCCACGCGGGTATTGCGCCCCGGCGGATGGATCGTACTGGAGCTCGGCTATTCGAGCCTTGCAGGCGTTCGCGCGATGCTAGGTCCGGCATGGCATGATATGCGGGTAAACGAAGATCTGGGGGGCATCCCGAGAGTGATCTCGGCGCGATTACTTTGACGCGGCCGCGATCTCCTCGACCTCCGCCTCGCTCAAACGGAACTCCGCCGCGCCGATCACTCCCTTCAATTGCTCGGGAGTCCGAATCCCGACGATCGCCGCAGTAACGGCAGGATGCCCCAGCGCCCACGCAATGGCGACTTCGCCGGGTGTCCGGCCATGCCGCTCGCCGATCGCCTTGAGGTGCTCCACCACGCCGAGAGCGCGGGTCAAAATGGGTTCCTGAAAAAATGGACTTCGGCGCCGGAAATCGTCCTCCGGGAGATTCGCGAGGCGCTCCCTGGTCATCTTGCCGGTCAGCAGGCCGGACTTCATGGGCGCATACGCGATGACGCCGATGTTGCTGCCAAGGCAGAACGGGAGCCCCTCCGACTCGATCTCCGGTTGCATGATCGAATACGGGGGTTGGAGCGACGTGATGGGGGCGATGTCCCGCGCCCGTTCCATTTGAGCCACGCTGAAGTTCGAGACGCCGATCCACCGTACTTTCCCTTCTTCCTGAAGCTTAGCCATCGTTTCCCAACCTTCCTCGACGTCCTCGTCGGGTTCGGGCCAATGCATCTGGTAGAGGTCGATCACATCGAGCTTCAGCCTGCGCAGGCTGGCCTCGCATTCACGTCGAACAGAGTCGCGCTTGAGGCACTTGCCGATCTTGCCGCTCTCATCCCAAATTCGCGCGCATTTCGTGAAGACGTAAGGCTTTGCCGTGACGCCTTCGAGCGCCTGCGCCACCACCTCTTCGGAATGGCCAAGACCGTACACCGCGGCGGTATCGATCCAGTTGATCCCGGCGTCGAGCGCCGCGCGAATGGACGCGATCGACTGCTCGTCTTCCTGTGGTCCCCATCCAAAGGCCCATCCGCCACCGCCCATGGCCCAGGCACCCACGCCGAGGGCAGTGATATTGAGGTCGCTATTGCCGAGTAATCGTTTCCGCATGTCAGTTCTCTATAGAGTAACAGTGCATCGGTGGCTGCGGTGGACCAGAATCGTCCCATAGCGAGTGCGCGAAAGAGACTTACCCCAATTCGGTGGACACCGCGACCCAGTGGCAAGTGGTGGGGTGCGTGAGCCGGGTCAGGGTGGCCTTACGTGGCAAGTGCGCTGGAATCGATGCCGCATCGGTTTCCGTTCCGTATACAGCCGGCTGAGATGCACACACCTCTGGCAAAGGAGGAGGTCACTCGCGCGCTCCGTCAGATTTTAAGCGACCCAATTGACCCAATTCGGCCGCTTTGCAATATTCGCACGAGGGGCATATACTTAGGCGATTTCCGAAAGGGGTAGGATGCGCTGGAACATACCTTGTTTGGCTGTGGTCTTGGCTGGCGTCTTGTATTCCCAGAGTTATGGCACGATTACGGGCGTCATCAAGGACACATCGGGTTCCATACTGCCAGGCGCCGCGCTCGTTGTCACGGACGAGAACACGGGAATCAAGATGTCCATCCTGTCCCAGCCGGATGGCGGCTACCGCGCGCCGCAACTGATTCCCGGGACCTATTCGCTCTCTGTCGAACTCGCGGGGTTCAAGAAGCTGACACTCAGCGGCGTGAAACTCGACGTGGGCACCACGCTCTCACAAGACCTGACGATGGAGCTGGGCGCCGTAACCGAATCGGTTACCGTCACCGGCCAGCAGAACCTCGTCGAAGCCTCTTCGGGTGAAGTCGGAACCACCGTCTCCATCAGCCATGTCCAGGAGATGGCTCTCGCCGACCGCAACGTTTACCGGTTGGTCAATCTGGTGCCGGGAGCCTTTGTCAGTACGGCGAGCGGGCAGGCGGCGGGGACTCCGGTATTTGTGGGCGGAAGCCGCGGGTGGAGTGTTGCGAACACGGTGGATGGGGTAAACAACACGCGTGCGGGGCTCGGAATCGGCAACGTGGAAATGTCGCCGCCCCTCGACTCCATGCAGGAATTCAGGGTCCAACTGAGCAGTTACTCCGCGCAATCCGGCCGCAGTTCAAATGGACAGATCACCGCTGTCACCAGAAGCGGAACGAATCGATTCCACGGCAGCCTCTATGAGTATCTGCGCAACGATAAATTCGACGCGGCCGGTTGGGGCAACGACTCCAAACCCGCGCTGCGGCGCAACAACTACGGGGGCACACTCGGCGGGCCTATCATTCGAAACAGGACGTTCTTCTTTGTGAACTTCGACGGCCTGCGGCAACATCAGGGCACCTCGGTAACGCGCAACGTGGGACTGCCGGAATGGAAGACCGGCGACTTTTCGAAGTTGACCCGCCAGCAGGGAAACGCCGCGGCCGTTCAGGTGCTCTACGATCCCGCGACAGGCTCCGGGACCTTCGCCGCTCCCGTAAACTCCAGCCCATTCCCCGGGAATGTCATTCCCTCCTCCCGTCTCGACCCGGTTGCCCTAAAGGCCGTGCAGGTCATCCCCGGCCCCAACCGCCGGCCGGATAACCCGTTTACGCAAGCCGGAAATTGGCAATTGCCCAACATGACCCAGAACACCCGGGACTTCTACATTGGCCGCGTGGATCACGAATTGAACGGCAAGACGAAAGTGTACTTTCGCTACATCTTCGCGGCCCCCGACAAGACCGGAACGCCACCCTTGCAGGGTTGGGGCGACGCCGATCCCAGCCAGACGTCCGTGCTGGACCGCCATCAGAACGCTTCCCTCAATCTGACTCACTTATTTTCTCCGACGCTGTTCGTCACCACCACCATCGGCTTCAACCGTACTCGTCCCGCCAACATCAGTGGTGCTCCTGGAAAAACCGACTACGCCAAACTTCTCGGCCTTCCCAATGCACCGGCCTTTGGATTTCCATTGCTCAACTACGCAGGCGGTGCGGTCACCGTCTCCGCTCTGGGCTTCGCGAGAGCGGAGCGCTTCGCGGCCTTCACCAACACCGACTACCTTGTCAACTTCACAAAGATCCGCGGAGACCATACACTGCTGTTCGGCGCCCAGTACACGCGTTATAACGGCAATGTGAGAATCCGGCCGAGCGCCGGAACGTACAATTTCACCGGCCGGTTCACGCAGGGCTATACCGCGGCAGGCACGGCCATCGCCAACACCGGAATGAATTTTGCCGATTTCCTGCTGGGGCGCCTAAGCAGCGTAAGCGCCGAGTCCATCCCTTCCATCGGCAAA
>SHUI01000130.1 GCA_009697455.1 Bryobacterales bacterium
CGGCGACTAAACCTGCGCATGTCTTGCCGATGGCCCAATAGATGCAACCGGCGAGTCTACGAGAACTGAAGGCGCTCGGCTGGCTCAGGATCGAGGCGGAGGACGGCTTTATCCTCACCGGGCTCATGATCCACATGCTCAAGTAGACAGGCCCGCCGGAGCGCGGATACGCACCAGCCTCGCCCCTTTCTCTGTTCGCCTTCCCGCAGACGTTTTTCCACAATGGCCAGGCGAACTCGCTTGAGCAGGTGATGGTGAACGTAACTCATCGCAGCGCCGGAACCAACGGCGTGGACCGGCTGACTGACCCTGAGCAGCGGCGGCGGCTGATCCGGTTCGTGCTATCCATCGACGCTGCCGCCGTGCCGATGTATCCTCCGCGGTAACTGTTGTCGTTTTGCTCCACGTACCCGCCCGAACTGCCACTCTCTCAAAGCCTCGAAAACGACACACCCGCTCCCGTTTCACATTTGAAGGTTCAGGGGTTGCAGGCGGCACTGCGGTGAAGCTCGCGGAATCGTTGGCTTCGGTCGCCGGTGCGCGTGCAAAAAAGATCCCTCGGGAGAGACCGGAGAGAACGTTCCCTGACCAGCGAGGATGCCGCCGAAATGCCGGCTGACCGCGCCGTGCAACTACTCCACGCGGGCGATGGCATAGTAGACTACACAGTATGCGTTTCGGAGCCATCTTCCTTATTGCCCTGCCCATTGCCGCGCAGCACGGGCGCTATGTGAGCGAGTCTCAGCACCCGGCCATCGGGGATCCGAAGGCCATCGCCGAAGGGGCGAAGCTTTACGCTACATCCTGTACGGGCTGTCACGGCCCCGACGGCAGCGGCGGCCGCGGCCCCAACCTGGTGAAACGCTCCCTGTGGCACCCGCTGCGCGATGAGGCGATTTATAATGCCATCCGTAACGGCGTGCCAGGTACCGACATGCCGCCCACCAAGTTGCCGGAGGACCAGACCTGGAACCTTGTGGCGTTTCTGCACGCACTCATCGGACCCGCGAGCGACAACAGCGTGCCGGGCGACGCCGGAGCCGGCGAGCAAGTCTTCTGGGGCACCAAGGCTGGGTGCTCCAATTGCCATTCGATCCGAGGCAAGGGTGGGCGAATGGGACCCGACCTCACAAACATCGGAGGAAGCAGCCCGCTGGCGGTCATTAAGGAATCCGTCCTCGAGCCTTCAAAAGATTTGATGTTCCTAGGTAATGAAGGCGCGACAGTGACATTGAAAAGCGGGAAAACCATGAAGGGAATCGCACGCAATCGCGACAACTACTCGCTTCAGTTGATTGACGAGAAAGGCGAACTGCACTTGCTCTCCATGAGCGACGTCAAGGAACTGAAAATCCTCGACCATTCGCCAATGCCCGGGGATTACCGCCAGCGTCTGTCTCAGGATGAGCTTAGGGATTTGCTGGCATACCTCTCCCGCCAGGTCGCGCGCCCTAGAGGCACAATCAGGAAGGCCAACAACTAATGACACGATCCGCGCTAACCGCATTCTTGATCTCTGCCTGTGCTTCCGCGCAAGTCAGTTTCGAAGACATCTCGAAAGGGCCATCGGAAAACTGGCTGACCTACGCGGGAAGCTACCCGGGATGGCGTTACAGTCCGCTCAAGCAGATCACGCCCGCGAACGCGAAACTGATGTCTCCGAAGTGGGTCTATCGCGTGCCCGACGCGCGGGGATTGCGCATGTCTCCGCTCGTCTACAAAGGCGTGATGTATATCACCAATACGAATGCCGTTTATGCACTCGACGCGCGTTCGGGCCGGCTGGTCTGGCAATACCGCGACGCGAGGGCGAAAGGCGGCGGCGTGAACCGCGGCGCCGCGATCCTGGGCGACCGTGTCTATTTCACCAGCAGCGATAACTATTTGACAGCTCTCGACCGGCAATCCGGCGCGCTCATCTTCAGCCGCCAATTCGCGGATGTCGAAAAGGGAACCACGTCCACTTCCGCCCCACTCATCGTCAAGGACAAGGTGATCGTGGGCAGCGCGGGCGGCGACGGCGGGATGCGAGGTTTCATCGCCGCTCTTTCCGCCGCGAACGGCGACGAGATCTGGCGCACGTGGACGGTTCCGGCAAAGGGCGAACCTGGCTCTGAGACCTGGAGCGGCTTCGCCGAGTGGGGCGGGGGGGCGACGTGGCTCTCCGGCACGTTCGACCGGGAGACGAACACGCTTTATTGGACCACCGGCAATCCTTGGCCCGATTTTGCCGGAACGCCGCGCCTTGGCGACAACCTCTATACGTGTTCACTTCTCGCACTGGATCTCGACACCGGTAAATGGAAATGGCACTTCCAGTTCACTCCGCACGACACGCATGACTGGGACGCGCAAAGTTGGCCGATACTGCTCGACATGGAGTTTCGCGGCAGAATGCGTAAGGTTGTTCTGCATGCCAACCGGAACGGATTCTTCTACGTTCTCGACCGAATCACGGGCGAATTTCTGCGCGGCACCCCACTCATCGACAAGGTGACTTGGGCGAGTGGAATCGACGACAAGGGCCGGCCGGTCTTGATCCCTGGAAAAGATCCGACGCCCGAGGGCAATTGGGTTTGCCCCAGCGTGAAGGGCGCCACGAACTGGATGGGCCAGAGCTACAATCCCACGACAGGCCTGCTCTACGTGCTGACACTCGAACAGTGCGGCATGTACAACAGCTCGTCGCAAGAGCCGGTTCCGATGAAGAACTTCGCCGGCGGTGGGGCGACGGAGGAAGGCGGGCAGGTGCTCCTGCGCGCGATCGATCCGAAGACGGCGAAGCGCGCCTGGGAATATCCGATGACAGGAGCCGGGCGCATGTGGACGGGTACGGTATCGACGGCGGGTGGCGTGGTGTTCACGGGAGACGACGACGGCCAGATGCTGGCGCTTGACGCGAAGACAGGCAAGCTGCTCTGGCATTTCAATATGAGCGAGACGTTGACGGCGTCGCCGATTACGTATGCGGTGGACGGCAAGCAGTACGTCGCCATTGCATCGGCCACGGCGATATTTTCGTTTGGCTTGTTTGAGCCTGCGGAGCCGCTGACGCCGCCGAAAGTTACGTTTGGGAAGTGAGAGCGCAGTGGCAGAGAGAGCGTCAGATGAACAGGCCGGCGCCCACGTGGAAGAAAGTCGCAAGCTTCTTGGCTTGATCCTTGCTGATCGCGCGCTTCCGGGACAGGATCTCCGAGACCCGCCCTCTCGATCCTAACAGCGGCCAAAGCGCGCTTGGTTCCAACCCGCGCTGTTCCAGGAAATGCGGCCATCTTGTGATGACGGTTGGAAGGGCCTTGGCGGGCAATCGGTAGTAAACGTATGCGATCACGCGATACCTGTTTGCCCAACATCGAACACGGTCAGGCCGCCGATAAAGTCTGCCGCGTTAAACGTGCGGCGAACATCACCAGGAGTTCGCCAGTCCCCTTCGCTGTTGATTTTTGCGGATCGACGGATCGATATCGTGCCTTGCAGAAAGACCGGCACGACCGCGTAGACTCTCGAACGTTCCAGCAGAGCCCGCTGCCAATATTCTGAGGTGCAATCACTCGCCAATTACGCCGCTACGGTTGCACGGAACTCGCCCACAGCCTTCGTCAGGCTCGCCACCTGATCGCCGAGCGGCAGATACTCCATCGTCATGTATCCCTTGTACCCCGTCTTCTGAATCGCCTTGTAAATATTGGCGTAGTTCATCTCGCCGGTCCCGGGATCGTTGCGGCCGGGGTTGTCCGCGACGTGATAGACGGCCACCCACGGCGCGGCGGCGACGGCCGTACGCGTGACATTCCCAAGCTGCACCTGCTCGTGATAAAGATCGAAAAGAAGCTTCACGTGCGGATTGTCCACTTCCTTCACCAGCTTTAATCCTTCCACGCAGTTGTTCAGGAAAAAGCCCTTGTGGTTTACCAGCGAATTCAGCGGCTCGACGATCAGCGTAACGCCGCCCTTCGACGCCAGATCGCCCGCGCGCTTTGTTCCCTCAAGCAGACTCGAATACTGCTCGGCGTGCGTGCGTCCGGCGATTTCATTGCCGCTCATCAGAATGATCTGCGGAATCCCAAGCTTTTGCGCGAAAGTTATGGACTGCTTCACATCGGCGAGGAAAGCCTCACGCTCGGCCGGATCGACCATCGAAACGCGCCGCTTCCCCCAATCCGGCGTGGCGATAATCGTGTCCATCGCCAGCTTCAGCGACTGTGCAAGTTTCTTGATACGGGCGATGTCCTGGTCTGTCCAGTTCACGTGCTCGGCGACAAGCTCCACAGATTGGATCCCCGCGCGCGCCGCCGCTTCGAGCTTCTCTTCGAAAGTGCCCTTCAACGTCCAAAGCATCACAGAAGTAGTCATGGCAACCTTGGGATGCGCCTGCTGAGCCCGCATTCCGGGGGAAGAAATCTGCGCAGCTAGCGCGGCTGTACCCGCTTTCAATACGTTTCGACGTTCCATAAATCCTTGGATCGATGCTAATCTCAATATATCCACACGACATCAAGGGCAGTCATGCGCGAACTACGTTATACCACTCCTCACGGCATCGCGGTAACACGACGCCTGTCGAAGGTTGGATACAAGAGAGGCCTGAAGCACATACTTCGCGAACTCGACACCCACAAGGGAGTCTACCTTTCTTCGGGCTACGAGTTTCCGGGCCGGTATTCGCGCTGGGACATCGCTTCCGTCCGCCCGCCGCTTGAGGTGGTTTCCTACAACCGCCGCGTGGAATTTCGTCCGCTGAATTCGCGCGGCGAGATGCTGTGCCGGATTCTCGAGCCCGTGCTCGCCGCGCATCCGCACTGGGAGACCTTCGAACTCTCGGGAGGGATGCTGACTGGCCGTTTGAAGCCCCTTCCAGCGCTGTTTTCGGAAGAAGAGCGCAGCAAACAGCCCTCGGTATTCACCATCCTGCGCGCGCTCATTGAAGAGTTCCGCAACGAGCAGGATTCGCGCCTGGCGTTAATCGGCTCGTTTGGGTACGATCTGCTGTTTCAGTTCGACCCCATCGTCAAGAAGCTTCCACGCGGAGGCCACAAGGACCTGCACCTTTATCTTTGCGACGACATCTATTTCATGGATCGTAAGAAAGAGCAAATCGAACGCTATCAATACGATTTCGAATACGAAGGTGTTTCGACGCTCGCGCTCGATCGCACCGCCGCGGACATTCCGCCACCGCCGAAGGTGAAACGCGGCCCGATCGTAGCCGATCACACGCCGGAAGAGTACATGGCGAAGGTGGAGCGGGTGCGGGAGGGGATGCGGAACGGCGACTATTACGAAGCCGTGCTGAGGCAGAACTTCCAGACCGCTTATGGCGGCAAGGCTTCGGCGCTATTCGAAAAAGTTCAGGTCGCTAGCCCCAGCCCTTACGAATTTCTCTTGCAGCTTGGCGAGGAGCAGTTGGTCGGCGCGTCGCCTGAGATGTTCATCCGCGTGGAAGGCCGTCGAGTCGAGACGTGTCCGATCGCGGGAACGGCGCGTCGGACGGGCGATCCGATGCGGGATTCTCAGGCGGTGAAGGAGCTTCTGGCTTCGGTCAAGGAAGAATCGGAGCTGACGATGTGCACCGACGTCGACCGGAACGATAAATCACGCGTCTGCGTGCCCGGTTCGGTGAAAGTGCTCGGACGCCGGCTCATCGAGTCGTACGAGGGGCTGTATCACACGGTCGACCACGTGGAAGGTCAGTTGATGGATGGCTTCGATTCGATTGACGCTTTCCTGAGCCACATGTGGGCGGTTACGCTGATCGGCGCTCCCAAGAAAGCCGCGGCGCAAGCCATTGAAGACGCGGAGAAGACCGCGCGCGGCTGGTATGGAGGCGCGATCGGAATGCTGTCGCTCAACGGCGACATCAACACCGGGATTCTGATCCGCACAACGTATTTACGGGACGGAACCGCGGTGTATCCCGCCGGCGCAACGCTGCTCTATGATTCCGACCCCGCGGCTGAAGAGCGCGAGACGCGAATCAAAGCCACGGGATTCTTCCGTGTGCTTGGCGACGCGGTACCGGCCACGCCCGCGGCGATCACGAGCGACAAGGCCAACGCGGGACTGACGATGATGCTTGTCGATAACGACGACTGCTTCATCCACACGCTGGCGAATTACGCGCGGCAGACGGGCGCTAAAGTAGTGACGTATCGCGCCGGATTCCCGGCGGATCTGATTGGGCGCGTTGCGCCGGATTTGATTCTGATCTCGCCCGGTCCCGGCCGCCCCTCCGATTTCGGCGTTCCGGATCTGGTGAGGCGCGCCCTGCAACTTGGCGTTCCGGTGTTTGGCGTGTGCCTCGGCTTGCAGGGGATCGTCGAAGCGTTCGGCGGCGAACTGGGTGTACTCGACTATCCGGTGCACGGGAAGCAGTCCTGGATCTCCCACAAAGGCGTTGGTGTTTTCGAGGGACTGCCGGAGCGATTTCAGGTTGGCCGGTATCACTCGCTCTTCGCGCGCAAGGACCGTTTTCCGGCCTGTCTCGAAGTGACGGCGGAAACGGATGAGGGAGTGATCATGGGCGTGCGGCATCGCGAGCTACCGGTCGAAGCGGTGCAGTTCCACCCCGAGTCGATTCTCAGTTTGGAAGAAGGCGTGGGACTGCGGCTGATGGAAAACGTGGTTCGGAGTTGCGCCATTCCCAGGCTTGTGGTTGAGCGGTAGGCGTCTTATGAAAGCGTGGCGATTTTACAGTTTCGGCGACATGCGGATGGACGAGATTCCCGTCCCGCCGCTACGCAGAGGGCACGTTCTGGCCCAAATTCTCTGCGTGCAGCCAAGCGTCACCGAAGCGCAACTCGCATTCGGGATTCCCACGCTCGCCTACGAGCGCATAAAGAACCGCCTCGAACTGGAAGCGCCCGTGCAGTTGTTCGGGCACGAGTTCTGCGCGAAGATTCTCGAAACCGGAGAAGGCGTGACGCGATTCTCGGTCGGTGACCGCGTCGCCGCCCGCGCCAAGTTGCCCTGTGGCGATTGCCCCTTGTGCGGCAGCGGCCGGGAGCATCTGTGCAGGAAGGGTCCCATTATCGGATTTCAGCTTCCGGGCTGTTTCAGCGAGTTCGCCGTTCTGCCGGAGATCGCGCTGGTAAAGGTCGATGACCGGCTTTCGGACTCCGAAGCGGCGTGCCTGCAATCGCTGAGCGACAGTGTGGCCGCGGTTGAGACGGCGGATATCCGCATCGGGAATTCAATCGCCATCTTCGGGCAGGGAAGCATGGGGCTTGAGTGCATGCAGATTGTTCGAACCAGCGGCGCGGGGCTCATCGTCACGGTGGACGTGCGCGAGGAAGCCTGCCGGCTTTCGCGTGAGTTGGGCGCGGATTACGCCATCGACGCGAGCAAGGAAGATCCGGTGGAAGCGATTCGCGCGCTGACGGATGGAAACGGTGTGGACGTGGTTTTCGAGTGCGCGGGTGGAAGTCCGAAACAGGGACTCGCGGGCACGAAGACCGTGATGCAGGCGGCCGACGCCGTTCGCTCCGGTGGAAAGATTATCGGCGTGTCGTGGTTCGGAGCGCCGCTCGAAGTCGACATCGATCTCCTGCGGGAACGCAGCCTGCGCTATCTGTTTCCGGATATCAGCACGATCGAACATTTGGAACACACTGTGCGGCTGGCGGCGTCGGGGCGCGTGCGGCTGAAGCCCGCGATCACGCATATTCTCCAGGGCATCGAATCTGTTCCGCAGGCGTTCGAGATCACGGCGAACAAGGGGCGGTACAAGGCGATCAATCCTGCGCAGGTCATGTTGTGACGGAGACGAAGCTGTGAAGAATTTGAGAACGTTTGGCACGGGGGCGCTCTCCGACGCGCTGGGCAAGACAGGTGCGATGGACCACGAGATCAAGTGCCGTTCGGCGAATCCGCGTATGGCGGGACAAGCGTTCACCGTGCGAATTCACACAGCGGACATCCTGATGGTGGGCAGGGCCCTTTCCGAATGTCCCGCGGGAAAGGTGCTGGTGATCGATGGACGGGGCGCACCCAACACCGCGCTTTGGGGCGATCTGACCACTTTGGCTGCGCGCGTGAAGAAGCTTGCGGGCGTCGTGATTGACGGCGCGATTCGCGACATGCGGCGCGTTCAAAAGGATGCTCTTCCGGTATTCGCGCGGTCCGTGGTGCCGAACGCGGGCGGCGCGGAGTACGTAGGTGAATTGAGCGTCCCGGTGTCGTGCGGAGGCGTTCCGGTGAGTCCGGGCGACTGGGTTGTGGGCGACGAAGACGGCGTCGTCGTGATTCCCGCCGCGCGTCTGCAAGAAGTGGTGGCCAAGGCGAAGCTGATCGTCGCTGCCGAGCGCAAGATCGAACGCGCGCTTCGCGCCGGCGCGGATCTGAGCGAATTGCTGCGCTTTAGTGAGAGGATCGAGCGCAAGAAAAATGAGGTGTTTCTGCCGCAATTGAGCTCAAGACCGATTCGCGACAGCGCTTCTGTTCGACGGCCGTAGCAGGAATACCGCGCGAAGCGGGAAATACAACTGGGTAGCGGTCGTCGCCATCGGTGTCGGGGAACGGATTGCTGGTCGGCCAGTAGAGCAGTCCGGTCTCTTCGTTGTAAGAGCCGGTAAGCCATGTTGCGCCGCCGCTCACTTCGATGGCTTTTCCGCCGCCCCAGGTTTCTGACGCGGGCTCGCCACTGCGGGGAGACGTGCCGGACTCCGTGAGCTTTGGCGCGATATGATGAAATCAATACGTACAGCGGTGCCGATAAACTGCGGTCTCCGACACACTTCCGCGAAGAGTGACGGAGTGCGGAGTACCTAGGCGCGAGGAATGCTGGACGGAAGAATGTAATGACGATCGTTATCGATATCAAACCCGAGCTTCAGGCCGAACTCAGCCGCCGAGCCGCGGCCCACGGCGTTGACGTCGGTTCCTATGCCGCCACCCTGCTTGAAGAGGCTGCGCACATTCCCGCCGGGCCAAGGGCACTCAGCTTGAGCGATCTCGACAACACGTTGCGCGAGCTTGCCCAGTTTTCGCACAAGATTCCCGCGCTTCCGGATGAAGCCTTTTCTCGCGAGAGTCTGTATCGGGATCACGACTGATGCCGGGAGGCGACGCCTGCCTGCTAGAGAGCAATATCCTGCTACGGATCGGCAAGAGCGATGACCCGCATCATGCCGCGATCGCGCACGCGCTTCACGTGCTAGCCGGGCAGCGCGTACGTCTCTGCTTCACTTCGCAAATTCTGGGCGAGTTCTGGAACGCCTCAACCCGCCCGCCCGACAAGAACGGCTTCGGTTTGAGCGTCGCTGAGACGGACCGATTGGCCCGTGTGATCGAACGGGATTTCGAGTTCCTGCCGGACAGCCGTGAAGTCCATGACCGCTGGCGGTCCCTGCTTGTCGTGCATACCGTCGCTGGAGTCCAGGTTCATGATGCCCGGCTGGCAGCGAGCATGTATGTCCATGGTGTCGGGCGGTTGCTCACCATCAATGTCAGAGACTTCCGGCGCTTTGACGGACTCCGCGTTCTCCATCCTGCCGAACTGCAGGACGCACGATGAACAATCGAACAAGGCCACCCATCCGAACCCTGCGGGTTCCAGTGGTCCGGAGCGATTGCCGGCCAAACGGGAATGTGGTCGAGATAGGAACGAATCCATTCGGGTGTGGCTACTTTGGAACGACGCTCCAGACGGCAGGGTAGAGGCGCCGCTGGTCCTGCTCGATGTGGAACTGCCAATAGAGATCGAAGTCTCTTGAGAGGTAGATCGCTCTGAGTTGGACGATGGCCTCCGCCATTGCCTCAGTCCAGCGCATGCCGGAGCGCTCCATGCGGCCTCCGATCAGATTCTTGCAGGCACCCTCCACCGGCCCACTAGCGATCGGCCAGCCGTTGGCAAGATATTCGTCGTAGCGCATGCGGGCACGGTTTCGATGGAGATAGGCGGCGACGGTGTTCAGGGTTTTGCTTTTGGCTCCTGAAGACTGCGTTTTGTGATGCTCCGCCGAATTCCCTTGACCACCTGTCCCACCTCGCCGAACAGGATCCGCAAGGCCCGATCCATGACCCAGAGATCGGCATCGAAGCTGCCTTCGGCGTGAAAGACAAGGCCGCTTTCCAGAGTTTCCCCAAAGCGTGGATGAAGTACAGGATCAGGGTAACCTTCAAGTGCTTGTCGACGCGGATTTGGAGGGCGCGCTCGCCGTCGGTCAAGGCGCGGCGAATCAGGGAACCGGACAGGTCCCGGCGGTCCATCTTTTCGGCTACTTCCTTTATGACGGCGGTTTTCCCCCTTGAGCAAACTGGCCCACACGCGTTTGTTCTCCGGGCGTGGGGCAGCGCGTGCGTCGGTTGGAGTGCGACGGCGGGAGGGGCACAAGTTTTCGATAATCCCATATTGGTCCGCGAGTGTGCCTGGACGGCCGCGCCATTTGTGCACCTTCAGGTCCTCCCGAGAAATCGTAAACCGATTTGGTCGTGGCGGGATAAGACAAGGCGTGGCGGGAGGTTGCCGAGGGTATCTTAGAGGTGATTCGTGAGCTACAGGTGCCCGGTCGCTCCGAGAAGCTACTGCGGTCGGGGAATGAAGGACGGGATTCTTAACAGTTCAGCAGAACCCAAGTCTCCGTCCCCCGGGATGAATCCGCCTGACGCGCAGTCACGACCAGGCCGCAGCGACTCCGGTCTTTCATCTCGCCACATCACGTGTCCCGCCTACCGCTCCGGCAGCGCAAAAGATAAAATATTCCCGCCAGATGCGACCGCCACATACTGCCGTCCCTTCACCATGTACGTCATCGGCGAGGCCTTCCAAACATTGTTCGTCTCGAAGTGCCATAGCGTGCGTCCCGTCTTCGCATCGACCGCTGCAAAGCCGCCGCCCGTCTCTCCGTAGAAAACCAATCCACCAGCCGTCGAGAGAACACCCGAGTAGTTCGACTCCGGCGCGCCGAATTGCGGCACTTCCCATGCGATGCGTCCTGTATCGAGGTCGAGCGCGCGGAGAAATTTCTTCGGCGGGTCCGATGGGTCGCGGAACGGAACGTATCCGCCCATCTTCGACTGCCGGTAGATGCTGCAATCCTCCACCGCCATCATATAGAACAGCCGCGTCACTGGGTTGAACGCGGTCGAATACCAGTTCGTCGCGCCACGGACGGCGGGACAGGCCTTCGTTCCGCCGGGCGTTGGCTTGTTGCCTTCGATGAGTTGCGGCCTGCCGTCCGCGCCGATGCCGCTCGCCCACGTCAACCGTGTGACGAAGGGCTTGGCCAAAAGCAGTTCGCCACTCACCCGGTCAAGCACGTAGAAGAAGCCGTTGCGATTACCCTGTAGCAGAAGCTTTCGGTCGCGCCCCTGGAAGCGTGCGTTGACGAGCACGAGCGGTTCCGTCGCGTCCCAATCGTGTAGATCGTGCGGCGTGAACTGGTAATGCCAGCGCAGTTTCCCGGTCTTGACGTCGAGCGCCACGACGCAATTCGTATAGAGGTTGTCGCCCTTGCGGTCGTCGCCATCGGTGTCTGGGAATGGATTGCCGGTCGGCCAATAGAGCAGTCCGGTCTCTTCGTCGTAAGAGCCGGTAAGCCATGTTGCGCCGCCGCCTACGTCGATGGCCTTTCCGCCGCCCCATGTTTCAGAAGCGGGCTCGCCGGCTTTCGGCACCGTCCAGAAGCGCCAGGCGAGTTCGCCGGTGGTGGCCTTGTACGCGGCAAGAAAACCGCGAATTCCGCCATCGCCGCCATTCACACCGGCGATGACGAGGTCGCCTACGACGAGCGGCGCGGTGGTCGCGCCGTAACGTCCCGGAGGATCGGGCATAACGACGTCCCACATCAACGCTCCGGTGAGCGCGTTGAGGCAGATGAGGTGCGCGTCGTCGGTCGAGAAGAAGACTCGGCCGCCAAGAATCGCCGCGCCCCGCTGCGCACCCAAAGCGGCATCTCCGGGAATCATGGGGCCGGAATTACGCGGCCGGGAATAGCACCAGATCTGGCGTCCAGTGCGCGCGTCGAGGGCGCAGACCTGATTGGGGCCGGTGACGTACATCACGCCGTCGCTGACTATGGGCGTGGTTTCAAGCAGGAAATAGGGGATCGAATAGCTCCACTGCATTTGAAGCCGGCTCGCGTTACCCGTGTCGATCTGATTCAGGGCGCTGTGGCGGTTGCCGTCGAGCGTGCCGTTGTAGCTCGGCCATTCGCCGGGTCTCGGGCGCAGAATCCGGTCCATGCTCACGGGAGAGACCGGCTCCCCGCCGGCGGGAATCGCACCCACCGTTACTCCACCCAGGCGGCTCAGAAATGCGAGCAGATCCCGGCGCTCACCGGACGTAGCTTTGAGAGGAGGCATCAGCGACGCCTTCTCTTCGGTCACACTTTCGTACTCCTTTTCGAGCAAGAGATGCAACCGGCCGTCGAAGGTTTGGACTTGCAGGTCGTGTCTGGTCTGGCTGCGTGCATAACCGCGGAGCGTGGACCCGCCGCGAAGGCGCACATTCACCACCGCCCACGGGTTCTGGGGACACCAGGCCCAGCCGGGGCAGGACGGCGTGGAACCACCCACGCCAGAACCCGGATTGTCCAGGGACTGTTCGAGTTCGCGCAACGGGAGCGCTCGGCCGATCCCGGAAAGGTCGGGACCGTTCGCTTTTCCGCGCCCGTGCACCATATGGCAGGAGCCGCACTGTCCCTGGCCAAAGAAGAACCGCTCTCCCGCGGCCGCGTCACCTGGAAGATTGAGGTCATACGCCGACGCGTTCAAAGCGCGGATCCAGCGCGCGATGCCCTGCAGTTGGTCCTCCGGCAGTGGGAACTTGGGCATGCCACCTTCAGTTCCGTTCTTCACGATGTCCTGAATCCGCTGTTCGGAGCGGTTACGCAGTGCCCGGTTACCCAGCAAAGCGGGGCCGCGATCCGTACCCGTGCCGCCAACGCCAT
>SHUI01000131.1 GCA_009697455.1 Bryobacterales bacterium
GAAGAAACCGGCGTGCAACGTGTGCGAGCCCTTAGTCCAAGTGACGTCGTTGCTAACACTCAGGTCGCGGCCGCGGTCATATCCCCAGCCGTTCCCACTCCAGCCTGTAATATTGCTGAAACTCCAGCCTGGGAAGCACTGGTCCGGACCGGGCGTATTCTTCAGGCCGAGTTTGGCCGCCGAACCCTTGCCCAATTCCGTGCAACTGAGATTTGTTATAAGCCCCTCTTCCTTCTGCGTTGTGACTCGGAGGCTATTGATGATGCGATTGCTGATGGTGCGGTCCCAGGAGAAACGGCCGGAGATGTTCTTTCGGCTCCAGACCTGCCCCGAGTTGAAGATTCCCGGCAGTCCCGAAGGTCCATCGGCGCCGAACTGGTCTAACTTGGTGCCGTCCATCAGCAAAAACGAAAAGTGATTCTTGGTGTTGACCTGGTGGTCGACCCGAATGCTGAACTTGTCCCATGGGCTGATATTGGTGCCCTGTGATCGGAAATAGTTGCTGAGAATGCCGGCGCCAGGCACGTTCGGAAGCATACTCGGGTCGCGGAACCCCATGTACTTACTCGCCACCGAACTGAACCGCGAGGCCGGAACCTGGTTGTTGGCGAAGGGGACGCGGCTGTAGGCGGTGCCGGCCTGGGTGGTGGTTGCCGGGTCATAAAGCTGAATCACGAACGGCTTGCCATCGGCTCCGTTCTTGATGAAGTTGCGGAAGTCGCCAGTGTACATTTCCGGCAGCGGGACGGTGAAGTAAGCGGGCAGGTTGCCGCTGCGGTTCCGGAAGCCCTCGTAACTGCCGAAGAAGAAGGTCCGGTTCTTTCCGTTGTATATCTTCGGAATATAGATCGGGCCACCCACCGTGAATCCGAAATCGTGTTGCTTCAGTACGGGCGCGGACTGCGCGAAGAAACCGCGTGCGTCGGCCGCGTTGTTGCGCATGTAATCGAACATGTTGCCGTGCAGGCTGTTGCCGCCCGCTTTGGTGGCGAAGCTGACCACGCCCATGGCGCGACCGTATTCGGCCTTCATTCCGGAGCTTTCCACGTTGAACTCGGCAATGGCATCCACCGGCACCGAGCTGATCGGGGCGCGCTCATATTGATAAGTCACCGTGCCGCTGACCAGCGACGAGCCGTCCATCTGCATGTCCCATCCGCTACCCTGGCCGCCGCCAATACGGAATGTGCTCGAGTTCTTGGCTTCCGGGGCGATAACGGCAAGGTTAAGGACGTTGCGCACCTGCCCCGCTACTACCAGAGGCAGGTCTTCCACCAGTTTGGTAGTCAGGTTGGTTGAAACGCGGGTCGACTCCGTCTGGATCGCCGAAACTTGCGCGGATACTTGAACCGCCTCTGTAACCGAACCCAATTCAAGTGAGAAGTCGGAGCGGAGAGACTCGCCCGAAGTCACTGAAACATTGTTGCGCTGGGTGTGCCTGAACCCTGTAGCTTCCACCTGGATCCGGTATCGCCCGATCGCCAACGCGGGCAGAGTGTAGTTCCCTTAATCCGATGAGCGTGTCGAAAATGTCGTGTTGGTGTCGAGGTGCGTCGCCGTGATTTGGGCGTTGGCGACGGATGCCCCTGATGGATCGGTCACAATGCCGGAAAGCGAACCCCTGTCGAGCTGAGCGAACAGCGTACCGGCAAGAATCGTGAGTAAAGCGAGAGTCAGCGCCAAGCGTCTCAAAGTTGTACCTCCAACTGTGGTTCGAATGTTATCGCACTCCGGCAGCCCATAGAGTGGGGATTGCAAATCGCCTAGCCGAGCGGCAATCCGCGCGGAAATCTACCGGTGTTTAGTTTAGACCCACGGCAGGGAGTGCGATCAGGCGCGCCAAGCTCTCGCACCCGCGCCGCCAGAACCGGCGCGAAGAGGAGAATCGCGAGTCCGATTGGCAACAACCCGCTCTCGGGCAGCCCCAGCCCATTCGGCCGCGAACGTGGGCGCGAGCGACAACGAGCCAAGCCGGAGCCGCGCGACCATCGAGTCCGCGCCGAGCAAAGGGAGCGTCCAGCAGGTCAGGGCAAGAATGATCGCCCAGCCTGTGAATACGCCTGCCTGCCGTGCCCGGAAATCGGCAGGAGGGGTGCAACATACCGAGTGCTCAGAGTGCCGTGGACGACTTCGGCGCCAGTCAAAGCAACCCGGACGGCGATGGCTCGGAGGAGAAGCGGCATCACGGATTCGTGTGGTCGAGAATGACCTTCCACCCGGCAGTGGTCTTTCGAAAGACCAGGGTGAAGATGCCGCTCTTGTCGCCGCCGCCCTCCGCCGTGCGTTTCAGGTGAAAGCGGCCGATGACCGAAGCGTGCTCCGGCCCGAGCGGGCGAACGTCCAGGATCGTAAAGGTTAGTGTACCCATCTGGTCGCGGGTTGGATACCTCTTCAGGTAGTTGGCCAGGACGGCGGCACTGCCTTTAGTTACCGCGGCTGCCACGAACGTGGTCGACTCGCTCGCTTCGTAGCCGTCCATGAAGGCGCGCACGTCGCCGCGATTCCAGTCGTCCTGCTGCTGTTGAAGAACGGCGCGAATTTCACGTTCCTGGGCGGGTGCAACCGAGCCGAGCAAGAGGGTAATTGACAAATACTTAACTATAGTGAATACTAAATTGTTAATCATGAGTTTATCGAAAACGTCGCTATGGTAAAGTTCTTTCGTTTCGCTCCTGTTTTGTTCGCGTGCACGCTCTATGGGCAGTCTACCGCCGATTTGGAGCGCCGTGTCGGTGAGTTGACATCCCGCGTCCAGTTTCTGGAACAGAAGATCAACGAGCTTCTGGCGGTCAAGCCGCAACCCGTTGTGACGCCACCTGCGGAGCCAGCCGTCCTGCCGCTTGAAGCTGTTTCGCCGCTTGAAACCATTTCGGTAAGGGGCGATTCCAGGTCGAGTGCTGATTCGGAATCGCGGCTTCCAGTTTCCGGCTATATGGATTTCCATTTCAACAAGGATCGCGGTCTCCCAGGCGAGTTCGACTTTCACCGCTTCGTGCTCCTGTTCGGCCACAGCTTTTCGAGCCGCCTTAAGTTCTGGAGCGAGCTTGAAGTGGAGCATGCCTTCGTCGAGGGCGGCGAGGAGCGCGGGGAAGTGGCGCTCGAACAGGCCTACATCGATTTCCTCATCAAGTCGCAATTCAACCTTCGCGCCGGAATGCTGCTGACGCCGGTCGGCATCATCAACGAGAGGCACGAACCGCCGGCTTTCAATGGAGTGGAGCGGCCCTTCGTTGAGACGTTCATTATTCCCTCGACGTGGCGCGAGATGGGCTTCGGAGCGACGGGCGATCTGGGCCGCGGTTTCCGCTACAGGGCGTACCTGATGTCGAGTCTCGATGCCTCGCGATTCACATCCGGGGAGGGTTTCGGGGCGGGTAAGACGAACGGTTTCGGCGCCTCTTTCCGTAACCCGGCCAAGGTAGCGCGTCTCGAATACGTGGGCTTGCGGCGGCTGGCGTTAGGGGCGAGCGTCTATTCGGGCCACACCGGCTTCAACCTTAGCGGCGTCAATCCACGGGTGAGGATTCTCGACGTTGACGGCCGTTACAGCTACCGCCGCTTCGATCTCCGCGGACTGTTCGCGGACACTTGGATCTCGAAGGCGGGCGAACTGAACCGCGCGCTCGAACTCGATACCGGTGCGAACCCGAACATCGCGAGCCGGATGCGCGGCGCTTACATCGAGCCGGCGGTGCACGTCTTTCCTCGACGGAACCGGCACGACCTGATTCTTTTTGCGCGGCGGGAGGCATGGAACACGCAGCACAAGATGCCGGATGGTTACGTTCCGCTGCCGCAGTTCGACCGCAATTCGTGGGTGCTGGGAGCAACCTATAAGCCGCACGCGGACATTGCAGTCAAGTTCGACTACGGATTCAACCGTAGCGCGCGTTCAGTTTTCCGGCCGGTGGATTCGATCAATCTTGGCATCGGATGGTGGTTCTGATGAAAGCAATTCTCGCAATGCTTCTGCTGGCCGCGGCGCCGCCCGAGACCAAACCGGACCGGACGGTCTCGATCGCCGCTGAGCGTTTCTTTTTCTCGCCTTCCCGCATCACGGTCAAGCAGGGGGCGCTTGTGGAATTCGTCCTGACGAGCGAGGACACCGAGCATGGGTTCCACTTCGCGGCCGCGAGCGTCAACGCCGTGATTCCGCAACAGGGGAAAGGCGAATTGCGCGTCAGATTCCGCGCCTTGAAGAAAGGAAAGTACGCCTTTGAGTGCTCGCGTGCCTGCGGGGCCGGCCACACTATGATGCGCGGAGAGGTTGTCGTGAAATGATCAAGGTCGAAATGAGATTGGCGCCGCTCTTTGCCGCATTCGTTGCTTTTGCAGCCGAACCCGGGGCACCGCTGCCGGGCATCACCTCCGCCGAACTCGAACTCTTTCGTCTGGGGCGGGAGGATTTCAATGAAGTGGAAACCGCCGAGGAAGGTCTTGGCCCCGTTTTTAACGGGACAAGCTGTGGACAGTGCCACAGCGTCCCGGCGATCGGTGGGATCGCTACCATGACGGAGGTGCGCGCGGGCCACGTCGACGCCGTGGGCAAGTTCACGGCGCTCAACGGGGAAACGCTCTACAGCGTGTTTTCCATTGGCAAGCACGAATGCCAGATTCAGATTCCCCGTGAAGCGAACGTGATCGCGCGGCGCGTCCCGACGCCGCTATTCGGAGCCGGGCTGATCGAGGCGATTCCCGACGCGGCGATTCTCGCGCTCGAGAAACCCGTGGGTAACCCCGACGGGGTGAAAGGGCGCGCGTCCCGCATCACAGACGTGGCCACGCGTCAACCGCGCATCGGGCGCTTTGGCTGGAAGGCACAACAGGCGACGCTGCTCGCATTCTCAGCAGACGCCTATCGCAATGAAATGGGAATCACCAGCGACCTGTTCCCGGACGAACTCGGGCCCGGTCTCACCGCGCGCCAACTGAAGCTCTGCGATTCGAAGCCGGATCCGGAAGACGTCCGCAGCCGGGTGACCGGTCTGCGAGCCATCGACAACTTCGAAAATTTCATGAAATTTCTCGCGCCGCTCGACCGTGGCGCGGCCGGAGCCGATACCGCCGAGGGAGAACGGCTTTTCGCCTCCGTTGGGTGCGCCGCGTGCCACGTTCCGTCGATGACCACGGGGCCGAGCGCGAATCCGCTGTTCGATCGCAAAAGCGTCAACCTCTACTCGGACCTCCTGCTTCACGATGTGGGCACGGGCGACGGTATCGAGCAGGCGGACGCGAACGGCGACGAGATGCGAACCCCTCCGCTATGGGGGCTACGTTTCAGACGGCCGCTCCTTCACGACGGCAGCGCAGCTACGGCGCTCGAAGCGATCCGGCGGCATGGCGTGGAAGCAGAAGCGGCTCGCTCGCGGTTCCTGGCGCTCGAACCGGCGGAACAAGGAAATGTGCTGGTGTTCCTCGGTTCGCTTTGATACGCCGGCGTTGCGTTTGCGTGGAAGCCGCACATGACGGCTTCGGTGATGAACGCTTGTCGCGGAGTGTGAGAATGTAGAGTCTATCGAGTTGGGATGGCTCGTCATCGAGGACGAACAACCACTGATCCGCGACCTTCCGTAGCGACTAATGGTTGTACTCCAACAACTGGCCCAATCCTTCCCGAATCGATCGGGTAGTGCCGGCGCCGGAACAGACTTTCAACTCGGCAAGCATCGCCAGCCCGGCGAAGTCGAATCGGATGTCCATGCGTTGCTGTTCCTGAGTGCCGCCGTCAAGCGCATCCGAGCGAAAAACCCAGGGCCGAGGGTTGCCATCGCACCGATCGGACGATGGTCTGAAGCGCTTCCCTCTCCCACCTTTTTCTGCCGCCGCAGCCCTCCAACCCCCGTACGATCTACCGAAATCTCGACCGCTACACCCAAAAATCCATGGCGGAACTGAGCGTACTTTGGCTGCGGACCGCCGCCGCTCTATACGCGCTCGGCCTGCTGCACGGGATCGTCACGCTGGTCCGGAAACGCGACCATCTGTTCCGTCCCGCGCTCGTCGCCTTCGGTTTCGCCGCGCTGCTATACCTCGTTTCGATCGTCGAAGAAGGCGCTCTCTCCGGCGCTTTGCCCGTCAACAACATCTACCAATCTCTCTCCCTGTGCGCGATGATCGTCGCCAGCTCGTAACTGTTCCTCTATTGGCGGTACAAGATCGAGTCGCTCAGCGTCTTCGTTTTTCCCGTCGTGTTCATCATGACCCTGATGGGCACGTTCGGCGACCCCATCGACGCCCACGCCAGCCACCGGGTTCGAAGCACTTGGCTCGCCATCAATATCGTCCTCGTGAAATCCTGGCTTCAGATGGACCAGAGGACCTCACGATTTCAGGTCGGCGCGGATGTCCTTGAGCAGGCGGAATAAATGATAGGGGTCGCTCGGCGACTCGATAAAATTGAAGCGCTCGTAGAAGGACCTCCCCTCGTCGTCTTTCGCATGGATCGCAAACGCCCGAATTCCGGCTATATCCGCCGCCTGCAACGTGCGAAGCATTGCGTCCTTTAGCAGGCCGCTCCCCAAGCCCTTGCCCTGCCACGAGACGCCAACCGCAAGGCGTGCCAGCAGCATGATCGGCACGGGATGACGGGCAAGGCCCTTGGTGAGTCGCTCGGGCGCGTCGCTGAACTCGACATGGCCAACCGCAAGCGTGTAGTAACCGGCGACTTCGTCATCTGCCAAGCCAACATAGGTCTGAGAAGCTCCCGCCTGCTGGTTCTGAAACGCGTACTTTATCAGGAAGCGGTTGAGTGCTTTCCGGCCGCAGTCGAATCTGTCGAGTACGTGGCCGCGTTTCAGCTTTTCGATGCGGAGCGCGGTCACTTATATTTTGCCGCGCTCAAATACGCTCGGCTGCTGGAGAAGCCTGGCTAGCCGAGGCGCCGCACGGGGCGGCCGGGACAGCGCCGCTTGGAAAGCTTTCCACTTCTCGGCGCTCAACCCGAAGCGCTGGCGGTCGGGAAGGGTTTCCTCGGCACGGGAGAGGGCGCTCTCCAGGACGAATTCACTCACGGAGCGGTTCGCGGCGAGCGCGGCGGTTTGGAGTGCGCGCTTCGCCGACGGGGTCAGGCGAAGGTCGAGCTTCTCGTTGCGGGTTTCGGTAGTGGGCATGGCGTTCCTTATGATGTGACGTGAAGGGACCAGTATAGCGCGCACGCCAGACAATGTCATGACAGGGACACCACTTGCCACCGGACGATTTCGATTCACTCGCTTTGGAGCGCAACTCCATTCTCAAACACTGGAGAAGTGCGGAGACGGCACGCGACGCAATAAAAGCTAACGAGGCCGGGCAGGATTGAGGATAGAAGACGGGTGTTGATCTCGTTGATCCCGCATCACGTCCTCAGCAAAAACACCCGACGCTACCTTCATTTCCCCAAACTGTCGCGTCAATTTTACCTGCCCGCCTCCTCACCCCGCAGCCCTCCAACCCCCGCACGATATACTGAAATCTTGACCGCTCCACTCCAAACGCCATGGCGGAACTGAGCGTACTCTGGCTGCGGACGGCCGCCGCTCTCTACGCGCTCGGCCTGGTGCACGGGATCGTCACGCTGGTCCGGAAACGCGACCACCTGTTCCGGCCCGCGCTCGTGGCCTTCGGTTTCGCCGCCCTCCTGCACCTCGTCTCGATCGTCGAAGAAGGCGCTCTCTCCGGCGCTCTGCCCGTCAACAACATCTACGAATCGCTCTCCCTTTGCGCGATGATCATCGCCGGCTCCTACCTGTTCGTGTATTGGCGGTACAAGATCGAGTCGCTCAGCGTATTCGTATTTCCGGTCGTCTTCATCATGACCTTGATGGGCACGTTCGGAAATCCCATTGACGTCCACACCAGCCCCGAGGTTCGAAGCACTTGGCTCGCTATCCACATCGTCCTCGTGCTGCTCGGCTACGCGGCGCTGCTTTTTACCGCGGTCGCCTCCGTGCTCTATCTTTTCCAGGAGCGCGAACTCAAGCGGAAGAAGCCTCGCAACTTTTATTACAAGCTGCCGCCGCTGGGAGATCTCGACGACCTGATCTCGCGCTCCATGACCTTCGGCTTCGTGTTCATTACGCTTGGAATCGTGGTTGGAAGCACATGGGCATTCGTCGAGTGGGGTACCGGCTGGATCGGCGAGCCGCGAATCGGGATCTCCATCGCCACATGGGCCATCTACCTCGCGATGGTGTTTCTCCGCGTCAACGCCGGATGGCGCGGGAGAAAAGCGGCATTGCTCTCGATCGCCGCGCTCTGCTGCTCCGCCATTACCTGGGCGGCGCATAGCGGACTGCGGCTGGGCGGGGCGCAATGAGAGTTTCCATCACCGGGGTCAGCCACAAGTCGGCGCCCGTCGAAGTGCGCGAACGGCTGGCGTTTCCCACCGCGGCGCTTGAAGAAGCGGTGGGGAATCTAAAGTCACGCGACGGAGTCTCGGAGGCCGTGATCCTCTCGACGTGCAATCGCGTCGAGATCGCTCTCTCTTGCGAAGACGGGGCGGATTCCGAATTGACTGTGGGGCGGTTCCTGCTCGAAACGAGGCCTGTCACTTCCGACATGGTGACGCCCTACCTTCGGCGATTCGAGGGGCGAGAGGCGATCCATCACCTGTTCCGCGTGGCGGCGAGCCTGGAATCCATGGTCGTGGGCGAGCCTCAGATTCTGGGCCAGTTGAAGCATGCATATGCCGTCGCGAAGGCCTCGGGCGCGCTCTCGGGGACGCTCGAAGGCATTGTGACGCAGGCATTCCGGGTGGCGAAGCGAGTGCGATCGGAAACCGGAATCGGACAGATGGCGGTTTCCATCAGCTACGCGGCGGTGGAACTGGCGCGCAAGATTTTCGGATCGCTCACGTCGCGCAGCGTGCTGATCGTAGGGGCCGGGAAGATGTCGGAACTGGCCGCGAAGCATCTCCAACGCTCCGGGGCGTCGCGCATCTTTGTGACGAACCGCACGCATGAACGCGCGATTGAAATGGCGACGCTGTTTCATGGGACGCCCGTCGAGTATGGCCGTTTCCTGGGGATTCTGCCCGAGGTCGATATCGTAATCACGTCGAGCGGTGCGCCGCATTTCATCATTCTTAAGGAAGACATGCAGCGCGTGATCGCCGCGCGAAGGAACCGCCCGATGTTCCTGATCGATATCGCCGTGCCGCGAAACATCGAGCCTACGGTCAACAAGATCGACAACGTATTTCTCTACGACATCGACGACTTGCAGGAAGTGGTGAACTCGAACCTGCGTGAACGGCAAAAGGAAGCCGACCACGCCGAACGGATCGTATCTCAGGAAGTGGAACGCATGATGGCGCGGCTCAAGGTGCAGGAGATCGCGCCGACCATCGTGAACCTGCAAGCGCAGTTGGAACAGATACGAGCAGCGGAGATGGAGAAGATGAGGCGGAAACTCGGTCCGCTCACGCCGCAGATGGAAGAGGCGCTTGAGGGCATGACGCGTGCGCTGATCAACAAGATCGCTCACGGGCCGATCGCGGAGCTGCGGAATCAGGCCGGCCAGCCCGACGGCGCGCTCGTGATCAACGCGATTCGAAAGGTGTTTCATCTCCGTGACTGAGCTGATTATCGGGTCGAGAGGCTCGCAACTGGCGTTGTGGCAGGCGCATTGGGTAAAGGCGAAGCTTGAGGAATTGGGACATGTCTGTCGTATCGAAATCATCAAAACCACGGGCGACCGTGTGACGGAGATGGCGCTTCCCGATACCGGAACCAAAGGCCTGTTCACGAAGGAGATCGAGGAAGCGCTGCTCGAACGGCGCGTCGATCTGGCGGTACATAGTCTGAAGGATTTGCCCACCGAACTGCCGGACCCGTCGCTTCAACTGGCGGCGATTCCGGCGCGCGAAGACCCGTTCGATGCGATGGTGGGCAGGCGTTTGAACGAACTTCCTCAAGGCGCTCGCGTTGGCACCAGTTCTCCCAGGCGCGCGGCGCAGCTTCGGCACGCGCGTCCGGATCTGCTCGTCGAATCCGTGCGAGGCAACGTGGACACACGGTTGAGAAAGCTCGATGAGGGCCAATTCGCAGCCATCGTTCTAGCTTCCGCCGGACTGCGGAGACTAGGCTGGGCGTCGCGCATCGCGGAATCGTTCGCGCCGGAGGTGATGTGTCCCGCCGTGGGGCAGGGGGCGCTCGCGATCGAGGCGATCTCGGAAGGCGCCGGTGCGGAGGCTTGCGCGGCGCTCGATCACACGGAGACGCGACTAGCGGTACAGGCGGAACGCGCGGTGCTCAGAGCGCTCGGTGGCGGTTGCAAAGTGCCAATCGGAGCATATGCACGCATGGAAGAAGGATCGCTGCGAATCATGGCTGTCGTGATTTCACCCGATGGCGCGACGTTGATTCGCGATTCCGAGGCGGGTGCCGCCACCGATGCGGACGCGTTGGGACGAAGCCTCGCGGCGAAGCTCCTGGAGCGCGGCGCGGGCGAGATTTTGAAGCGCCTATGAGCAAGGTCTATCTGGTCGGGGCCGGGCCGGGCGACGCGCGCCTCATTACCTGCCGCGGCCGCGACGTACTCGAATCGGCCTCCTGCGTGCTTTACGATCATCTTGTCAACCAATCGCTGCTTGATCTTGCGCCGCCAGAAGCTGAGCGAATATACGTAGGCAAGAAGCGCGCCCTGCACGCGCACACTCAGGAAGAGATCTGCGCCATGCTCATCGACCGCGCCCGCCACGGCGGAAACGTCGTGCGGTTGAAGGGCGGCGACCCATTCATTTTCGGACGCGGAGGCGAGGAGGCGGAAGCGCTGTTCGACGCGGGGATTCCGTTCGAAGTGGTGCCGGGAGTGACAACTCCGCTCGGAATTGCAGCGTACACGGGCGTGCCGCTCACGCACCGCGATCACACCTCGGTCGTCACCTTTGTCACTGGACACGACGTTGCGCAGATCGATTGGGAGCGCGTGGGCCGGGCCGACACGCTGGTGCTTTTCATGGGACTCACGAATTTCAGCGAGATCGCGGCGGAAATTATCAAGCGCGGCCGGTCTCGCGAGACACCCGCCATGGTGGTGCGCTGGGCCACTCTACCGTCGCAGCAAACCCTCACAGGGACACTCGCAACCCTGGGCGATCTGATTCGAGGCGCGAATCTCAAACCGCCGGCGACCATTGTGATCGGCGACGTAGTCCGCCTTCGCGAGAAGCTCAACTGGTTTGAGCGCCTGCCGCTGTTCGGCAAACGCGTGGCGGTTACGCGCGCGCGCGGACAGGCCGACGCGCTCTCCGCGAGATTGAGCGAACTGGGCGCCGAGACCGTCGAGATTCCGACAATCGCAATCCTGCCCGCCGAAGACTATGGGCCGCTCGACCGCGCTATCGAATCCCTGCCGGAATACGACTGGCTCATCTTCACGAGCGCGAACGGCGTCCGCTTCTTTCTCGACCGGCTTCGGAAATCCCGCTTCGATCTTCGCGCCATTCGCGGCCGCATCTGCGCAATAGGACCGGCGACGGGCGCGGCGATTGAGGCGCTTCAGTTGAAAGTGGATCTAACGGGACGAGAGTTTGTCGCGGAGGGATTGTTGGATGCCTTCACCGCGCACGATGTCACGGGCAAACGCGTACTGCTCCCGCGGGCGGCCGTCGCGCGCGATCTGCTTCCAACCACTCTCAGAGATCGCGGGGCACTAGTGGATGTCGTCGCCGCCTACCGCACGGTATCGCCCGCAGACGCCACGGAGCGCATCCGGAGAGCCTTCGACGGTTCGCGAAAGCCCCACTGGATCACGTTTACCAGTTCCTCGACGGTCGAGAACTTTGTCCGCGCCGTAGGTGCGGCGACGCTCGCGGGAGTGAGGGTGGCTGTCATCGGCCCAGTAACAGCGTCGACTGCGCGGCGGCACGGAATCGCCATGGACGCGGCCGCTGAAGTCTTCACTACAAGCGGTCTGATTGACGCAATCCTCAGATCTGAAACATAACCTCTTATGCCCATCTATCAGGTCGTGCTCCTGGCCATCGTGCAGGGAATCACCGAGTTTCTACCCATCAGCAGTTCCGCGCACCTCTATCTGACGTCGTGGCTGCTCGGTTGGCAGGCGCAAGAACTGAACTTCGACATCGCGCTGCACGTGGGCACGCTGCTCGCCGTCCTTTTTTATTTTTTCAAGTCGTGGCTTCAGGTAACCGCCCAGGGGTTCGGCGTCCGTTACGGAAGCGACCCGGAACTGCGCAAGCGGCCAATGCTACTGTGGTTTCTGGCGATTGGCTCGCTTCCCATCGGCGTGCTCGGCTTCAAGTTCAAGGATCAGGCTGAGACTGCTTGGCGCAATCCGTTCGTGATGGGCGGAATGCTGGTAGGAGTGGGAATCCTGATGTGGATCGCGGAGCGCGTCGGGAAACGCGAGCGGGGAATGGGCGAACTCTCCTGGACCGACAGTGTGGCCATCGGCGCGGCGCAGGCCCTTGCGATCGTGCCCGGAACATCGCGTAGCGGCATCACGATCGCGACGGCCCTTTTTCGAGGCCTTGACCGGGACACGGCGGCGCGGTTCTCTTTCCTGCTTTCGACGCCGGCGATTGCCGGAGCGGCAGCCAAGGCGCTTTACGATTTGATGAAGCAGGGGCACGTCGAGTGGGGTCAGTTCCTCATCGGCGCGGGCGTCAGCGCAATCACCGGATTCGCCGTCATCGGGTGGTTCCTCCGTCATCTTCAGCGGGGCACCTTGAACATTTTCATTTACTATCGTGTAATTTTTGGCATAATAGTGCTTGCTCTGGCTTTCTCCCGCGGCTCAACGGGATGAAGCTGATAAATCCGACCGAATACAAACGGCTCAACGAGGCGACAGGGTTTGTGTTGCTTTCGTTCGGGCTTCTCGTCTGGCTTAGCCTGATTTCGTATCAGGCGAGCGATGCCTCCTGGAACACGGCCTCCGG
>SHUI01000132.1 GCA_009697455.1 Bryobacterales bacterium
AGAGTCTGGATCTCGCGGCCGCTTTCCAGGTCCCACACCTTCAGCGTCGTGTCCTCAGACGCGGAAACCGCCCGTTTCCCGTCCGGCGTCACCGCCACACCATAGACCCAATCAGAGTGGCCTTCCAGCGTGCGCAGAGCGCGGCCGCTTTCCAGATCCCACACCTTCAGCGTCGTGTCCTCAGACGCGGAAACCGCCCGCCTCCCGTCCGGGGTCACCGCCACGCAAGAGACAGAATCAGAGTGGCCTTCCAGCGTGCGCAGCAGCGGCGTGCCGGGCGGATGAAGCGCGGCGTGCAGCGGCCGCAACCAAGGTACCGGCGCACCCGCGGCGACTTCGCCGAGAAACCGCGCAATTCCCGGAGCATCCCGGTACGGTAGCAGCCTGCCAAGCACCTGCGAAGCGAACTGATGCGGGTCCTTCTCGATGACGTGCGCCGATAGCCGGACGGCACCGTGGATCAGTTCCAGCGCGTCCCGGTCCGGGTACAGCCACCGGACGTAATCAAGTTGCAGGTCATGTAGACGGATGCCGCCCTTCGCGCCATCGCGCTGCGCCAGCGAAAGACTGATGAACTGTTCCGCGGTCTCCATCGCCCCGCCTTCGTCTACGTTCCACAGGGTTCGCTGGACACTCGGCGCCACCGCCATGTCCTCCAGCATCACGGCCAGGGCGAGGTAGCGTTGCGCGGCGGCCGGGTCCTCCGCATTCAGCGCCTCGAAGCTGACCTGAATCGCGCGGAAGAGCGTGGTGTGCGGCTCCGGAAACTTGGCCTTGATCTCGGCCAGATCCGCGCGGCGCAGGTATCCGAGCACAATGTCCCAGTATCCAGGCGGCTTTCGATTGAGTTGGGCGCCAATCATCGCGAGCGCCAGCGGCAGGTTCCCGCATTCGCGGATCACCTCGTCAGCGGCGGAGGGTAGCGCGCCGGTCCCGAGCCCTGTCCAACGGGCCAGGACTTCGCGCGCCTCGCCGTCCGTCAGGAGGTTCGCAGTGAACTCACGCGCGCCGAACGTAGGCGCGATTCCAGCGTCGCGCGTCGTGACCAGCAGACGCGAGCGCGGGGATTCCGTCCGAAACGGCTCGATAGCGGCGGCGCTCCACACGTCGTCCAGGACAATCAGCGCCGCCTTGTCCCGCACTGCGTTACGGTATTCGCTGATGCACGCCGGTTCGCCCTCATACGCGCCGAGAAGGCGGTGCAGTCCGGGGACTCCTTCCATGCGCTCATCGAAGCTCAGGTTCGATTCCTTGCCGATGCTGAACCAGAAGATGCCGTCCGGATAGGCGTGCCGCACCACTTCGTCATGGCACAGCGCCTGCGCCAGCGTGGTCTTGCCAATGCCGCCCATGCCCTGCAGCGCGGTGAGCGCGATGTTGCGTTGGGGGGCGTCCCGGAAGAGCACGTCGCGGAGCTGGTTGAGGATCTCGGGCCGTTCCACGAAGTTGTCCGGCAGCGCGGGGGCGTTGTTGTAACGGGGCGGGCGCGGTACGGTCTCGGCTACGCTTTGGCACTTGACGATGCTCGCGAGAAGGTCTTTGAAAGCCGCGTCGTAGTTTGCGGCACCGCTGAAATCGATCCATTGGAGCGTGCGGAGAGCCAGCGGCACGCGGCAACCGCTCTGGACCTTCAGTGGGATGACCGGCTTGCCAGCGTCGAGCGCCGAGTGCTGTTCCGCGCGGCATATGTCCGACGTGTAGGAGCCGTCCGAGAGGAGCGCGAGCACGAGGTGGGCGCGGTCGAGCGCAACTTCGATTTCATTGCTCCAGCGGTCGCCGCCCTTCAGGCGGTGGGTGTCGAGCCACGCATCGAAGCCGCGCGCCTCAAGATCTATTTGGAGCCGCGAGGCGAGATCGCCGCCGTCGCGGTGGGCGTACGAGATGAAGATGCGCAGGAGTTCGGGCATCGCGATAGGTCAGGACTATTATGCACGACGGTGAGCAGAAGGCGGCTGCGCTTCGCACGGCACGAATGACGAATAAAGGCGCTACGTGCGGGGTGCGCGCCGCTTTCTCGCCCAACCTGGCGTGTTCACCTGACGCGAACGGCCTACCGCCAGCGCATCTGCCGGAACCTGCTCCGTGATCACGGAGCCCGCCGCCAGGTAGGCGTTCTCGCCAATCTCAGCCGGCGCCACGATCGTCGAATTGCTCCCTATAAAAGCGCCCGCCCCGATGATCGTTTGATGCTTATGCCTGCCGTCATAGTTGCACGTGATGGTTCCCGCACCCACGTTCACTCCCACCCCAAGCGTCGAGTCGCCCAAATACGCCAAGTGCATCGCCTTCGATCCAGGTCCAAGACGCGTCTTTTTCAATTCGACGAAGTTGCCGATGTGCGCGCCCTTCTCCACAAGGTTAGCCATGCGAAGCCGCGCGAAGGGACCCGCGTGGACCTCATCCTCCAGCTTCGACGTCCCAATCAGCGTGTAAGGCCCCACCTCGACGCGATCGCCAAGCGAGGAATCGACGATGATCGCGCCTGCTCCGATGCGGCAGGCCTCTCCGATAACCGTATCGCCCAAGAGCCGGGCGAAGGGTTCGATTATGGTATCCATGCCGATCTTTACTTGCGCATCGATCGAGACCGTTTCGGGCTTCTCGATGGTCACGCCGTCGAGCATCAGTTGACGCGCTTTCCTGTCGCGAATCAGCCGGTCGGCCACGGCCAGTTCGACGCGGTCGTTGATACCGAAAACCTCGTCCGGATCGTCAATGCGCATCGATTCAATCGCGTGCCCCGCACGATTCAGGATCTCGACCATGTCCGTGAGGTAGTATTCGCGCGCGGGATTGTTTGGCTGAATTTCACCGGCATGTTTCCAAAATAGCGGCGCGTCGAAGCAGTAAATGCCGGCATTCAACTCCTTGATGGCAAGCTGTTCGGGCGTGGCGGCCTTCACTTCTACAATGGCGCACACCCGGCCGCGGGCGTCATGGATGATGCGTCCCCAAGCCGGAGGATCGGGAAGAACGGTGCTGACCAACGTTGCGGCAACCCCGGATTCCCCGCGGCGGCGCACCAGTTCCCGCAGTGTCGAGGGGGAAATCATGGGGCAATCGCCGTAGAGGACCACAAGACTGCCGTCGAGTCCCGCGAGCACGTCGCGTCCACATGTGACGGCGTGCCCGGTCCCTTTGGGTTCCGCCTGATCGATGAACCCCACGCCCCGATCCGAGAGCGCATCGCGAACCTTCTCGCCCATGTGACCCGTGACGACAAAGACCCGATCGGGAGTTGTCAGCGCGAGAGCGGTTTCAACGACGTGCTCGACGAGAGCGCGTCCGCCCGCGCGGTGCAGCACCTTGGGCGTGCGGCTTTTCATCCGCGTTCCGAAACCGGCCGCGAGGATGACGATGGTAAGTGACTCCGTGGAGGAAGGCAAATACCAGTTTACGACAGCCCTGTTTCCGGGAGAGGGTGCGGCAGCAGCGCTCTACACTCCCAGGGAATCGCTCAACCGTCCCTCCGCCTTGAGCCGCTCGAAGATCTCGAGTGTTTTGATCATTCCCTCCTCGAGCGGAGTCTTCGGAACGCCCGGAATCTTGGCGCGTAATTGGGAGTCGTCCATCCGGAAGGCGACGGGAACTTGCGGTCCCGCCACGGAAATCAACGTTGCCGCACCTGGCCGGAGCCGGTCCAATTGCACGACCAGATCCTCCATGCGGACGACCGAGCCTTCCAGATTGAACACATGCGCGCCTTCGAGCGGTGTGAGTGCACTCTGGACGAAGATCTCCGCGACGTCCTCGACGTACTGCAAGTCCATGTGGCCGCTGACGCGAATCTGGAACGGGCGGCCAAGGACGGCGGCTTTCATGGCGATGGTCGGGTCGGCGGTCAAACCGACATCGCGGCCGGGACCGTAAACGGTCCACGGGCGAAGTCCGACACTCGAAATCCCGTTGACGCTGTAAAAGGCTCGCGCGTTCCCCTCGTTCGCCTGCTTGAATACGCCGTAATGGGTGGCGGGCTTCAGGGGGTTGTCCTCGGTCAACCTACCGCTGCTGTACGCCTCCTCCGGCCCCCAGACGGCCGAGGAACTCGCGTAGACGACGCGGATTTCGCGACCTGCGTCCCGGGCCGCTTCGAACACGTTGAGCGTGCCCAGAACATCGATAATGCCACCCTCCACAGGATTCGCCTGGCAAAAGGGCATCAGGCGGGCGGCGAGATGAATGATATGCGTGACGCCTCCATCCCTGACCAGCGACTTCACCCGCGCCGTGTCCTCGATCCTTCCCGTCTCGATTGCCGGCCGCCGCGCCGTCTCGGCACCCACGAGCAAGGCAAGGCGAACGGGACTCGGGTCCACGTCGAAAATCAAAACGTCCAAACCGCGCTCGATGAGCGCCTTTACTACCCACGCGCCGATGCACCCCTGCGCGCCCGTCACCAATACCCGCATGTTCTCTCCGAATTGAAAATGGATACGTCCTCCCGATTATCGCGCATGCGTACCGGAGCGATCGGCTCTATAATGCGTTTGTAGGCTCTGAATGATGGATATCAAGAAAAAGCTGCAGGACGAGATCGCGACTCTCGAGTATGAATTTCGAAACGAACTGCCGAGAGAGATTCTAAAGGCCCGCGCGCACGGGGACCTGAGCGAGAACGCGGAGTACCACGCAGCCAAAGAACGTCAGGGTTTCGTCAACGCGAGGCTGCATCAGTTGAAGAAACGGCTGCAGGAAATGTCGATGGTGGACCTGACGAAGATACCCCGGGGCCGGGTCGGCCTCGGATCGACAATCGTGGTTCTGGACGTCAAGAAAGACGAAGAGATAACCTATCGCATCGTCACGACAGAAGACGCGGACGCCAATCAGGGAAAGATTTCACCCAGTTCGCCCATCGGGCGCGGACTCATCGGCAAGGAAGTCGGCGACGTCGTGAAGATTCAGATTCCAGGCGGACTGAAAGAGTTCGAGATCCTGACTCTGGCGACAATCCACGATTCGTAGGGCCGCAGGGCCGGGAGCCGTGGGTTAGCTTTGGTTCAGCCCTCAAGGATCACGTGCGCCATGCCGTGCTGCGCCGTGTGAGTCAGAGAGAGAGCGACCGACTTTACCCCCATCTTTTCGGCAATCTTCGCCGCCTCTCCATAGAGCCGGAGGGTGGGCCGGCCGGACGGCAAGTTCGCGACCTCAAAATCGCGCCAGGTAACACCTCGCTTCCACCCGGTGCCAATGGCCTTCATTCCGGCTTCTTTCGCCGCAAAACGCGCGGCGAAACGTTCGTAGCGGTTCGCCTTGCTCTCGGCGTAGGCCGTTTCAAGAGGAGTAAAAATGCGCCCGGTAAAGCGCTCACCATATCGGACGATGGCCGCCCGGATGCGCTCGACTTCCGCAAGGTCAAGCCCGGTTCCGAGGATCACGCGAGCCCGGCTCCCGAAGTGGTAATCGTAAGCTGTCCGTGTTTCACGCCCTTGGTACTGATCAGCGCGTCGGAGATCTTCTTCACGACAGCGGCCTTGCCGCGGACGACGAGAACCTCAAGGCAGTTGTCGTGATCCAGGTGGACGTGGAGCGTCGAAAGAATCGAGCGGTGGAAGTCGTGCTGGAGATCCGTCAGCTTTTCGGACAGCATCCGTACATGATGGTCGTATACCAACGTCACCGTGCCAACAACCTGCCGGTCGGGAGACTCCCAATCCTGGTGAACCAGCCGGTCCCGGATGAGGTCGCGGAAAGCCTCGGACCTGTTTGTATAGCCGCGCTTTTCAATCAGTTCGTCGAACTTTCCGAGCAAGTCGGAATCAATCGCTACGCCGATGCGGCTCAATTCGCTCATTGCACCTTCGATTATAGGCGCATTTTTGCGAATGCGGCGTAGGCGGAATTATCCAAGCCAAACTGGGGACCGGCAGAATCAGGTCACGCCGGCTTTCAACGAACTGCGTTTGCGGCGTAACCGCACTGTGACACAATCAGGAGAGCACTATGCGACTATTCACCCTGTTTGCCCTCTCATCTGTGTTGGCTCTAGCGGCCGACAAGCCGGAAAAAGGATTCAAGCCTCTGTTCAACGGCAAGGACCTAACCGGCTGGACCAAGGCCAAGGAAAGCGAGGATTCCTTCTCCGTGCACGATGGCTCCATCGTCGCGAAAGGCCCGCGCTGCCATCTCTATTACACGGGCCCGAACGCCAATTTCAAGAATTTCGAACTGAAGGTGGACCTGATGACCGCCGAGAAGTCAAACGGCGGAGTCTATTTTCATACGGCGTATCAGGAAAAGGGATGGCCGTCAAAGGGTTTCGAAGTTCAGGTCAACAACAGCCACGGCGACTGGCGCCGGACCGGAGGCCTCTATTCCATCGCCGACAACAAGGAGAAAGTGGCTGACGACGGCAAGTGGTTCACCGAGCATATCGTGGTAAAGGACAAGAAGGTCACCATTTTCGTCGATGGCAAGAAGGCTTCCGAATGGGATCAGCCGGCCGACTGGAAGGGCACCAAGGAGTTCCCCGACCGAGCCCTTACTTCCGGCACTATCGCCCTGCAGGCGCATGACCCGGGCAGCACGATCCACTATAAAAACATCCGGATCAAGCAACTCAAGTAGAGGAGGCTTGGCCGGTTGCCGACGTCGCTCATCATCGGCGGAACGCGAAACCTCGGTCCTGATATCGCCTGGGCTCTGTTGGATGCCGGTTTCACGGTCGCTCTCTTCAATCGCGGCGTGACATCGCCGGTGGCGCTGCCGGTCCCGGTGGAGCGGCTCCAGGGCGACCGGAGCGATGCGTCCGCGCTAAGTTCGGCGATAGGCTCTCGGAGTTTCGACGCCATCATCGATACCACGCTCTACAATGGGCGAGACGCCGAGGCCGCCGCACGCATTTTTGAAGGCCGTACGGGGCGATACATCATGCTCAGCACCGGTCAGGTGTACCTGGTTCGCGCGGGCCCCAAGCGGCCGTTTGCCGAGAGCGACTACGCAGGACCCACGATCCCCGCGCCAACCGATTCAAGATTCGATCTTGACAATTGGTCCTACGGTATGGAAAAACGCGCGGCCGAAGATGCGCTGATGGCTGCTCGCTTCCCGGTCACCATCCTCCGCCTTCCGATGGTAAACAGCGAGCGCGATCACTTCCACCGCATCCGTAACTATCTTGCGCGCGTTCTCGACGGTGGTCCGATCATTGTGCCGGATGGCCCGCACTTGCCGCTTCGCCATGTTTACGGCAAGGACGCAGTGCGCGCGGTGATGAGGGCGGTGTCCGCCGGTATCGACGGGGCGTTCAACGTAGGGCAGGACGAGACCCTCAGTATCGACGACTTCCTGAGCAAGGCAGGAGCAGCCCACATCGCGCGGGTTCCCACCCGGTTCCTGTGGGAGCACGGCCTCATGCCCAACTGTTCGCCTTTCAGCGAGCCGTGGATGTCCGCGCTCGACAACCAACTCGGCAAGGAGGCGCTCGGTCTTGTGTACACGCCCTTTGACACCTGCCTCGCCGCGCTGATGCGGGACTTCCGGGCCAACCCCCAACCGCCTCCGGGCTATGGGCAGCGACCGCTCGAACTCGCGGCGTACCGGTACTGAGCGGGCCGCGTCCGCCGGAAAGTTTACACCGGACCGGTAGACAAGCCACGCGCGGTTGGAGAATATAGTTATTACTGCCCGGTATAACTCCCCTGCACTTACGTGAATCATATGGTTAGAGGTCGCGGAAGACGGAAAGCCGTGTGGACGACACACTGCGAGGACGATCAGCATGAGCGATGACGCGCGGCATTCGAGTGAACTCCACAGGTCGTTACCATACGTAATTCCGTTCGTGGCATTCCTGGTATTTCTCGCCGCCGAGCGCGAGTTCAAGTTTCCGCCGGAGATCTTCTACCCCATTCGCTGCGTTTCGGTGCTGGCGATTTTGTTGTTCTTTTCGCGAAAGGTAATCTCGTTGCGCGTTTCGAATGCGCTGGGCAGCATCGCGATGGGCGTCGCGGTTTTCGCCCTCTGGATTGCGCCCGACGTCTTGTGGCCCGGCTATCGCGGCCACTGGCTGTTCAGCAACGATATCCTTGGACGTCCGGAGACTTCGCTGGACCCGGCGGCACAGGCAAATGTATTTTTTCTGGCATTCCGTTTTTTTGGCGCCTCGGTCAACGTCCCGATCCTGGAAGAACTTTTCTGGCGAAGCTTCCTTCCCCGCTGGCTGACCAACCACGAATTCTGGAAGCTTCCGGTGGGAACGTTCAGCAGGCAGTCATTCTGGATTGTCGCCGTGCTGTTCGCATCCGAACACGGCTCCTTCTGGGAAGTCGGCTTGCTTGCGGGAATTCTCTACAACTGGTGGATGCTGCGGACGAAAAGCCTCGGAGACTGTATTCTGGCGCACGCGGTGACGAACGCGTGCCTCTCGGCCTACGTGATCCTCTTCGCGAAGTGGCAATACTGGCTCTGATTCGCTACGATGAATAGCCATGAACCGCAGAGATCTGCTCAGGCTGGGCGCGGCCGCTCCGTTGGGCGCAATGCAGGCGGGAGCGCAGCAAGACAAGGCGCGGACCGCCGCCCCTAGATCTCCGCGGCTTCTGTTTGACGATCACCAGTTCCTGACGCTCACGGCGATGGCGGGATTGATCATCCCCGCGACGGACACACCGGGGGCGATCGCGGCGCAGGTTCCGATGCACATCGAGCGGTGGTTGAACGACGGAGATGCGGAGAGTCAGGATGTCTATATCCAGGGACTCTCAAGGCTCGATGGCGACGCCATCCGGAGCCATGGCCGGCCTTTTGCGGCATGTTCTCAGGCGCAGCAAACCGCCATACTCGAAGCGCTTGACGGCGCGGGCGACCCGTTCTTTCGCAAGGCAAAATCTCTGGTTTCACAAACTTATTACGCGACTGAAACCGGCTTTAAGGAACTGAACAAGGGCGGCCGGATTCCGATTACTTTCGCCTGCGATCACAAGACTCACGCCTAACCGGGCCGGCCTTCAATGAAACTCAGCCAACTGGCACTGGCACTTGATTGCGCGGTCCACGGCGACGGCAATCTCGAGATTTCGGGTGTGAACGGAATAGAACAGGCCGGTCCCTCGCATCTCACTTTCCTGTCAAATCCGAAGTACGCTCCAAAGGTCAGACACACAAAGGCGGCGGCGATACTGGTGACCGAACCGCTTTCCGGCCTACCGATCGCAAGCGTTGTTTCGACGAACCCATATCTCGATTTCGCCCGCGCGCTTGAATTGTTCTACCAGCCGCCGCGGCCCGCGGCGGGCATTCACCCGACGGCGTGGATCGCGCCGGGTTCGACGGCCGGCGAAGGGGCTTCGATCGGCGCTTTTGTATCGATCGCGGAAGACGTGGTGATCGGGCGCAACGCCGTGATTCACCCGCACGTGGTGATCTACGCCGGCGCCCGCATAGGCGACGACTTTCTAGCACACTCGCATTCGGTGGTGCGCGAATTCTGCCGGATCGGAAACCGGGTGATTCTGCAGAACGGTGTCGTGGTGGGTGGCGACGGATTCGGTTTTGCGAAGCGGGCGGACGGAAGTCACCGGAAGATCGTGCAGTCGGGCGTAACGGTGGTCGAGGACGATGTGGAGATTCAGAGTCTCACCGCAATTGACCGCGCGACCGTCGGCGAGACGCGCATCAGGCGGGGGGCGAAAATCGACAATCTGGTGCAGATCGGCCACGCCTGCGAAGTGGGAGAGGACAATATCGTGTGCGCGCAGGTGGGACTGGCGGGAAGCACCACGCTTGAACGCAACGTCCTGCTTGCTGGACAGGTGGGATCGTCTGGGCACCTGAGGGTGCGTGAGAACGCCATCGTTTATGCGCAAAGCGGCATCGGTGGAGACGTTCCGGCGGGAGGGCGGATCTCCGGATCGCCCGCGTTCGCCGCGAACGAATGGCTGCGCGCCATCACGGCGTTTCAGAAGCTCCCGGAAATCCTGAAGACGGTTCGCGAATTGAAAAAGAAGCTGGAGGGCAAATGACCACGCCGCCTGAATCGCCACTCGGTCAACGCAGGCCGGTGGCATACAAGAACCCTGAGTTCCTAAAGAGCGCCAGTTCCCGCTCTCTTCGGATTCTCTCTGAATACTTGGAACCGCTCGATCATTTCCGGCGGGAACGTGTCCGCGACACGGTGGTCTTCTTCGGCTCCGCCCGCATCGCGGAGACGGGTCCGATGTCCCGTTACTACGTGGAGGCACGTGAGTTGGCCCGCATGATCACGGAGTGGTCCGACGGCCTGGAGAAAACGGCGCGGCACTTCGTGGTTTGCACGGGAGGCGGTCCAGGAATCATGGAGGCCGCGAACCGCGGGGCGCGCGACGCCGGAGGCAAGACCATCGGCCTCAACATCGGACTCCCATTCGAGCAGTTACCCAACCCGCACATCACGCCCGAGCTATCCTTCGAGTTTCATTACTTCTTCATGCGCAAATTCTGGTTCGCGTATTTGGCGAAGGCGCTCGTCGTGTTCCCGGGGGGATTCGGAACGCTCGACGAATTGATGGAGATCCTCACGCTTGTCCAGACGCGAAAGCTGGCGAAGAAGATGAGCATCCTGCTCTACGGCACGGAATTCTGGCGCGAAATTATCAACTTCGACGGGCTGCTCAAGCACGGCATGATTTCGCGGGAGGACCTCAACCTGTTCGAATTTGCCGACGACGCACGAACCGCATTCCAAATTCTGACGAACAATCTCATGCGGAACTACCTTACCGAGCAAGTACATGAGACTCCGGCAATCGCGCGGTCGAACGATCCGCAGGAACCGACGCACGGAATACCGTAGAGAGAGTCACGCGGAACTGTGGTGGCGGTGGGGCAGGCCATCGTTGTTTGTGGCCTGTCTTTTCCACGGAAAACGGCAGGCGGCAAAAAAAGCGATCTCCTGCCCCGCCGGCTGCCAAATTGCAACAGTTGTTTCATGACGGCCCTAACCGATACTTCAAGGCGCGAGGCACAATAACGCTTCTCCGCCCGTGGCCCGGATTGGGCTCTTCGCGAAAATTCAGCAGTCCGAAGCATCGCAGGAGCGATACATCCCGTCTCACTGCCTTCCGGTCCCGGCTGAGTGTCGCGGAAAGCTCCGAAACCGGTGCCGGTTTCGCACGAACCGCACGTAGCACTCGCCCGCGCTCCGCTGAAAGGGCCCGGACCAGATCGGAAGGATCTTCGAATGTTATGGTGATCCAGGATGGAAGGTTCTCACCGCGATCCATCGTTCGAGGGGGTACTCGGCGGCTTCTTATGATATGACGTCCTTCATCTTTCTTCCTTCTTGCCCATGAAGTGCCTGTGATGGCTATCTACTCCATAGACTCCATAGACGCCTGGGTTGACATACGCAACACCATATTTCACTACCTGGCCGTCTTCCCTCCGCCACACTTCTTCCTTGAGCATCGCGGCTTGTCGCGCGGCTTCAGATAGATCGGCTCATCCACGGCCTTTGAAATGGGCGCTTTGCCTTCCGTTTCATGCCCGCAGTCGAGAAGGGCACACGAGGGGCGTTCAAATACCCCATCTGCTTAATCGGCAGGACGAGGCCGGGACGAGGCCCAATGCTCAAGGAAGAAATGTGGCGGGACACGCCGTGCAACGGTGTCGTCTGGAACGATTGAAGCGTTCATCGAGCGACCCCTTGCGCGCAGGCCATCGGCCGGGCGTTCGGGCGCAGCTACCACCGCGAATCCTGCGCAACACGATTCTACAACATGGTGACCTCTGTTTCCGAGTTTTCACGCGTACTGTATGGAGTTCAAGGAGAACAACATGACCAACTCTCAGAAGATTATTACCGCACGCAGTTTACCAGAGATGCGACTCGATTCAGCTTTTGTGCGGTTCCGCACGCTGGCTTGCGTTACAGCTCTATGCCTGATGCCTCAAATGGTCTACGCGGCCCCTGTGTTCAGCGCCGGCATGTACACGAATAAGCTGGGAGCTGGTTTAGGTTGGAGCAGCGATCTTGGTCCACAAGTGGTGAGCGAGACGGGCGGCTTCCTCGCAAGTGGGGCACCCGTCACCGTCGTCGCGCAGGCTATCCGGGACGGCCGGGCGATTTCCGCAACCATCACCCAAACCGCTCCTTACGTTCTGGATGACCAATATTGGGCCGGTTCGTGGACCGGGTCGATGAGCATCCCACGGCCAGGCTTATACGGTCTTTCCGCGAGCGTCGATTCGAGCTCGTTTTGGAATTTTAATATCGCCGGACTCACGCCGTCCCAGGTTACGAATACGACATTCTATTACGCGGCACTCTGGGACATCGATGCGCCCTCCGATATTCACCCCTCATTTGACGCGCATGGTGTACACCCCGTGGTCCCGCTGTCCCACGGCACCGCCACGGGCAGCTTTACGCTGGGAGGGTACTATTCGGTCGGAGCCCAGGGTTTTCCCACCATCCCCGCATTTAACGCTGGTACTTACTCGTTTGACAGCAACTCCCCTGGGCTGATGGATTTCTCCTACCGGATCGCGTTTTCCACCACGCCTATTGACGCAGACGTCTTCGCCTCCGCGGCGGTGCCCGAACCCGGAACTATCTTCCTGCTTGGACCGTGCCTGGCGGGATGGTACATTTATCAGCGGCGCCTGTTTCGGGCCCCCCATGCCGCTGAGCGCCAGTCGTGAATGATTCGCGGAGACGCCGCTGTGGTCCGACGTTTTCAACGGGGCGGAGTTGGCTCCCGTTGGTGGATGCTGATAGCCCCAATCCCGGTTCTCTTCGGCCATGCGCACGACCAGGTTCTCGGTCTCCCCGGCGGTGCGAGGCCTCCCCGGTCCGCGCTTCCCACTGCCGTCGTATTTCCGGGCAATCAGCTTTCGATGCCAAGCCAGCAACGTCTCGGGCGTGACAATCGTGGCCACCTCGGCCAAGTTGCTCGCG
>SHUI01000133.1 GCA_009697455.1 Bryobacterales bacterium
GATCTCGATTCCACCTCCGACCGCCGTGCGCATTTCGCCAAATGGCTGACGAGCCCGGATAATGCGTATTTCTCCCGTGCGCTTGTCAACCGCGTGTGGGCGAATTTTATGGGCCGCGGTTTGGTCGATCCGGTGGACGACGTGCGTGCGACGAATCCGGCGTCGAACGAAGATCTGTTTGCGGCGGTCGCGAAGGATTTCTCGTCGAATGGCTTCGACGTGAAGCGGCTGATCCGGAACATCATGAACTCGGGCGCGTATCAGCTTGCCTCCGAGGCGAACGCGACGAATCAGAACGATAACAAATATTACTCGAAGTACGTCGTGAAGCGGTTGCCGGCGGAAGTACTGCTCGATACGATGTCGCAGGTAACCGGCGTGGCGACGCGGTTCCCCGGCTATCCGGCCGGGACGCGCGCACTGCAGTTGCCCGATACGCAAGTGAAATCGGAATTCCTGGCGTCGTTCGGAAGGCCGAATCGAGTGATTTGCGATGCGGGGGAACGGTCAAGCGAGCCGAACATCACGCAGGCCCTGCACGTGATCAACGGCGACACGCTGAACAAGAAGTTGAGCGCTCCGGATGGCTATGCTGCGCTTGCGCTGAAGCTGGGGTTGTCGGATTCGCGGATGCTCGATCATCTGTTCCTTTCAGCCTACAGCCGCTATCCTGGTGACGCGGAGAAAGAGACGATGCTCGCGGAGTTGAAGAAGAGCAGGGTGGCAACCGGTTCCGCCGAAACGCAGCGGGACACGCGGCGGCAGGCTCTCGAAGACATGATGTGGGCCCTGCTCACGAGCAAGGAATTTCTCTTCAACTACTGATGCGCGTCGCCATTCTCATAATCGCTGCCGCGTCTATCCTCCACGCCCAGGAATTCAAGGACGTCGGGCCGATTCTCGCCTCGAATTGCCTGGGGTGCCACGCTGGAAAGGCGCGGATGGGGGGGCTCGATCTCGAAACGTTTGAAGGGATGCGCAAGGGTGGCGGCCACGGCGAAGTGTTCGTTCCGGGAAAGAGCGGAGAAAGCCGCATGTATCTGATGCTGGTTGGAAAAGCTGCGCCCGCCATGCCTCTGAGCGGCAAGCCGCTCGCGGCGGGCGAGATTGAGATCATCCGCAAGTGGATCGACGCGGGCGCGAACCCTCCGAAACCCGGCGAGGAAAAGATCGCGCGCGCCTCGCTTCCTGACATCAAACCGCGTGTACCTGTAAAAGCGCAGGTCGGCGCGGTGGCGTGGCGCCCCGATGGCAAACTACTCGCGCTCGGAAAGTATAAAGAGGTAGTGCTGGCGGATGCGTCCGGAAAGACGGTCGCAGCGCTGGCGGGACACGCGGAAGCGGTGCGCGCATTGGCCTTTTCGCCCGATGGCAAGTGGCTGGCTGCGGCCGGCGGTCTGCCCGGACGAAGTGGAGAAGTCAAGATCTGGGACGTAGAGAAGCGCGCCGAGGTCCTTACAATTGACGGCCACTCGGATTGCATTTACGCGGTTGCTTTCGCGCCGGATGGCAAAACCATCGCCACCTCGAGCTACGACAAGATGATCAAATTCTGGAACGCCGCAACCGGCAAGGAGGTTCGGACGTTGAAGGATCACATCGACGCGGTCTACGCACTGGCGTTTACGCCGGACGGTAAACGCCTGGTTTCGGCGGCCGCGGATCGCACCGTGAAAGTCTGGGATACCGGAACGGGAGAGCGGCTGTTCACCATGTCCGAAGCTCTCGACGGATTGAACACGCTTGCGCTCGACCCCACCGGCACGAAGGTGGCGGCCGCCGGGATCGACAAGTCGATTCGTATCTGGTCGCTCGGCGAGAAGAGCGGGACAATGGTGCAGTCCCTGATTGCGCACGAAGACGCGATCCTGAAGCTTGCGTGGTCGCCGGATGGAAAGTATCTGGTTTCGACGGCGGCGGACAGAACGCTGAAGATTTTCAAGGCGGACGATCTGACGGAAGTGAAGGTGTTCGCAAAGCAGCCGGATTGGGTGTTGTCGCTCGCGTATGCGCCGGATGGGAAAAGTTTCGCGGCAGGAAGCTACGACGGTTCGCTCGCAATATTGAATTAGCGTCTAAAAAAAGAGGCACGAACATGAAACAAGCCTGGATCTCTCTTCTGGCGGCTGCAACCCTCTGTGGGCAGCAGGCCATCGATTGGCCGACGGGAAATCGAACCACGCCGCCCACTATCAACGCGGTCTCGCCGCTTGGTGTTTCGCGCGGCGCGACGGTCGAAATGACCGTGGAAGGGTTCAACCTTGCGGGCGCGAGCGCCTTCTACTTTAGCGAGCCCGGAATCAAGGCGAAAATCCTGCGGGTGAAGGAACTACCGGACCTGCCGGACATTCGCCTCGGCAGTAACGGCACGCTTTCGACCGTCGACCTTGGCCCGCTGCCTCCGCGGAATCAGGTGACGGTCGAACTCGATATCAGTCCGGACGCTCAGATAGGGACCGTTTCGATGCGGTTGCAAACGCCGCTCGGTACCAGTCCTGAAGCCCGCTTCGCGGTCGAGCCTTACTACGGCGAAAGCCCGGACAAGGAACCGAACGACACCGCGGAGAATGCCTTTGAATCCTATCTGCCGTCTATCCTGGTTGGCACAATCTCGCAGCCGGGCGACGTGGATTACTACAGGATTTCCGTTAAGGCGGGCGAACAACTGGTCTTCGAGAACGGCGCGGCGATGTTGGGCACGGCGCTCCTGCCCGTAATCTCCATCTTCGACGAAGCGCAGAGTCCGGTTCGTGAGTTCGGCGCCGATGGGAAGACGGATACCGTTGCGTTCGGTCATCGTTTCGAAAAGGGCGGTACCTATTATGTCCGCGTTTCCGACTATCAGCAAAGCGGCGGGCGCAACCACATTTACCGGGTTAAAACCGGGAAGTTTCCGATCGCGCTGGCCGCGTTTCCGCTGGGCGTTCCGCGAGGAAAGTCGTCGGAGGTCGCGCTGAAGGGTTACAATCTGGATGCGCCGAACGTGCGCGTGAAGGGCGACCCTTCGCCGGAAGACGAACGCGCTCAGATCATCCGGCCGGAGACCAAGGCCGGGCACGCTTTCAACCGTGTGAAGCTTGCGCTGGGCGACGATCCCGAAATTTTATCGAACGGCAAGAACGCGTCCGTCGAGACGGCGCAGTCAGTCGCGCTCCCGGCGATCGTCAACGGGCGCATGCTCGCGGCGGAGAACAATTTTCGATTCAAGGCACGGAAAGGCGAAAGGCTCGTGTTCGATGTCGGCGCGGCGCGCCTCGGTTCACCGCTCGATTCGTTGATCGAAGTGCTTGACGCGAAGGGTAAGCCCGTGGAGCGAGCTACCGTGCGGTGCCTCATCGAAACCAATACCGTCCTGCGAGACCACGATTCGATTCAGCCCGGTCTCCGGCTCCAATCGCCTTCTGGATTCGCCGCGGGCGACTACGCGATGGCGGGCAGTGAGATCCTGCAAGTGGAAGCACTCCCCCGCACTCCGGATGACGACTTCCGCTTTGTCGCTTTCGGCGGACAGCGTATCGCGCAATTCGATACGTCGAGCGAAGCCCACGCCCAGGATCAGGCGGTGTACAAGGTTCAGATTCATCCGCCGGGCGCGAAATTCGCGTCGAACGGCCTGCCGCTCGTTCGGCTGACGTATCGCAACGACGATGGCGGTCCCGGCTACGGACGCGATTCACGGCTGCGGTTCACCGCCCCCGCCGACGGCGAGTACGTGCTGCGCATCCGCGATACACGCGGCTTGGCCGGCGAAGATTACGCCTACCGCCTCTCCATGCGGCCCGCGCTCCCGGACTTCCAACTCGCGGTGACTCCCAAGAACCCGAACGTGCCCGCGGGCGGACGCATTCCGATTACTGTGACCGCGCAGCGCATGGACGATTTCGATGGTCCGATCGACGTCTCGATCCTCGATTTGCCGGCTGGACTCGAGGCAACGAAGGGCGTGATTGGTGAAGGCCAGGTGACCACCACGCTGCTGTTGAGCGCCCGAGAGAACGTGTCGCTCCCGCGCGCGGCCGAGTTCAAAGTTGAGGGGCGCGCCGTCTATGGAGAACGCGTGATGACGCACCGGGCGAACCCGGAGGACCGGCTGAAGCTCATCTCGCTCATGCCGAAGTCTGATATCCAGATGAACGCGGAAACCAAACAAGTGACGCTCCAGCCGGGCGGAACCGCGGAAGTGCATGTCAGCATCAAGCGCAATAACGAATACGGCGGGCGCGTGCCGGTGGAAGTCCGGAACCTGCCGCCGGGCGTCCGCGTACTCGACGTGGGCCTGAACGGCGTGCTGATCAACGAGACCGAAGACCGGCGTAGTTTTATCCTGGAGGCTCTGCCATCGGCGAAGGCGATCGATCAGCCCATCGTAGTTTCCGGCAACGTTGAAACACGCGCAGCGGGCCAGCAGTCGTCGTTTGCAGGCGAGCTTATCGAATTAAAAGTGAAACCCAAAAACGAGGTTCGCGCGTCGTCCGCCGTTACGGGCGTTGATGTGCCATCCGCGAAGAAATAGCCCATGTCGAACACTTCTCTGTTGCAGCGGGCTCTCGCCGCGGGCGGGGGCATTGTGGGGCTTGCGCCCTGCTGGGTGCCTCGCTCCTTCCTCATGCCCGGCGGGCGCCTGAAGCTCGATCCGCGCGATCTCTACGCGTGCGGTGCGCATAGGGGCGGCATTGACGAGCGGTGGTTCTCTTCCACCACGAACGCAGCGAACGGCGCCGGCACACCGGCCGACGAAGGATTGAGCTATATCGATATTAACGGCGCGCGGATTCTCTTGCGCGAAGCCGTGGAGACGATGGGCGATCGGTTTCTCGGCGCCGATGTCATGCGCGAGCAGGGCGGCTGGAACGTACTCTGCAAGTTTTTCGACAACCTTGGCCCCATCCCGCATCACATGCATCAGAGCGAGGCGGACGCGAAGCGCGTCGGGCAAAGGGGCAAGCCCGAGGCGTACTATTTCCCGCCCCAGTACAACTTCAAGGACAACAATTTCCCATACACCTTCATGGGCCTCGAACCTGGCACTACGAAGGACGACATCCGCCGCTGCCTGGAACGCTGGAACCAGGGCGACAACGGCATTCTGTATCATTCGAAGGCGTACAAACTGAAACCCGGAACGGGCTGGCAGATCGATGCCGGCATCCTCCACGCTCCGGGTTCGCTCGTCACCTACGAACCGCAGGTGAATTCGGACGTGTTCGGTATGTTCCAGTCGATGGTGGAGGGCCGCGCGGTCCCGTGGGACTTGCTGGTAAAAGACGTTCCCGCCGAGTATCATCACGATCTCGATTACATCATCGGCATGCTCGATTGGGAGGCGAACGTGGATCCCGAGTTCGCCACGCACCGGTTGTTCCACCCAACGCCCGTCGCCGACACGGACGGCATGGCCGACGCCGGGTACTCCGAACAGTGGGTCACCTATTCCACCGGGTATTATTCGGCGAAGGAACTGACCGTGTTTCCGGGGCGATCGCCGACTATTTGGGACGCCGCCGCGTATGGCGCGATCACCGTACAGGGATGGGGCTCCGTTGGCAAGCTCGAAGCCGAAACTCCGTCGCTCATCCGCTACGGACAGATGACGAAAGACGAGTTTTTCGTTACCGCGCCGGCGGCCCAGGCCGGAGTCGTCATCACGAACCGCAGCGACACGGAGAATCTGGTGCTGCTGAAACATTTCGGTCCGGGGAATCCCGACGCCAAGAGGTTCATCGCATGAAATTCGGCGTAAACACATTCATCTGGACTGCGAACTTCGACCGGTCCAACCTCCCGCTGCTTCCTCAAATCAAGGCCAACGGCTTCGATGGCGTGGAGGTGCCGCTGTTCGACCCCGCCGCGTTCGCTGCCACCGACATCCGGCGCGGCCTTGAAGAGAACGCGCTCGAATGCACCATCTGCTCCGTGCTCGTGGGCGGATTGAACATGATTTCCGACGACGCCTCCGTGCGTGCAAAAACGCGCGAGCACATGAAAGCGGCTGTGAAGTCGGCCGCGGAGGTGGGCGCGAAGATCATCGCGGGGCCGCTGTACTCGCCGGTCGGCTATCTGCCTGGACGAAGACGTAACGCGGACGAATGGAAGTGGGCGGTGGATTGTTACCAGGCGATCGGCCCTGTGCTGACCGACTACGGCGTCACCGTGGCCATCGAGCCGTTAAACCGCTTTGAGACGTACTTCCTGAACACCGCCGCGGACGCCGTGGCGCTGTGCGACGAGATCAATCACCCGAACGTGGGAATCCTGTTCGACACGTTCCACGCGAACATCGAAGAGAAGGATATCGCGGCGGGGTACCGGACGGTGGCGAAGCACTTGAAGCATGTCCACACGTGCGAGAACGATCGCGGCATTCCGGGCAGTGGGCACGTCGAGTGGCCGGCCGTGTTTCAGGCGCTGCGGGACATCAAATACGACGGCTGGCTGACGATCGAAAGCTTCGGCTTCGCGCTGGGCGAGTTGTCGGCGGCGGCGTCCATCTGGCGCGACATCGCCCCCACACCCGAATCGATCGCGTTTGAGGGCGTGAAATTTCTCAAGCGGAACATGGGCTGAGGGCCCGCGTACGTGCGCGTCCTCCCCATTCTTAGCCTTCTTCTATTTTTGCCGGTTCCGGCGCGCGCCCAGGCCATTGAGACGCCTTTCACTTTCCATCGCAATGAAATCGTCCTTCAGGTGAAAGTGAACGGCAAGGGACCCTTTAACATGTTGCTGGATACGGGGACCAATCGGTCCGCCATAGATCTTGCCACGGCGCGGGTAACCATCGACTACATCAGGAAAGTACTCGTTTTAGAACAACCGTGATTTGATTCGCTATGCGCCGCGGAGCGCCAGTGTAGCGCCCCGAAATAGCCGAACCAAACAGGGCGATACATTTTGTGTTAACCCCGGCTTCCGCCAACCTGCATCGGCTCGCGGAAGCTTTGCTCCGTCCAGGACAGCAAGGTTTTCCGGATAGCCGCGCTCCGTCTAGAATGTCTAGGATGAAAGAAAGGGGGCTGGGAATGGTACGGTTTTCACGCTGCAAACCGGCATCGTTGCAATCGATCTTTTGGCGGAGGTCGCTGGTCTGGAGGCCTTTGAGGAGGTAAAGTGGTTCTCGATCGCCGTGGAGGCTTCTGGACGCCAGATCGTGACCCTCAGCACGGTCCCTGCGAACGGATTGAGCGGCCGTCTCTGCTATTCTATATTTTTAATTTGCAACTCGTTCAAATGTCTGATAACATCTGTATGGCTGGACGCAGCCTTCCACTTGAAGTTTCACAATCACACACAACGGAGTTAACTACCACGGAATGAGTTTTACTGTTTTTCTCGGCAACCTTCCCACGTGGGTCAGCAAGGACGATATTGAAGGGTGGCTCAACGCAGAAGGTCTCTGCGCCGACTCCGTCAAAGTAATCCGCAACCACGAAACCCAGGAATCGAAGGGCTTCGCTTTCGTCGAAGCTCCCACTCAGGATGAGATGCAGTCCATCATCAAGAGATTCGATCGCGCTCCACTTGAGGACCGCCTTCTGCGCGCGAACGCGGCCCAACCGACCAAGGCTAAGGGTCCTGGCGGGGCGCCCGCCCCTTCTGGAACGCCTGCGACTTCTGTGGCGAGCAGGTCTGCCATGCGCCCCGGCGGCAGACCCCGCCGACGCGAAAAGGAATCCGGCCCAAAGAGTGCGTTTGCCACGGAACTGGCGAATTCCCTAACCCGCTAGCCTGCCTTTCCGCCGCTACACCTGTGACGGAGACGCACACTGCGGCACATTTCTCCCTTCCTGTTTTCAATGAGTTGCGCGTGGCTTCTCCCTTGCAAATAGGGTCGCCATGAGACATCTGGAAGTCGGATGGGCTGTCGGCTGCGCTCTTGCGGCTGCCACGCTGTCCGCCAGCCAAACGCCTGCTGTTCCGGCGGGCACCGCAATTAACGTCAACTCCCGTTACATCATTGAACGCGTGGACGTCTCGGGCCTCGAGGACCGCGCCCTTAGCACCAGGGTCCTGGACCAGATCCGAAGGCTTAAGGGGGAGCGGTTCAGTCAGGTCGCGATTGACGACCTGATCAAGTTGCTCCGTAGCGAGCTCCACACCACCCGCGTCACCCAGACCGTCCTGCGGGGCAGCCAACCGGACCACGTCCGGGTAGTTCTTGAGGCGCACAGCAGGACCGTCCGCTTCGAAGCCAACGTTCCTCACTTCGTTTATCAATCGAAGCAAGGATGGTCGGCCGGGGCGGAGGGAGCGATCCAGGTGGGAACCAGTACTTTCGGCGTCGGGATGCGAAGCGACGGAGATGAGCTGATCGAGCGTTTCGCGGGCGTGAACGCCCGGTACGAGAACCGCCGCCTCGGCACGAACCGCCTCGGATTCCGTTTCGACTTCGAGAACTACCACGAGCAGTGGAACCAAGCCACTCTGGATGCGGTGCGTGGGCCGGACATGCCCGGCATTTACAGAAACCGCCGTAGCCTGAATCCCACGCTCACGGTTGCTCTCGCCCCACCGCTCACGCTCTATGTGGGCGCAAGCTTCGACAGCCTTGAAACCCAATTTCCGGCCGCGCGAAACGAATCATCCAATGCCTTGGTAAATACTCTGCGCTACCATCGGCGGATGGAGGATTCGAACTCCAACAAGCACGACTTGGACGCAAGCTACAACTTGCGCGCGGCCGCCAACCTTCTCGGGAGCGATTTCGTATACACGCGCCACCGCTGGAATCTTGGCTACACGCTCTTGCATGGCCGCCACACCGCGCTCATCCGGTTTACCGCTGGTCTGATTACGGGTCGCGCTCCCCTGTTTGAGAGGTACGTCCTCGGCAACAGCAGCACTCTCCGCGGGTGGAACAAATGGGAGATCGACCCTGCCGGAGGGAACCGGATGGTCCATAACACCGTCGAATACAGATACGGAGTATTTGAAGTGTTTCATGACACCGGTTCCATCGGGAACCGGGGCCAAAAGGCCACCGTCCGCAATTCGCTTGGAGTGGGCCTGCGCAAGAACGTGTTTTCGCTCGCGGTGGCGTTCCCGCTCAGGGAAAATCGATTCGAGCCGATGTTCATGGTGGGTATGAACTACTAAATGCCGCTCCTGACGGGTTTTTCCCGAAGATTGTGGCTGATGCCGGTTCCCATCTTGGCCGGGCTCATGCTGCCACTCGCCAGGGACGCTTTCGGTGTGCCTTCTCTCGATGTCCGGCTTGACGGCGACCGCCTCCATGTGGCCGCTACAGGCTTCAGTTTTCTGAACGACAAGGTGGTCCAGCGCGTGAAGAGCGGCGCTTCCGCCGGTTTTGCCGGTCAATTGAGCCTGACAACCGAACCCGGGGGACCCGTCCTCAAGCGCGTACTGGAGCGTTTCGTCGTTAGTTACGATCTATGGGAGGAGAAGTTTTCGGCCGTCCGGTTGGGCGCAGCCCGTCGCGCGTTGACGCGCGCGACCGCGGCCGGCGTTGAGGCCTTCTGCGTGGACGGCCTCTCGCTCGACGCGTCCGGATTCTCCCGCGACCGGCCGTTCTGGTTGAAACTGGAGATTCGCGCGGAAGATCCAAAAGAGCAGGGGGCGGTAGTTGGGGAGCCTGGCATCAACCTCACCCGGCTTATTGAGATATTCAGCCGTCCGGCCCGCGGGCAGCAGCCGCATTGGACCGTGGAAAGAGGGCCGCTGCGGCTGGCGGACTTGAAGACCGCCGACCGCAAGGGCTAGGTTGGTACGGAACGCCGCCCGGCAGGCCTGGAGACCTGTCCCACTTGAATAGACTTCGCAACCGGCTGATTTTGATTTTTCTCGCCGCGACCCTCGCGCCCCTGACGGCGACCCTTTGGGTTACTGCTTCCCTACTCGAACGCAGCCTCAGCTACTCCTCGACGCGCCAACTGGACGAAGTCGCAAGGTCGCTCGAAGAGACGGGGCGCGCTTACTATCAGCGGGCCCGGGAAGATCTGAAGAACCATGCGGCGAACGGAAGCGTTAAGCCGTCGGTCTTCGCCGCTTCCCGCGCCCCCGAACGGCTGCGGGAGTTCGTGGCTGGTGGAGAACGCGAACGCTTCGATCTCGCGGGAGGCCGCCTGGATTATCTGCTCCGCCGCGGCGACGAGGTCTGGGTATACTCGACGCCGGTTGGAATCGATCTGGATCGCATCGGAGAACAGATCCGCCGGGCGCGCACCTTCATAGAGGACAGCCAGGCGAGAGACTTGAGACGCGGCTTTACGCTCACCTATGTCCTGACGGCGGCGTCTTTCTGGATGGTTTCGCTCGCCCTCCTGATGTACATGGCGTTCCGGATCAGCCGTCCGATTCAGCAGTTGACGGCGGGCCTAGCCGAACTGACCGCGGGGAACTTCGGTACGCGCGTTAAGACCAGTCGCGACGACGAAGTGGGTCACGCGATATGGGCCTTCAACCACATGGCCGAGCAGCTTGAGCAGAGCCGGGAGCGTCTGGTTTATCTCACACAGGTGGCCACATGGCAGGCGCTAGCGCGCAAGATGGCGCATGAAGTAAAGAACTCGCTGACACCGATTCGTTTGACCGTGGAAGAGATGCTGGCCCGGCATTCGGAAACCGACCGGGGATTTCTGGAGCAGGCCTCGCAAATCGTCGTCGATGAAGTGGAAGCTCTTGAACGGCGGGTGCGGGCGTTCTCCGAGTTCTCCTCCGAGCCTTCGGTGCGGCCCGTGGAACTCGACGTAAATGCCCTGGTGGAAGACCGCGTCGCATTCCTGCGCACCGGTAATCCCGAGGTCCACTATGACGTGCGGCTCGACGGGAACGGTCCGCGGGCATGGGCCGACGAAGACCTCGTCAAGGGCATTCTCACCAATCTCGTCCAGAATGCGGCGGAGGCTGCCGGCGCCGGCGGATCCGTGATCGTCACCACGGCCGGCGCCGATTCGGGCGCTGTCATCGAGGTGCACGATTCCGGCCCAGGCCTGAGCGAGCAGGCCCGCAGGACTCTCTTCCAGCCAACCATCTCGTTCAAGAAGCGCGGCATGGGACTTGGTCTCTCCATTGCGCGCCGGAGCGCGCTGCTCTGTGGCGGTGATATCGTTCACATCCAAAGTGAACTCAGGGGTGCGGGCTTCAGGATTGCGCTTCCCGCCGTTGCGCATGACCAGCCTCAACAGGAGTTGAATGAAGCGTATTCTGATCGTGGATGACGAAGAGAATATCGGACGCTCACTGCGGATGATTCTGGAGCGCGAGGGATATCAGGTAGCCACGTGCAAGTCGGCCGCGGAGTTCCGCGCGCATCCCGATTCGCGCCGCGCCGACGCTTTCCTTTTCGACGTGCGCCTGCCGGATGGCAACGGCATCGACCTGCTTCGAGGGCTCCGCCAAAGCGACAACCGAGCGCCGGTGGTGATGATTTCCGGACACGGAACGATTGCCGACGCCGTGGAAGCGACGCGCGCGGGTGCATTCGATTTTCTGGAAAAACCGCTGGGCCGTGACAAGGTGCTCCTCTCGCTCAAGAACGCGCTTGAGCAGGTGAGCCTGCGGCAGGAGAACGAGCGGCTTCGGGAACTGGTGGGCGGCGGGCCGAAGATGATCGGATCGAGCGCCGCGTATCTGCGCGCGGTCGAGCAGGCCTCGATGGCGGCTCGTTCGGATGCCCGGGTGCTGCTCATCGGCGAATCCGGAACGGGCAAGGAGTTACTCGCCGCGCACATCCACCAATCGAGCCCGTTCGCCTCAGGGCCGTTCGTTAAGGTAAACTGCGCGGCGATTCCCACGGAGTTGCTGGAGAGCGAACTCTTCGGACACGAAAAAGGCGCGTTCACCGGCGCGACGTCCGCGCGGCGGGGCAAGTTTGAACTCGCCGACGGCGGCACTCTTTTTCTCGACGAAGTAGGCGATCTTCACGCGGCGTCCCAAGCCAAGCTGCTGCGCGTGTTGCAGGAGGGCGAGTTTCACCGCGTGGGCGGCGAGCAGACGGTGCGCGTTTCCGTGCGCGTGGTTTCGGCGACGAACCGCGACCTTCAATCGCTGGTTTCGCAGGACAAGTTCCGGGAAGATCTTTACTACCGCCTGAGCGTAGTCCCGATTCGCGTGCCGGCGCTTCGCGAGCGCCCGCCGGACCTGCGCCCGCTCAGCGAATATTTCCTCGAAGAATTCTGCTCGCGCAACAACTTCAAGAGGAAGACGCTCGCGGACGAAGTGTTTCCCGTCTTTGAAAGCTACTCGTGGCCGGGGAACGCTCGCGAGCTGCGCAACTTGATCGAGCGGATGGCGATCCTCACGCCCGGCGAGTTGCTTCCGGTGGAATCGATTCCGGCGGAGATCCGGATGCCGCGGGATTCGCAGCCGCGCTCGAGCGTGCAGGACGCCCGGGAATCGGCCGAGCGCGAGCACATCCTGAGGGCGTTGGAGGAGGCGAACTGGAACGTCTCGGGAGCCGCGCGGGCCTTGAACATGGAACGCACGAACCTTCACAAGCGCATAAGGGCTTTGGGTCTTAGCCGGGGCATGTGACCGCGGCCGCGAAGCATCCGGCCAGGCGGGTGAAGGTGGGCGAGACGGCGCGTCCCTGGCGCGCGCCCGGCAAGCTCCTGCTCAGCCACAAATCGGCATTCGGCCAGAATTCGACAGCTCAGGCGGCGGCGCGGTAGTTCAGCATGCTGCCCAGGCGCCCCCGGCGTTGGACCGCACCTGCGTTGCCGAGATGGCCAGGCTCTGGGCTGATCAGTTGGTTCGCCAGGCCCTGGTGATTGCGCTCGCTGTGATAGTGGGCGACGAAGTTCTGCATGGCCGTCCGCAACGACTCTTCCCCGAAGAAGATCATGCGCTCCAGGCAG
>SHUI01000134.1 GCA_009697455.1 Bryobacterales bacterium
CGCGTTTGTGGCAACGCACTTTGGAGCGGCCGCGGCGACGCTGGGCTGGATTTTGGCGGAATGGGTGAAGAGTGGAAAGCCAAGCGTTCTTGGCGGTATTTCCGGTTGCGTCGCCGGACTGGTCGCGATCACGCCAGCCTCGGGTTTTGTAACGCCCATGTCGGCACTCATCATCGGATTCGCCGCGGGCGTCGTGTGTTACTTGATGGCGACTTCGGTGAAAGCCATGTTCGGTTACGACGACTCGCTCGACGCGTTTGGAGTGCATGGTGCGGGCGGGACGCTGGGCGCAATGCTGACGGGCGTGTTCGCGACAAGCGTGGTGAATGACGCAATGAAGGATCCGGCGGGCAAGGTAATGCCTCTCGGACTGGTGGATGGCAATGGCGGCCAGATCCTGAATCAGGCAATCGGCGTGGGTATTGCGTGGGTACTTGCAGCCGTGGGAACGATCGTCATTTTGAAAATTTGCGACGTGTTGATTGGCGTGAGAGTGGAACGCGATCACGAAATTCAGGGCCTCGACCTCAGCCAGCACGGAGAAGAAGGCTATATTCTGGAATCGTAGACAGGCGCCGGCTTTTTTCGGACGCCGGTCCCCGCGGTTCGGCGTTGGGACGTGAGTAACGTCCGCGGATTAAACGGTCAAGGAGACATAACGTACATGAAGAAGATCGAAGCTGTCATTCAGCCGTTCAAGCTGGAGGAAGTCAAGGAAGCGCTCAAGGCTATCGGCATCGACGGCATGACCATCACTGAAGTGCGCGGTCACGGGCGCCAGAAGGGCCATAAAGAGGTCTATCGCGGCCAGGAGTATAACGTCGATCTCCTGCCGAAAGTGAAAGTGGAACTCGTGGTTCCGGGAGCGCGAGCCGACGAGGCGATTAAGGCCTTGAGCGACGCGGCGCGGACAGGCAAGATCGGCGACGGCAAGATTTTCGTCTACGATGTAGCCGAGGCCATCCGAATCCGCAACGACGATCGGGGAGAATCTGCCCTCTAGCGTGCTGCGAGATCCTAGTCTTGCGCCACTTCAAGACGCGTTTCTAACTTCCGGCGATGCTGATGCCTTGCTCGCCGGAAGAACCTCAGCGGTTGACCGGTTGGTTATTGACACATTTGCCGCGTGCGGCGTTCAAGAAGGCGGCGCGGCGATGCTCGCCGTTGGCGGTTACGGACGGCGGGAGCTGTTCCCGCATTCCGATGTCGATCTGCTGCTCCTCCATCCTACCGGCCGCCTGGACGCTGGGCAAAGGACGGTCGTATCTACGTTTCAGCAGCGTTTGTGGGACGCCGGTTTACGTATCAGTCATTCAGTGCGAACCGTCGCCGATTGCTGCGAACTGCACGACCACAATATCGAGCTCAACATCAGCCTGCTCGACCAGCGATTCCTCGCCGGGGACGCGGCGCTTCACGGACAACTGACCGAGCGCCTGCCGCGGTTCATCCACGGTCAGCGCGAGAACCTGGTGCGTAATCTTTCGGCGCTCACGGCAACGCGGCACGAAAAATTCAACCGGACGATTTACCACCTGGAGCCAAATATCAAGGAAGCTCCCGGCGGGCTTCGGGATCTGCAAATCGCCGGGTGGCTTTCGGATATCAAGCGCCAGGAGCGCCAGGGGCCGATTGCGTGGGCCGGAGCGCTCCCCGAAGACATGAAAGCTGCCAGGCAGTTCTTATTCGCCCTGCGCGGCTATCTGCATTTCCACCACGAGCGTGACGCGAATATCCTGAGCTTCGAGGCACAGGAGTGGGTCGCGGAAAGCGCCGGCCACGGCTGTTCCGAAACGTACATGCGGGAGTACTTCCGCCACGCGCGCGCGATTCGCCGCGGCTCGGCCCGGCAGTTGGAATCCGCTCATTCCGGTTCGGCTTCGTTGTTTTCGCAGTTCCGCGATTGGCGCTCGCGGCTTTCGAACGCCGAATTCACCGTCGCGCGTGAAAGGATCTTCCTGAAGGCCCCGCCGCTGCTCGATCAGGACCCGGAGATCGTCCTTCGTCTTTTTACCTTCGTCGCGCGTCACGGCATCCGCCTGGCCCACGACACCCAGGACCGCATCGCGAGCCGGATCGGGCATTTCGCGGCCTATTTTTCGGAATCGCGGCCGCTCTGGGACCGGTTCGAGGAGATGCTCTCTCTTCCGTACGCTCACCTTGCGCTCCGTTTGATGCACGAAATCCACCTGTTGAGCGCCATTTTTCCGGAGTGGAAAGAAATCGATTGTCTGGTGATTCAGGACTTCTACCACCGCTACACGGTGGATGAACACACACTGGTTACGTTGCATGAATTGAGCCGTCTCGCAAAGGCGGATGGCGTGGCCCTCCAGCAGGAGATCCGTGCATACGGCGAGATCTACAGCGAGACCGAGGATCTCGCGGTGCTGATGTTCGCCCTTCTGTTTCACGACGCGGGAAAGAGCGATCACAGCCGGGGACATGTGGACGCGTCCCTTGCGGCCGTTGAAGGTCCCATGGAGCGGATTCAAATGCCCGAGGAGAAGCGTGGCCTGGTGCGCTTCCTGATCGAGCGGCACCTGGATCTTTCGGCGGCCATCAACGGACGCGATCTGGAGGAGCCGGCGACGGCCGAGTTCGTGGCCCATCGCGTGGGTACTGTCGAACGGCTGAGGGCTCTGACGCTTCTGACTTACGCCGACATCAGCGCCGTCAATCCTGGCGCGATGACCCCCTGGCGCGCGAGTCAGCTTCTACGGCTTTACCTCATCACTTATAACGAGCTCACCAAGGAGCTCGATTCCGAGCGTATCGAAAGCACGGCGGCGGATTCTCCTGAAAAGGCTGCTTTCCTCGAGGGGCTGCCGACAAGGTATCTGCGCACGCATTCCGCCGTCGAAATCACGGCGCACTTCGCGTTGGCGCTCCGCAGCCGCGGGCGCGGAGTCGCGCTTGACCTTCAGAAGGCCGGGGGCGTATACCGGTTGACGGTGATCGCGCCCGACCGGCCGTTTCTGTTCTCCTCGATCGCCGGCACGCTGGCAAGTTTTGCAATGAACATCGTGAAGGCTGAAGCGTTCGCGAACCGCGGGGCGGAAGTCGTGGACACGTTCACCTTCGCCGATCCGGCCCGGACACTTGAGTTGAATCCTCAGGAGATCGACCGGCTCAAATCGGCGATCGACCGGGTAGTGCTTGGCAAAACCGACGTGAAGCAGTTGTTGCGCAACCGCCCGCGCCCCACACTGCCGGCCCGGCGGGCCGCGTTCGAGCCAAGCGTCTCGTTCGATAACGGTATTTCCACTTCAGCCACGCTTATCCAGATCGTTGCTGAGGACCGGCCGGGATTGCTCTACGACCTTTCCTCGGCAATTTCCTCCGAAGGCGGAAATATTGAGGTGATCCTGATCGATACGGAAGCCCATCGGGCGATCGACGTCTTCTATGTAACGGCCAACGGCAAGAAACTTAACGAGCATCAGCAAATGGCGCTGCGGGCGGGCCTGGTTGAAGCGTGCAGGACGTGAGGGGGTGTGCCTCAGGGCCGCTGTGACGGCCGCGAGGTCCGCGCTGCTTCTCTGATATTATTCATTCAGAGGTGTCTTCCATGAGAAAGCCCGGTACCGGAGTTTTGCTGGGGTTGGCCGTGTTCGCCGCGGTCTCGGTTGGCCAGGAAGGGCCGAAGAAGGATGTTGGCGAGACCGTCGCCCGGCCACGCAAAAAGGGCGCCGACGCGGAACTGCCCAAGATTCCTTCGCGCCTGTCGAAGAAGGATAAGCCTGAAGTGGCCGCGGACGGCGCCACTTTTAAGAGCGATGTCAATGTCGTCAACGTCGATGTGGCCGTGGTTGACAACAGGGGTCACTTCATCCCCAATATACCGCGCGGCAATTTCCGGATCACCGAAGATAACGTTCCTCAGACAATCACTAACTTCGGCATGGGCGAGGCGCCGATGACGGTAGCCTTGGTAATCGAGTTCAGCAACCTCTTCCAGCAATACTGGTCGGAGGCTTGGTATCAGACCCTCACGGCATCCTACGGATTCCTCGAGACGTTGAAACCCGAGGACTACGTCGCGGTGGTTGCATACGACCTGCGCTCGGAAATTCTTTCGGATTTTTCCACCGACAAGCGGAAGGCCCATGAAGCGATGCAGCGTCTGCGCATCGCGGCGTTTTCCGAATCGAACATGTACGACGCGATCACGGACACCGCGGAGCGCATGTCCGAAATCGAAGGCCGGAAGGCCATCGTGCTCATTGCTTCGGGCATCGATACCTTCAGCAAGCTGACCTTCGACAAAACCCGCAAGTCGCTCCAGAACTCCGGTGTTCCGATTTTCGCGATCGGCCTTATGCAGGCTCTTCGCGAGTATTATGACGCGCGCGGCGCAATGGGATCCATCGCGCGCCTCGACTTCCTCCAAGCCGATAACCAGATGCGCACTTTTTCCAAGGAAACGGGCGGACAGTCTTTCTTTCCTCGCTTCTATGGGGAGTTTCCCGGCATTTTCGGCGCCATTTCGCAGTCTCTGCGAAACCAATATTCGCTCGGCTATCAGCCAACCAATCAGGCTCGGGATGGCAAGTTCCGTAAGCTCAAAGTGGAACTTGTCAACCCCGCGAACAATCAGCCGCTGCGCATTACGGACGAAAAGGGAAAGCCCATGAAGTATCAGATCATGGCCAAAGCCGGCTATACGGCCCCGCGCGAAGTGGAATAGAGTGGCGAGCCTTCGGCTGCCCGCAGGAGCATCCTGGTTAGTCGTCGTCCAAACACGCGCCCGAGGCCCAGCTCCTAAGCGTGGCGCATGGGTCAACCGCCAGCGGATCTCAAGGCTCAAGAAAAACCGGACGGGGCTGCCGAATACCCCGCAGCCGCGCCTGCAGTCTAGCCAAGTCCGGCCCCGAATGCGTCATAATCGGTTCCAGAGGCCTTGCACGTTTCAGGCAGGCGCGGCGTCATCCTGATGTGGGGCGCTACGCGATATTGACGGTGGAGATGAGCGAAGCAGTCTATCCCGCTTCCCAGAACCGGGCCGGCGACGAAATGGCCCGGCAGAGCGAATTTGTCACCCAGAACCTTCGCCGGATCTTTGTCCAGATCTATCGCATTGTGGGCAACGCCTCCGACGCCCAGGACCTGACGCAAGAAACCTTCATCAAGGCTCTTCAAAAGCACGAACAGATCAAAGACGAGCAACGGGCGGCACACTGGCTCTCGCGAATCGCAACCAATACGGCGCTCGATTTTCTTCGCCGCAGCGGGCGGTACACGCACTGCGAGCTTGATTCCACTCCCGAGGTCTTCGAGCGGACCGCCAGCGAAACGCCAGAACAGATCCTGCTGAGGGCGGAGCACGCCGATTATCTCGAAGCCGGGCTGCGGACCCTTAGCGTAAGGGAACGGACAGCTCTAATCCTGCGCGATGTGGAGGATCTGCCCGCCGAGGAAGTCGCGAGGCGGCTCAACTGTTCGAAGGCTACGGTGCGTTCGCACATCGCGAATGCGCGCGCGAAGTTCAGGAAGTACATGGAACGGAAGAAGCGGTGACAGTTATGCATCCAACGGAAACCGAACTGGCGCTGTACGCTGGCGGAGATCTCGCGTGGACCGATCGCTTTCGTGTCGGAAAGCACGTTGGCGCGTGCCGGCGTTGCCGTGAGGAAGCGGGCGCATTCGCCGCCTTGCGGGCTTCGGCGGCGGGTGAACTGCGCGACATGCCGGAAGTGACATGGAACCGTCTGGCCGCGGAGATGAAGGCGAATATTCGTCTGGGTCTCGAAGCAGGCGCTTGCGTTACGGAGACTTCCGCGCGCTGGCCAGTTTTTGCGTTTCTCGGAGAGGGTTTCCTTGGGCGTGCGGCTGCACTGGCCAGTCTCGCCTTCGTGCTGACGGCCGGGGTTTGGATGGCACACCGGGAAACGCCGCCGCCCGGCGTAATCCTGCAAGCGTCCGGCGAGGGAATCGAGATGGTGGATGGCGAGCGCGGGCTGAGTCTGATGAACGGACGCACGGCGGACGTGACTTATTCGGTGAGCGCTCAGGGCGGAGTGAGGGCGCGTTACGTGGATTCCGATACGGGCTACGTAACGATCAATCATGTTTATGCGCAATAGGATCGCAATTCCCGCATTGGCGTGCGCGGCTCTGCTGGCGGGCGGAGCGGCCGGGGCGCGGGCTCAGGCGCTCGACCCGGCGAACTCCATCAGCGTCAATTTCCCGCCGGATTCGCCCCTCACTCTTGTTGCCCGCGACCTGGGCGAATCGCGGGCCACGCCGCGCGGCGGGGCCATGGCTATTGATCTTCACGTTTCTCTCTCTTTGCGAAACGTGAGTCAAAACCGCGTGCGCGGAGTCACGCTGCTGGTGCTTGCGCAGGATGTCACGCCGGGCGGAAAGGCATCGGTTGCGACGCCAAGTTTGAACGTTGGACCGGGCGAAACCTTCCCCCTTCGGATCGATCTGCGGCTGCTCCGGCCCCTTGCGGCGAGCACGGCCGGGCATCTGGTCCGGGTCGATCTCGACGGCGTTCTGTTCCAGGATCTTTCGTTCTACGGTCCGAATTTGCTGAATTCCCGGCGGGCGATGACGGTGTGGGAAGCGGAGGCGGAGCGCGACCGGCGGCATTTCAAGTCGGTGTTGGCGGCATCGGGCCCCAGTGGCTTGCAGCGCGAAGTGCTGGATAGCCTGTCGAGACAGGCGTCGCGGCCGAGGCTTGACGTTCAGGTTTCGCGCGGACGCTCTACGTCCTCGGCTGCGGCGGGACCCGAGCAGGTGGCGCAATTTTCGTTTCTGAAGTTCCCCGATTCCCCCGTCGAACCGCTCGACGGCGCGGTGCGGATCGCGGGAAATGAAGCGCGCGCGCCAAGGATCCAGGTGCGGAACCGCTCCTCGAAACCGGTATCGTATTTCGAGATTGGCTGGATCGTGAAGGATGCGCAGGGCAAGGAGTACTTGGCGGCGTCGGTACCCGCGTCCGATCCCGATCTGAGGCTCGCGCCCGGACGTGAGAGCCAGGCTTTGCAGGACGCTTCGCTGCGTTTCTCGCGAAGCGGGGGAGGCGCGGTTGCGATCGGCGGAATGACGGGGTTTGTGAGCCAGGTCGAATACACTGACGGAAAGGTCTGGGTGCCGAACCGGTCGGAGCTGGGCAGTGCGCAGTTGCTGCGTGTGCTCGCGCCGTCGCCGGAAGAGCAGCGGTTGACCGACCTTTACCGCCGCAAAGGCTTGGCCGCGCTCGCCGAAGAGTTGAAGAAATACTGACGGCTTGTCAGAACGGCGGATCAACGCAGCCCATCCTTCTTGCTGAGCCGCTTACTTCAGATCAACCGCAACGATCGACTTCCGGTCCCGAACGTAGAGTGTCGAGCCAGCGATCGACGGCGGCGTCCATGCCAGATTCTCGAGCAGCTTGAACCGCGATTTGACGGCCAATCCGTCCGGCGACAGCGAAGCCAGGTACAGGACGCCGTCCTCGTCGAGCAGGATCACCTGCTTCCCCACCATCAATGCGTTTGCGCGCACCATGCTTCGCTCGCGCCACCTGATTTCTCCCGTCAAAACGTTCGTACAGATGTACAGGGTCCCGCCGAAGTCGCCGTTCGGCCCATACACATAGTCGCCGATCCTTATTACGTTGCTGTGATGGATGCGCATTTGCCGGTGGAACCACAACTCCTCGACCGAGGTAGCGCCGTTTCGCTGCCTCAGACGCAAAGTCCGGCTCCCGCCCTGATAGGCTCCGCTGAAAAACAGCAGGTTGTCCGGACCCCACAGGAGCGTGCTCGTGATGTCTCCTCCGCGATTCTCGTGGGGGTGGCTCCAAAGCACGTGGCCGTCGTGAGGGTCGAATCCAGCCACGGCCTTTTCCACCACGCACGCCACTTGCTCCTGCCCGTCCACGTTGATCAGTACGGGAGACGAGTGCGAGTTGGCGAAATCGCCGCCTTGCCACCGCACGGCGCCGGTCTTTAGGTCGAGGGCCGCAATGGCGTGGCCGGCACCGCCGACCATTACGATCACGGTGTCCTTGTAGAGAAGCGGTGAATTCGAATAACCGCGCAGCATCATCGAGCCACCCATGTCTTCGATTAGCCCTCGCATCCACAGCACCTTGCCAGTCTTCTTGTCGAGACAATGAAACTTGCCCGTGACGCCCGCCGTATAGATCCGCTCGCCAACCACCAGGGGCGTCGCGTGGGGGCCAGGTCCGGTACTCATGTTCATGCCCTTAAGAAACGCCGCGGCGTATTTATACTCCCAAAGAGTTCTGCCTGTTGCGGCGTCAAGCGCCAACACGGCTTCCTGATCGCCTTCGCGATACATGGTGAACAGCCGCTTGTGATCCGTCGCGACGGATGAACTGCCAAACGGCAGGGGGCGCTTCCAAAGCACCTTGGGTCCTCGCTCAGGCCACTCCTTCGCGATAGGCCGCGCAGCGACCTTGAAATTCCGGTTTGGTCCCGCCCACTGGCTCCATTCGGGCGTGGTTCCGCTCCACAGGCTCCCGGCCGCCACGAGTCCGATCGCTATCCATCGTTTCATGTGTCCCAGCGTATCGCATCCGCCGCAATTGCAGGGGAGCGGAGCTGCCCGGCTCCGAAACCCCTTTCACATCGCCTTCCAGCTCGATCCCGTGCCGCTCGACAGTCTTGCGGCGGAGATCGGGCACACCCCTGCGCCCAATCCCGATTCTCTTCCGTCAAGCGCACAACCGGAACCTCGATTTCGCCGGCGGTGCTAAAATCGCCGGGTCCGCCGTTCCCACTCCTGTAGTGCTTCGTAGCCACCTGGGCTCTAGTTGTCGTCGAGGCGCGGCTGCCGGCCAGGGAACTGGTCCGTGAGGCACGCGGTTCTCCTCGCGAAGGTAGTCAATGACCTGCAAGTTAGCGGTGCGGTTCATCCACCCGGAAACGGCGGCCGGACAAGCCGGAAGGACGAGAACTCCATGCGTGTCCAAAGCCCATTAGGTGCGAACACGGGCTACGTAAAGAACTATTGCGGATTCAGGCGCATTCTGTTGCTGGATCGTTCGACGGCGTGCGCTCCACAAGGGCACGCCCCTATGCTTGCGGAATGCCTTCGCAACGCGTCGACCCGGACATTGCGGTTCGGCACGCTGCCCTCCGCCGGAGGCTATGCGGTCGGCTCAAACTCCCAAGCCGGCGGAACGATTCCCTTTACGCGCAAGTAGACGACGGCCTGCCCGCGGTGGTGGGCCGTGTGCATGTAGGCTCGCATGAAAAGGTCGGACCCGGAGTGCGGTTTCAACCGTGCGTTGAACTTGAGGTCTTTGCGGGAAAGGGCTGGTTCTTCAAGCTTCTTCAAAACTTCGGTGACATAGTCGAACGTGGCGGCGACGTATCTCCGCACCGAATCGCGGTCTTTGCCCGCGGCGGCTTGCGGCGCGTCCATCACGCCGAAAGCTCGCATGTACGCGACGTTTGCGCTGCCCAGATGCGCCATCTGTTCGCCGAAGCTTCGCTGCTCCGGCACCGGTTTCGAGTCGAAATGCTCCGTCGGCATGGCGTCGAAGATCTGCATTGTGTAGTGCTTGGTGGACTCCCAGTGTTTAAGAAACATGTCCCGCCACTCCCGCGCGAACCTGTTCGTCCATTCCGCTCCAGCCGAGGGGATCGCCGCAACGGCTCCCGCCGCTGCTCCCTTCATCATTACTCTGCGATTGATTCGTGCCGTCATGCGAAGGATCTTCTCACGGATGGTACCTGGCTTGCAAGCGGAAAAGGATTTATCTTCGGGAGCAACCTGGTGCTCGCGGGCGAGGCTGCTACCGGTCCTCGCACACTGAATTTTCCTGGCTTCAACCCAGGGCAAGCCCGGATCGTCGCGGCGAAAGTTGGTGTTAACCCGGTTACGGAAGCGCCGCCGAGTTGCTCGAGAAACATCCAGCTTTCCGTCCAAGGGAAATCAACGAACTGCATGAACCCCGGTTCATCCGTTGGCGGCAACGCCCGCGCGCCGTGCTTTCGCTTGCAGGGAGAGCACGGCTGGCGTAACGTCTCTTAACATCGCTACCCGGAACGCGGAGCCATTCTTCCAGTATCGGATCGTTTCCGCCTACGAACCGCACTCCGGATATAATCTTAGATCACATGCGCATCCGGGATATCACCGCAACCACTCTTCGATTCGAATATCCAAGCGGCCGCGAGTTCGACTTCGCCGGCGGCCGCTGCAATGCGCGCGTCTCCACTCTCGTGCGCGTGTACACCGACTCCGATCACGTGGGGCTCGGTTCGGTTTACTCGCATCCGGATATCGTGCGAACGATCGTGGAGGAGCAGCTACAGCCGATGCTGGTCGGAGAGGACCCGGCGGATGTCGAACGGCTTTGGCACCGATGCTACTCGGTCACGCGCTGGTATGGCCGGAAAGGCGCCGCCGTCTCCGCGCTTGGCGGAATCGATATGGCGCTTTGGGATCTGCGAGGCAAGGCCGCCGGACTGCCCATCTATCAATTGCTCGGCGCAAGGCGGCACCGGGTTCCTGCCTATGCCAGCGCGCTCCTATGGAAGCGGGATGTGGCGGAACTGCGCGAGGAGGCGCGCCGTCACCTCGGACGAGGGTTTCGAGGCATGAAAATGCGACTGGGCCGGAACTATGCCTACGACTCGGCGGCTCTGCGCGTCGTGCGGGAAACCATCGGAATGGAAAACCGCCTGCTGATCGAAGGGAACGCGCGATACCCCCTCGATCAAGTCAAACGGCTGGCGCCGGAGTTCCAGGCGGCGAATATCTTCTGGCTCGAAGAGCCGTTCCTGCCTGAAGACCCGGACGGCTTCAGGCAACTGCGCCCTCACCTTGGCGCAATCCCACTCGCGGCTGGCGAGAATGAGTTCGGACTGCAAGGCTTTCGCGAGCTGATTGACGGCCGTGTTGTGGATATAGTGCAACCCGATGCCTGCCGTTGCGGCGGGATCACCGAGAGTCTGCGCGTAGCTGCACTGGCGGCGAAACACGGCCTGCGTGTGGCGCCTCACACCTGGAGCGACGCGGTGGCCTTGACCGCCAACATGCACGTCCTGGCCTCGCTCGATAATGGCGTCACCGTGGAGGTGGACCAGACGGGCAACCCGTTCATCGAGGAGTTGCTGACCGTTCCGCCGCGTGTGGAAGATGGCGAGATCGCGATGCCCCAGGGACCGGGCCTGGGAATTGCGCTCGATGAAAGCGCCGTCGAGCGATACAGCCTTCCGAAAGGCGAGCGGGTCCCGGACGGAAATTATTCGGACATGGTGTTCGGATTGCGATTCCATGCGCCCGCGCCGCCGTACGAAGCGTGATCCCGATGGCGCAACGTCGAGTCGCCGTCGGGGCAATCTTCACCGAGTCGAATCATCTCTGCGGGACGTTGACCGATCTCGCCTGCTTCAAACGCACTGAGTTGCGCCGGGGCGAGGAGGTGCTTTCAGCCACCGACGGAGTGCTGGGCGGCGCGCTGAATCACCTCCGGCAGCGTAGGGTCGAAGTTGTTCCGCTGTTGTTTGCCAGCGCTGTTCCCGGCGGCCCACTCACCCGGGATTGCTACAAATCGCTCAAGGAAGATCTCCTCGCGCGCCTGCGCGGCGCTCTACCGGTGGATGGAGTGCTGATGCCGCAGCACGGCGCCGCGGCGGTGGACGGACTGGGAAGCCTCGACGGCGATCTGATCGGCGCGGTCCGTCACATCGTAGGTCCGGCCGTCCCGATCGTCGCCACGCTGGATTGCCACGCCCACGTGACCGCGGAGATGGTCGAGCATTCGAATGCGCTGCTGGCATGGGAAACCTATCCGCATCGCGACACGTTCACCACGGGCGTGCGGGGTGCGAGGCTCCTGGTGGATTGTGTGGACGGCGGTGCGCGGCCGGCGATGGCGATGGCAAAGGTGCCTGTCGTGGTGGGAGGCTTCATGGGCAGCACTGATGAGGGGCCTTTCTCGGACGTGATGCGGCACGCAAAGTCGCTTGAGCGGCGCGCGGGCGTCTTGTCAACAAGCGCGTTTCTCGTCCAACCGCACCTTGATCTCCCCGGCATGGGCGGAGGCGGGCTGGTCGTGACCGGCGATGATCCGGCACTCGCCGCTTCGCTCGCCGCGGAGATCGCCACCATGTATTGGCAACGACGTTTCGATCTGGAGCCCAGGACCTGGAAACCCGCCGAAGCCATCGCCGACGCCGCGCTGCATCGGGACGGCACTGTCCTGCTGCTCGAAACCTCGGACTGCGCGGGCGGAGGAGCGTGCGGAGACAGCGTGCATGCATTGCGTGCGCTGGTCGACGCGAGACTCGACGCAAGTTCGCTCGCGCCGGTAGTAGATCCGGTTGCCGCCGCGCTTTGCCATTCGCGCGGGGCCGGCGCCGAGGTGCGGCTCATGCTGGGGCACGGGATCGACCGGCGTTGGGGCCGGCCGTTTCCGCTCGTTGCGCGCGTGGAAAGGCTGACCAATGGGCGATTCGTCTATACCGGCGGCATCTGGGAAGGGCAGACCGGCGAGATGGGTCCGAGTGCGTGGCTTCGAGCCGGCAACGTGAACATCCTGGTCACTACTTTTGCCACCTACGATTGGGCGGATGAGCAGTTTCGTTCCGCGGGGATGGATCCGGCCTCCGCCGGCTTCATCGTGGTGAAGAATCCGATGAACTATCGCGTGGGGTACGCGGGCCGGTTTCGCGAGGTGTATGTACTCGACACGCCAGGCGCCACTCCCGCTTCGTTACGCAACGTAAAATTCTCGCGGCTCGAGCGACCCTATTTTCCAGCCGACGAAGACATCCCTGGGATTCAACCTTTGATTTTGCGCGGCAGTTGAGCCCCAGGC
>SHUI01000135.1 GCA_009697455.1 Bryobacterales bacterium
GAGCGGATGAAGTTGCAGTTCCGGATGGAGATGATTAACGCCTTCAATCGCGTCTGGTTCGGGGGCCTGAACACCGGCGTGACCAGCCCCACTTACACGCAGTTGACGAGCCAGGCTAACCAGCCGCGGAACATTCAGATGGGACTGAAGCTCAGTTTTTGACGACAATCCCGGGGAAAACGGCCCGCGCAACGCGGAGCACGTTGCCGCCCAGGATCTTCTGAATGTCCTGGTCCGAATGGCCGCGCTGCACCATTCCGACCGTAAACAGAGGCCAATTGATCCACGCAAGCGAAGGATGCTGCGCCCCCGACGAGTAAGAGTCGCCCGGCCACAAGCCTTCAAACCCCGGTCGCGATTTCGGCCGCCTTGGAGCTTGTGCGCTTTCCGCGGCGTTTGCGCTGGACCTAAAGGCAAGATCCGTGCCGATGGCCGCGTGATCGGCGCCGAAGTGCTTCACGATGTAATCGATGTGGTCGAGCATCGCGTTCAGGTCCCGGCTTCTCCCGAGAAAGCTCGAGATGCTGAAGACGCCTACGTAACCTCCGGTATCGGCGATAGCGCGAATCACCTCGTCGGGCTTCGAACGGATGTGCTGGTGAAGGCTCACGCAGCCGGAGTGGCTCGCCACCATTGGCCGTGACGACACTTTAGCGGCTTCGAAACTGCTTTTCCAGCCTGTGTGCGCGACATCGACGATCACGCCCAGGCGATTCATTTCCGCGATCGCCGCCCTCCCGAGATCGCTCAGTCCGCCGTTCGACGCCTCGCCGCAGCCGTCGGCAAGCATGTTGCGGCGGTTGTAGGTGAGATGCATCATCCGGATACCCAGTTGAAAGAAGAGCCGGATGAAAGCGAGTTCGTCCTCGACTGAGTCCCACCGTTGGGAGAGCGGAACGCTATTGCCCGAAAAGTACAAACAGTGCTTCTTCTGCTTTCGCGCTTCCACGATGTCCGATGGGGTCGCGGCTTTGAAGATGAAGTCGCGCAGAATGTCGGTCACGTAGGTGAAGCGGGCGAGCCGCTTCATGAGGCTCGGCGGGTCCTGCCCTTCGGCGCCGGCGTTCTGTAGAATGCAGGTGACGCCCGAAGCGTCCCAAGCTTCCTTGTACTCCCGTTGCTCGGCCGCGACGGTGACGTGGCGCGTCATGTTCATTTCTTCCTGGAGGTCTTCCAGTTCGACGGCGGACGCGCCGGCCTCGATAGCCGCTCGCATCGCTTGGCCATCGATGGCGGAGGTGGGCGAGAACCCGTAGGACTCGACGACGAGGGAGTTAGAGTGCAGTTCGAGGCCGTGTTCAAGATCCTTGCGGCTCGGCTTGAGGGTCTCGATCGCCGCCTGCCGCGGCCGCTCGATTCGCTCGTTGGCGGCAGAGGAGAGATCCGCGGCCAGGCCGAGCGCCAGCGCCGGCCGGAACGATGTGCTCATGAATTCGCGCCGGTTCATTGTTTGCTTTCCAAGGATACACGGATTTGCTACAGGTCCTCGGAAACGAATCGTCCGCCGGTGCCGCAAGGCCGCCGGCCGGTGCTGCCGAGTCGCGTGGCAGTGACGTGAAGAAGATCCATCTCAGCCGCGAGGCGCCCACGTCCGTAGGCATCGCGCGGGGCCATTGGCTCTGTGCGGGCCGGCGGCTACGTGCCAGACTTCTCCCGCTGCAAACGTCTCGCCATCCAAATCGCCGTTACCTTCAAGAACGATCAGGAAGTGATCGTGCGTGGAGTCGTAGTCCGCTCCGCCGCCCAATTTCACCGCCTCCGTCTCGAAGTACTCGCATCGGACCGGCAACCCGCATGCGCCAGGATGCAAGCCCAGATCCGCCACGCGCGCGCCTTGCTCAAGGTGCAAGTCGCGGGGGCGGCCGTAGTCGTAGAGCCGGTATGTGACATCCGAATTCTGCTGGATCTCGCACAGCGCGATACCCGCTCCAATCGCATGTACCGTGTGCGCCGGGGTGAAGTACGTCTCGCCCGCCTGGACTGGTATCCAGTTGAGAAGGTCAATGATCTCGCCGCTTTTCGCGGCTTCCACCATGCGTTCGCGGGTGACCGGTTCGCGGAATCCTAAGGCGATCTTCGCGCCCGGATCGGCCCGCAGAATATGCCACATCTCCGTCTTGCCGCTGGCTCCGTCTTCATCGGCGGGATGCACCTGTACCGACAGATTCTCCGTCGTGAAGAGAAACTTGATCAGCAGCGAATCGGACGGGAACCACACTTCGCCGATCTTCCGCTCCGAAGGCGGAAAGAGCGGGCTCAAATCGTGAGAGCCCCAGACCTTCTCGTAGGGAACGCCCTCAAGGCGGCGTATCGCGCTCAAGCACGCTCCGCGATGAACTTGTGGATGCGATCGAGGCCGCGTTCCAGTTCCGTCATCGAAGTCGCGTAGGAGATACGGACGTGACTGTTGGTCCCGAACGCCTCGCCCGGCACCACCGCAACATTCGCCAGGTTCAAAAGCTGCTCGGAAAACTGGATGGTGCTGTTGATGCCCTGTCTGCCGAACACGCAACTGATGTTCGGATACGCGTAGAATGCGCCGTTAGGCTCCGCGCATTTCACGCCGGGAATCTGGCGCAGGCGGGCGATCACGAATTCGCGGCGCTTGCGGTACTCGGCGAGCATCAGCGGCACCGAATCCTGCGAACCGCGCAGAGCTTCGACCGCGGCCTTCTGCGCGATCGACGTTGGGTTCGACGTCGAATGGCTCTGCAACTTGAGCATCGCCCCCGCCACCGCTTGAGGCACTAGGCCGAAGCCGATACGCCAGCCCGTCATCGCGTAGGTTTTTGAGAGCGAACCCGCCACGAGCACGGTTTCCCTGGCGCCGGGCGTGGACGCGATCGAGTACGGCTCCCCTGCGTAAACGAAGCGGCAGTAGCATTCGTCGGTCATCAGGTAGATGCCGCGTTTCGAGGTCAGGTGCAGAATGCGCTCGAACTCTTCGCGCGGGAGGACCGCGCCGCTCGGGTTCGAAGGCGAATTGATAATGACCATGCGCGTCTTTGGCGTAAGATGGGGCTCGATCATGGCCGCCGTTACGGTGAAGCCCTGCTCTTCGGCGGTGTCGACGAACACGCACTTGCCGCCGGCGTAATTTACAACGTCTTTGTATGTAACCCAGAACGGTACCGGGATCACGACTTCGTCGCCGGGATTCAAGAGCGCCTGCGTCAAGTTGAAGATGACGTGCTTACCCCCCACCGTGACCAGGCACTCGGACGGCTTGTAATCCGTGCCGTAGTCCTGGGCATGACGCTCGCAGATGGCCTGCTTCAACTCCATGGTGCCGCCGGCGGCAGTGTACTTGGTGAAGTTGGCGTCGAGCGCGCGGATGGCCGCGTTCTTGATGTTATCGGGCGTGGGGAAATCCGGCTCTCCCGCGCCGAAATCCACCACGTCCACGCCTTGCGAGCGCAGCTTTTCCGCGTCCGCCGCCACTTTCATGGTGGACGACACGCTGATCGAAGATATCCGTTCCGCTATTTCCATGTTCACTTGAAAGCTGTACCTTTCCCTACAAAAATCCTTTTCTTCAACCGCTCCTCGATCGGTTCCGGCACCAGGCCGTGAATATTTCCGCCGAGCCCAATCACTTCCTTCACAAGCCGCGAGCTCAGGAACGAAAACGCCTCGCCCGCCATGAGGAACACCGTCTCGATCTCCGGCCGTAGACGCCGGTTCATCAGAGCCATCTGCAGTTCGTACTCGTAGTCCGAAACGGCCCTGATACCGCGAACCAGAACGCCCGCGCCTTTATCGTGCGCGTAATCGACCAGCAGGCCCTCGAACGAATCCACTTCCACGTTAGGGAAATGTCGCACCACTTCGGCAAGCATTTCCATCCGCTCTTCCACGGAGAACAGCGGTTGTTTGTTTTCATTGCGCAAGATCGAAACAATCAGGCGGTCAAACATCCGCGAACTGCGCTCGATCAAGTCCAGATGACCGTTGGTCACAGGATCGAACGATCCTGGATAGATCGCAATCCTGCCTCTGGAGGCTCTCCCCAAGATGGATGATTTCATTGTAGCGCGGCTCTGGCTAGTGGCACGCGGTCGCGCGACGGAAGGCAGGCGGCAAAAAACAATCACCTGCCCCACTGGCTGATGACGGCAGCGGTTGTGTCATGACGATCTAAACCAGTACGCCCTCGAGCTTGCGGCTTGCCGTGGGGAAAGCGTCAATAGCTGCGCCCGCGGCGCCGTTCGCGACCGCCAGGTAGAGATCGCCCATCGTGCCGGTGGCCTTGCTATGCGTTCCCGTCACCAGCTTCCGCCGGCCGCCCGCCACGATGGCCACGAGGCCGTTGTTCTTGTGGATATTGGCTTCGGCGTGCTCGTGAACGTAAAGCAGCGTGCAGTGATCGAACAGCGTGCCATCGCCCTCGCGTGTCGATTTCAATTTCGCCACGAAATACGAAAATTCCTCCACGTGCCACCGGCAGATGTCGCGCATGATGCGCTGCGCTCTTGGCGATTCCGAATTTGTATGCGTGTAGTCGTGGTGGCGAAGGGTAGTGTATCCAAGCCATGGCAGGCGCACCAGGCTTTGACATTTGGTAAGCATGTAGGAAGCCACACGTGTCTGCCCCGAAGCGAGCGCATGCACCAGCAGATCCGTCTGAAGCTTGGCCACGCGCGGGTAGTCCTTCACGTCTCCGCCGGCTTCGGGTTCCTCAACTTTCGCGTAGTCGGGGGGCAGACTCACGATAGCGCGCTCGAGGTCCCTCACTGAGGCGAGATGATCGTCGAGACGCGCTTTGTCCTGCTTGCCCAAAGTGGCGTTCAAATCCTTGAATTCATCGCGCACCGCGTCGAGCACGCTCTGTTTCCGGCCCACCCAGGACGGTTCCTTCACGCCGAAAATGCGATCGAACAGATTGTGAGGCAGCAATTCCGGAGGAAGCGCGCGCTCATATCCGGACCAGCTCATGTTGCGGTGAATGCTTTCGCCGTGCGACTCCTGGCACACTCCGATTTGCAGCGAGCGGAATCGCGTTCCACCCCCGATTTTCGCGGCGATCAACTGATCGATCGAAGGGCCGCCCGCGCCGCGCCCAGTGAATGGCGTGCCGGACATCAGACCCGACATGGAACGGTGATGATCGTTCCCAGGCCCAGGCAGCCGCGAAGCGGGGTTGTCGAGACCCGTGATGATATGGACGTCGTTGCGGAACGGCGCGAGCGGCGCGAGGCAAGGCGTAAGATCGTAGCTCGGGCCGGTCTCCGCGGGAATCCAGTAGCGCTCGGGAATCCCGTTCCCGTTGAACCACAGCACGAAGCGCGACGGAATCGCCACGGCTTCCTTGCCGGCAGCATACGCCGTCCCGTGGCTGTTGAACATCGCGTCGAGCGGCGGCAGTCCGATACGGACCGCGGCGCCGGCCGCGCCCGTGCCGCGCAGGAAAGTTCTCCGGGACAAAGCCATCGTCAATTTCCCCCTTTTCGAAGGGCGGCTGATTCCGCCATGAACGCAAGCAGCTCCTTGTACCGGAACCCCGAGCCCCGAAACGCTTCGAGACCTCCGGCGATAGTATCGCCGTCACGCGTCTCTTCCATTCTCCCAAAAGCGTACCGAAAGAGCTGTTTTACCATACAAGCGTGACATTCCGCGCTGCGAGCCAAAACCTCTCCGAGTCCCTTCGGCGTAGAGAAGGCGGAATCGCGCGTGCCGCTAACAACGCCGCTCGTGTCCAGATCCACTACTACTTTGGCGGGCGTCTGGTCCTTCGCCCGGCGATCCGGGAAGAACAGGATGGTTTGCTTCTCGCGGTAGCGGCCGATCGCATCGTATTTTTCGAAACCAAATCCGATGGGGTCCATCAGCGTGTGGCAGCCCGCGCAGGTCGCGTTCTCGACGTGGACCTTCAACCTCTCGCGATTGGTTTGCGGCCGCTCAGGCGTCACCAAGGGAAGGTTGCTGTTCGTACCGGGCGGCGGATCGGGCACCTGCTGACATAGGAACTGCTCGCGCACGTAATAGCCGCGTACGGTTGGCGAAGTGTCGCCGGGCTTACTCGTGAGCGTTAGAAAGGATCCGTGGCCAAGCACTCCGGCGCGGCCTGAATCGGCGGGAAAGTCCACGCGCGCGAATTCCGACGGGGGTGCGGCCACCTTATAGAGCGCGGCGAGATCGGAGTTGAGGAACGAATAGTTCGCCGTGAGCACATCCATGAAGTTGCGTCCGTTCCAGACGTTATCCGCGATCAGGCGGCGCGTTTCCTCCGTCATCGAGATGGCGAGTTCTGGCGTGAATTGCGGATATAGGGACCGGTCCCTGACGGCGGCGAGCGCGAGATCGAATCGCAGCCACTGGCTGACGAACTGGTCGAGTGATTCTTTCGCATGCGGATGGTCGAGCATGCGGCGGACAGCCTGATTGATCCCCTCGCGCGTGGAGAGCGCGCCGGATTCTTCGGCGTTGAAGAGAAGGTCGTCCGGCATCGTGTCCCACAAGAAATAGGAGAGACGCGCGGCGGGGCCATCGAACCGGAATAAGAATTTCGGCGATTGCAGCATGGCCTCAATGACGGCTTGCGCGCCTCCGATGAAGGAACCGGTCCGCCTGGCTTCCTTGAGAAGCAGGGTTTGGTAACGTTGAAGTTCCGGCCCGGTGAGCGAATGACGTAGCGCGCGGCGGCCGAAGGCGCGGATGAACTGCGCGGCACATGCTGAATCGGCGGCATTGCGTGGTTTGCAGGGAATCAGGTGATTCGCGTCCTGCCCGCCTTGAAACGCGTTTCGCGCGAGACGCTCAGCGGCGCTGTCGTAGGCTTCCGCGAGAACCGGCGGGATGTCCTGCGCGGAGGCCTGATTTTTGAAGCCGTGCACGAAATCCTCAGTAGGAAAGTTGTCCGCGGGCAGGGTCTGATCGCCCAGCAGATCGCGCACGGTGTTGTTGTACTGGCTGTGCGTCAGCCTGCGGATCGCAGCCGGCGAAATCAGCGCCGCTATGGCGAAAAGAACCAGCAGACGTCTCATTTCCAGACCACCTTGCAGTTCGGATTCGCATGGGCGATCGCAGCGGCGCCCGCTTTGGTAATTTTGGTTTCGGAAAGATCGAGAGTCGCGAGTCTCTTCATCCGCGCGAGCGGCACTGCGGCCGTATCGTCGATGCGCGCCGCACGCCAAAGGCTCAACCGTTCCAGATTCTCGAAGCCTTCAAGACCCGCGGCTGAAACCTGCGTGCGGCTCAAGTCCAGGACCCGCAGCGAAGCGAGCCGCTTCAGTTTGGAAGCGCCCAGGTCGGTCACTTTGACTCCGCCCAGATCGAGCCACTCAAGCCTGGAGAGCAACGCGATCGTGTCCATGTCGTTATCGATCAGCGAAGCCGCCCAGGTTCCCGAATTTCGCTTTTGCGACCCGTTGAGGCTTAGGGTCTTCAGTCTTGGCAGGGTTTTCAGGACGTGCAGACCGGATCCTGTTACTTTGTTGCCGCCGATGCGCAATTCCTCCAGATCGCGCAAATTCGCCAGGTACTCCATACCGTTGTTCGTGATCTGAGTGCCGCTGATGTCGAGCGACCGCAGCGACGTCATTCCGCCGATGTACTGGAGGCTCGTGTCCGTAATGTCGGTACCGCGCAGGTTCAGGCGCTCGAGCTTTTTCCAGCCGCGAATGGAGGCGACGGCGGCGTCCGTGATGTGTTCGACGGCGAACAGATTGAGGGCGGTTACATTGGCAAGGGGTTTGAGACGCGCCATGCCGGCGTCCGTGATGAGAGACAGGGAAAGATCGAGGCGGCGGAGATCGGGTTGGGACAGGAGAGTTTCGATGTCGGCATCGGTGACCCAGGAGAAGCCGAGGTTGGCGGATTCGGCGGTAAGCGCGGGGAGGGCGCAGAGCAGGGCAAGGGCCGCGATACGCGCGGCAGGCAGGCGAAACCGCATGCCCCACCAGGGGACAAGGATCAATGCTCCCTGGTAGACAAAGTTCACAGCACTTCGGCGACTCATGGTTAACTTCCGCGGCGCGTCGGCAGCGCCGATTCGCGGTCCCACACGATCTTACATTCAGGAAGCGCCGTCTTCAACTTCCGGAATCCGGCGTCGGTAACAAGCGTGTGATAAAGGTTGAGCAGTTTCAGTCCGGTGAGGCCTGTTAACGGGTCAAGGCCCGCGTCTGTCACCGTGGCGCTATCAAGCTTGAGTTCGGCGAGCTTTGTCAGGGAAGCCAAGGGCGCTAAGCCCTTGTCAGTGATGCTGGTGTAATCGAGATTCAACCTGGTGAGGCTCTTAAGAGCCGCAATCGCTTCCACGCCGCGATCCGTGACGCGCGTCCTTACAAGGTCGAGCCGCGTCAGGTTTGTGAGCGGTGCAAGCTCCGCCAAGCCCTTGTCCGTGAAGCGTCCGTAACCAAGGAGCAACTCCCGCAGACCGGTGAGCGGGCGCAGATGCGCGAGTCCCCGGTCCGTGATATCGACACCCGTAAGATCGAGCCGCTTGAGATTCGTAAGCCCGCCGAGGTGCGCGAGACCCGCGTCCGTGACTTCCGTGTACTTCAGGCTCAGCCGCTCCAGATTCTTCAGTCCCGCGAGGTTTGCCAGGTCTTCATCGCCAATCTGCGCGCCGGTCAGATCGAGTTCGGTGAGAGAAGCGAGCTTCGCGGCGTCCTTGAGGTCGCGCGGTCCGATGGCCTCACGCGATTCCGCGCCGGCCAGCACGTCGAGGAACGCGACATGACAACGCGGCAGCCGGGCACGCACCGCTTCCACTCCGCGCCGCGTAACGCCGGTATAGCGAACGTCCAGTTCCCGCAGTTTCGGAAGCGTCGCCAGCGCCTCCACGCCCGCGTTCGTGATCTTCGTGCGGTAGAGGTTCAACTCTTCGAGTTGCTTCATGCCGGCGAGTGAAGCCAAGCCCTCGTCCGTGACCGAAGTACCCAGCAGGTTCAAGCGGCGGAGCGCGGTGAGTCCCTTCAGATTGGCCACACCTGCATCTGACACGTTGGTGCCGTAGAGATCGAGTTCCGTCAGGCCGCGAAGGTTTCTCAGAGACTTCAGTCCTTCGTCGGTGACCAGTGTATCGCGCGCGTAGAGCCGTGTGAGTCCCTTCATCGCCTCCAGATGCTTCATGCCCGCGTCGTCGAAGCGCGTGTGGTCGAGATCGAGCGAAGTGAGTTTGGTGAAGGGCGCGAGCGCCTGGCCGCGAATCTGAGTTTGGGCGAGGCGCAATTCCGTTAGATTCGTGAGCGGCGCCAGGTTCGCGAGAGCGTCGTCTTCCAGCGGAATCTCGGTTTGCACCGGAAGGCTGAGGGCGAATTTCTCAAGCGAAGTGAGACCCTCGAAGAGCTTCAGCGTCTTCGCCGACACATTCTTCGGCATGGAGTGCCACGTGCGCCCTGAAACATAGAGTTCGCGAAGCCCGTCAAGGCCGCTCAACCGCTTGTAATCCGCGGGGTCGACCAGCACGCCAATCAGGTTGACCGCTTCGAGTGCAAAATCCGAAGCAGGTAATTCGGTCCAGTCGGTGTAGCGCTTCGAATCTCCGCGAAGGGTAACGCTCCCGCCCATACGGAGCACCCACTCGGCGGCCGCGCGATTCGTGCCCGCGTTGCTTTCGGACACCGTTTTTGCAGGCGCGGCTTTTTCAGACGGCGGCCCCGCGCGTTCCAGTTCAACGACGGCGAGCGTCTCCAGTTCCGGCATGGAGAATTCGACCGCGCCGGACAAGCGTTCAACGTCTTCGATACGCGAACCCGCGACCGCGACCGAAGCCCAATTCCCAAGCACGCGCACCCGCAATCCCTCAATTCTGCCGCGTCCGTAATTGAGCAGGAAAAGGCGCGCCCGCGGCCCCTCGCCCGTGAAAGACGCCAGCACGACATCGCTGCCGTAGATCCTTACCAACCGCTTTGCGTCCGTCAGTTGCGCGCGGGCGTTCTGAGCGAAAACAGCCGGATTGCGCGCATCCGCCCCGGGCTTCACGTTTACATCGAGCTTCGGGTCGGGCTTCTTGACAATACGAAAAAGCAGATTCCGCCGGGCCAGCATGTTCATGGCTTCTCCGGCAAGCGCGGACCCATCGTCTTCAACTCCGATGTTCGCGATCAGTGGCAGCGGTTGGCGCACAAGGGGACGTAGAAACGTCAGCATCTTTCCGAAGGCTTCGAGTTGTTTCGGGTCAATCTTGATCACGGCGTCCGCGCCATACGCGAAGGCCTCGGCCGCCGTAAGCGCTGCCGATCCCTTGGAGGCGTCGATGAAATGGAGTTTGCCGGCGCTTCTTGCGTAACGCCATCCGTTCGCGTCGACCCAGGGAGTGGTGCTTGCGGTAGCGACATCCGCGCGATAGAGCACGCCCGGAGGCGGAATCTTCACGGCCGTATCCGGCAGTGGCTGCGCGCCGGGTCCGTAGACGCGTTCGATGCCCAGGTCTTTCAACGCGGGGAGCGTTTCGGGGCCTTCCCAGAACAAACCGGGCAGAATCGCGGCTAACAATAAGGGCGTCACAGCTCGATTCTCGTATCCTTGATCCTGGCGATATCGTGAACGCCAAGGCCAAAACGGGTGGCGAACTCGATGTGGCCGGGCTCGCGGAGAAAACTGTTCTTGTTCGGATTGTCGCGGCGGCTGCGCGGGTCGATGATAGACGGCGAACGGTCGAACACGGAGACGGCGTTCTCGGCCCTGCGCTTTTCCTCGATTACCGGAATGAGCAGGCGGTCGAGCGCAACCGGGTCCGTGCCAAAACGAATCATCTTCGGATAGAAGCGGTACTTCGGATTTGGCGAAAACGGACCGCCGTGCCAGACACCGCGCAGCCCGTCCATGATTCCGTGGCGCTGCCCGTGATCGAAGTGCGTGTCATGCGTCATAATCAACCAGGAAGACTCTTTAACCAGCCGGCCCAAATGGGCGAGACCCGCGTCCGTGACATCCACACCCGCCTCTCCGGTCAGCCTATGGTCTCACGTTCGGATTGGGCAGTGCCACACGCCCGCGATAATTTGTTGGGACGCGTAACGTCAACAGGCCAACCCTCAAGCCCGGAAACTGTTCAGTAACGTCAGGTACTGGGCCGCGGGGTCCACGGCCGGATCTCGGCCGAGCACCCGGAATCGGTCCCCCGCCCCCGCGGCCGCATATACATCGTGTGCCCACTGATACGCCTTGCGCACAACCGAAACCTCTACTGGCTTTTTCATCGCATCCACCGGAGACAGCAGGATCAAGTGCCGGCCCGCGATCGTCCCTGCGACCTGCGGAAGATCGAAATGCTTGAGAACGTCGCGAACGAACACTGCGGCGCTGTGCAGGTACCGGTCCGACTCGGTCAGGGTGCGGTAGGAAAGCAGCCCACCCTCGCAGACAAGCCCATGAATACGCGAATCGAGCGCCGCGGCATATAACGCCCACAGAGCGCCCATCCCCTTCCCCACGACGCGCAGACCTGCTTTGCCGGCATCGGGACGGCTCAGGACGTAATCGACACTGCGCATGACATCCTGAACCCGCATCCCGAACAGACACTCGTCCAAAAACCAGGCCATGTAAGCCATTGCGGTCTCGACGTCAAACAGATGGCGGTATTCCTCCGGCCGGATAATTTGGGAAGCGTGCGGCGGCCGGGTATCACCGATGCCCCGCACGTCGACGGCAACCGCGAGGTGTCCGGATCGGGCGAGTTTCTCCAAAAGGCCGAACTCCATACCGTCCGCTTGCTTGCCCGCGTCGTTGACAAACAGTGTAGCCGACGTTGCGCCGTTCTTCCGTTCCGGCACGAAGACCCACGCCGGGACGTAAATGCCCGGCCCGGACAGGAACTCCACTTTTTCAATGCTGTAGCCTTTCCGCGCGGTAGTTACGAGGTGTCGCACACCGAGGCCCCGATCGGTATCCGCCAAATGCAACAGTTTTCCGATTTCGGCCTGCATGCTACGGCGATAAGACTCGATGTCCGCGGGAGTCCGGGGCAATTCGCGCGAGGGAGGCAGCCGCGCCTGGTTCTTCAGAATGAGAGAGAAAATCGTATCGCCCTGGCGGGCATACCGTACCGAGCCATGGGGAGTGCAGTAGAGCCGCTCGGGCGGTTCGGGCTCGAATTCGGGCTCCTGGTCCAGCGCCTTTCTGCCATAGAACCAGCGACAAAACCAATCCGCCGTGGCCTGCCGCAATTTGACGGTCCAGGCGTGCGGATCCGTTGCTTCCCCGGTCGCAAATTTCTCCGCCGCTCCAAACTGTTCGTACCGGCTGCGGATGTGCTGCGCGGCCGCATTGAAGCGGGGCGAGTAATCTTCAATGAGCGTGAGAAGCGGACGCGGCGCGATGGCCACGTGAAGATCGCAAAGGTCTATCCCGTGCACGGCCGCCGGGAACAGATTTTGTTCCACGTCGGAGGGCCCGATCGAAGTTTCCGGGCGAATTTCGAGCGGCCAGCGGTGGGACGTGCCCCCTTCGTTGACCACCGCACACCGGACGCGCTCATCGAGAGCGCTGATAAAGAGCGTGAGGGTTCCACCTCCGGAGTGACCCGCGCACCCGATCCGCTCTCGATCCACTTCAGGCCTCGTCAGAAGGTAATCAATCGCCCGCAGGCCATCCCAGATCCGGTAATGCGTCAGATCTTCTCCGAGCAGGAGCAAAAGCTGGCCGGGCATCGAGTGCTCGTAGATCGGGTTGAGGTCCGATTCCGTCTCACCGGTCCGCGGATTCCAGTATTGCCGCCTCTCGCCCTGCCCCACCGGGTCATAAGCCAGAACGACGAAACCGTTCTTCACCAGATTCAGGTAGGCGAACTGATAGTCCGG
>SHUI01000136.1 GCA_009697455.1 Bryobacterales bacterium
GCAACGACATGATGCGTCCGGTGTTCGAGGCGTGGTTTGCGCCCTTCAAGGATCTGGACGCGACGACGGTGAGCATCCGGAACACGGGATCGACGGACCACGTTTCGTTCCACGATATCGGTCTGCCTGGCTTTCAGTTTATTCAGGACCCGGTCGAGTACAGCACGCGTACCCACCATTCGAATATGGACGTTTATGACCGGATACAGAACGGCGACTTGATGCAGGCGTCGGCGATTGTGGCGTCGATTGTGTATCACACGGCGACGCGAGGCGATATGCTGCCGCGGCGTCCCTTGCCGAAACCAATAAAGAAGGATGTGGCTGGTACGCCGTCGGGGCAGTAGACCTGAGGGGGAGAGGGGAAACGATGCGATTCGTAACGAGTGTTCTAGTGGTAGCCGCCGCCGCGGCGGCGCGCGGCGAGATGCGAAACGATATTGAGTTCGCGAAGCCGGGCGGCTACAGCCTCACGCTCGATGCGTGGGTGCCGGAAGGCAAGGGCCCCTTCGCAGCCGCAATCATCGTGCACGGTGGGGGCTGGGTCAACGGGACGAAGCTGTCCTACGTGCCGCCGCTGTTCGACCCGCTGACAAAGGGCGGTTTCGCGTGGTTCACCATCAACTACAGACTGGCGCCGGCCTACAAGTTTCCCGCGCCGATTGAGGATGTGGAGAGCGCGATCCGTTACGTGAAGGCGCATGCGAAGGAGTTCAAGGTGGACCCGGCGCGGCTCGCTCTGATTGGGGAATCGGCTGGCGGCCATCTGGTTTCCTACGTCGGCGCGCACAGCAAGGAGAAGGTGAAGGCAGTGGTTTCCTTCTACGGTCCGCACGACCTGGAGCGGAGAGCGAAGGCCATGGGACAGGTAGGTGAAAATCTGGAGAAGCTGTTCGGGCTGAAGGAGCTTGACGGGCATGCGCTCAAGGTGATGCGCGACGCCTCGCCGGTCAATTACGTCCACAAGGGGATGCCGCCGTACTTGCTGATTCACGGCACGAAGGATGCCGCGGTTCCCTACGAGCAATCGCCGCTGATGTGCGAGAAGATGAAGGCCGTGGGCGTGAGTTGCGAGCTGTTCACGGTGGAGGACGCTCCGCACGGCATTGGGCCGTGGGAGAAAAATCCGGAATTTCAGAAGTATAAGCCCGTGATGATCGAGTGGCTGAAGAAAACGCTTTGAGGATAAGAACAATGAATCGACGGAATTATTTGAAGACGATGGCAGTTGCCGGCGCGGCGACAGCAGCGGTTGGTGAGGCGGCGGGCGCGCCTCCTATCCAGTTGCACGTGGACCTGGATGTGGAGGCGGCGAAAGAAAAGGAACTGGTGTCGAACTTTCAGACGATTTTCAAGCCGACAATCAGCAAGCAGCCGGGTTTCGTGGAAGTGAAGCTAATGAAGCTTCGCAAGGCGATGAAAGGCAGTGCGCCAGCGAACACGAGCTACCGGCTGCTGATCAGTTTCCAGACGGAAGAGCAGCGAGTGACCTGGGTGGCGACGGCGGATCACCAGAGAGTGTGGCCCAGCATCGAGAAGAATCTTAAGGGCGACAAGTTTTCCGCGGTACTGTTCGATTTGGCGTAGCTTCTGGGAGCCGGGCGGGGCAGATTCCAGGCAAGGCAGGGCGTCACCACTCCTATCGCGTGAGTTCGGGACTGGCGCTTTACCTGAAGGCAGTTCGCGGCGGTGCCGTTCGACTTGGCGTAACAGCGTACGTCCTGCAGCGGGATCGCCTGCCCGGAGGCGCGCAATGCAGGCTATCGCTCAAATGTCGAACCTCGGTGGCGAATTCGATGGGGTACACCACGCGCCATTCTCCGAAGCGTAGACGCCACTCGGCATCGCCGCCCTTGAGCTTCTTGCAGCCGGATGGACGGGGATTGGACGCAATTGCTTCGAGACGCGGAACGATGCGCGCGATCAAAAGGCCTGATAGTTTCGTGAGTTCTTTCTCGGCACTTGACTAGAAGACGACGTAGTACTTAGCCACGCAGCTTTCCGCGTGCGATCAGGTTGGCCTTCGCCTTTCCGAGCGGTATCCGTCTTTCATGCCGCCGCGACCGGGAAACCAGAACGTCCTCGATATCCTCCCAAAGCGCACTGTGTTTCTTAAGATCGATCACGGCCGCCGTCTTGCGGCGCTTCGAATCGGTAATGAACTGCATTCCGGTCATTGGCCGTATCTCCTTCGGCGCGCGGAACGAAAAACGACTAGACTATTCAAAGAGGAGCATTACCATGCGCGGTTCATTGGATCTCGCGGCGACTCGCCGCGAGGCTTTTCGTCTCGGCGGCGCTGGAATCGCCGGCTATTGGTTCGCCCCGCTGCTTTCACCTAAAGACGTGCGCGCGGCGGCCAAAGTAAGTCCGCGCGGAACGGCCCGCTTCTGTATTTTTCTCATGCTGGATGGCGGCCAGAGCCACGTGGACGCTTGGGATTTGAAAGAGGGCAAATGGACGCCTCCTAATTTCGACGTTAAGGAAATCCGCCCCGGTGTGAAGTGGCCCATGGCGCTTTACCCGCGCCTTGCCAGCCAACTCGACCGGGTCACGCTCGCCCGCTCCGTCGAAACCTGGGATGCCGTTCACGGACGCGCGCAGTATTACGTTCAGGCCGCGCACGCGTTGAATCCCGCGCTACAGAAGGAAATTCCGCCGGTCGGCTCTGTCGTTGCCATGGAGATGACCGCCCGGCGCCGTCCAGGCGATACACTTCCACCCTACGTCGCGCTGAATGTGACACAGAGCCAGGCCGGGCTCTTGAAGTCCGGATTCCTTCCGGCATCGTACTCCCCGTTCCACGTCGACACGAGCAGCAGCATGTCCGCATATTCGCTCGACCGGGAGAACCAGGCCGACTTTCACCGCCGCTGGCAACTCCTCAAGAGTTTCGACGCGCGCCTTCGCAACGACAACTCGCTCGCCGCCAAGGCCTACCACGACTACAACGATCATTACGAGGGCGCGGTTCGTCTGATGTCCGATCCGCGCGCCGCGGCGTTATTCAAGATCGCGCCGGAAGAGCACAAGCGTTACGGCGAGACCATTACCGGCGATGCCTGCGTGCTGGCGCGCAACATCGTCGAAGCCGATGCGGGAACCAATTTCATTTTCCTGCAGCAGAATGGCTGGGACCATCACAAGGACATCTACGACGCGAAAAACCACTACCGCCTTTCGATGGATCTTGACAACGCGCTTGCCTCTCTGCTCGCGGATTTGGGAGAGCGAAAGCGCAAGGACGGGCGTTCACTCCTCGACGAAACGCTGGTCATATGCATGGGCGAATTCGGACGGACGCCGGGTGATCTGACCGGACTCAAGGGGCGCGACCACTACCAGAAGGCGATGACCACGCTGTTTGCCGGCGGCGGCGTCAAGGGCGGCCGGATCGTCGGAAAGACCGATGAGACAGGCGCGAAGGTCGTGGAATCCGGATGGGAGGTCAAGCGATCCATTTTCATGGAAGACATTGCGACCACGATATATTCCGCCATGGGGATCGACTGGACTAAGACCGTAAGGGCCACGCCTTCAGGGCGGGAATTTTTCTATGTGGAGCCCTTCGCGGCGCAGGGCTACGTGGCGAACCGCGAAATTTCGCCGCTCTTCGTTTAACGCTTTCAGGGAAAGGACAAACAAATGATCGCTCGCCGAGTACTGATCTTGTTGGCCGGGCCGTGTCTTTACGCCGCGACCCTTCCGAAATCGAATCCCGAGGAAGTCGGTGTTTCAAAGGAGAGGCTCCGGCGCGTTCACGCCCTGATGCAGCGCTACATCGATAAGGGCGATATCGCCGGTTCGGTCACTTTGGTCGCCCGGCGCGGGCGTATCGCACACCTTGAGGCGCAGGGTGTCGCCGACATCGAGACGAAGAAGCCAATGACGACGGACGCGATCTTCCGCCTGGCTTCGATGACAAAGCCGATTGCGAGCGTCGCCGTCATGATGCTTCACGAGGAAGGGCATTTCCTCCTGACCGATCCCGTTTCGCGCTGGCTCCCGGAATTCAAGAATCCCAAAGTAGCGATCGCAAACGCGCCGCACGAACGGGCGGGAGCGGGATTCCGTCTGGTGCCGGCCGAAAGGGAAATCACCGTCAGGGACCTGCTCACGCATACCGCGGGCCTCGCCAGTGGAACGGCTGGCCCCACCGTCGATCTGCTAAAGAAGATCTCGCGCAAGCCCGACGATACGCTCGCGGATTACATCCCCAGACTTGCCGGGCTGCCGCTGAACTTCCAGCCGGGCGCGGCCTGGGAGTACGGACCCGCAACCGATGTGCTGGGCCGTTTTGTCGAGGTTGTCTCCGGACGGACTCTCGATCAGTTCTTTCGCGAGCGCATCCTCACGCCCCTCGCGATGAACGATACGTATTTCTATCTGCCGGACGAAAAGCTTCCGCGCCTCACAACCGCATATGCGAAAGGCGAAAAGGGTCTGGAGAAACTGACCGCGCCTGGCCCGGCGTCGCGCACCGGACGATTTTATTCAGGCGGCGGCGGCTTGGCCAGCACGGCGGAGGATTACCTTCGATTCTGCCAAATGATGCTCAACGGCGGCACTCTGGAGGGCACGCGTCTGGTGAGCAGAAAGACGATCGAGCAGATGACGGCGAACCACATCGGCAAGCTTCCGATGTGGAACGATACGCTGCATGGATACCGTTTCGGGCTGGGTCTTCGAGTGCGCGCGGATCAGGGCGAAGCGGCGCTGCTCGGATCGCTTGGCAGCTTTGGATGGGGCGGCGCGCACGGTACTTTTTTCTGGGTCGACCCGAAAGAACAGATGATCGGGATCATGATGATTCAGTTGATGCCGTACGCGCACATCAACATTCGTCATGAATTCCAGAACGCCGCGACGCAGGCGATTGCCGATTAGCATGAGTGGCGGCAAATTCAGCCAACCGTGGGCCATTGACTGTATTGGAGCGAGGTCTGTACAATAAGGTTGTACTTAACTAGACAGAGAATTGCAGTGCCTTCCGAGACATCTTATTCCCATTTGCGCGCGAATCTCGCTGCCGTGCTGGATCAAGTACTGGACGAACGCGAACCCGTGATTGTCCATCGTCGCGGCTCGGAGGATGTGGCGCTCGTCCCCGCTTCCGAACTGTCGAGCCTGATGGAGACGGCCTACCTCTTACGCTCCCCCAAGAACGCCCGGCGGCTGCTGACGGCATTGCGCCGTGCGAAGGCGGGGACGTTGAAACCAAGATCCGTCGATGACCTGCGCAGAGAGACAGGTCTTGAGCCGAACCGTTAAGTGGGAAGCCGTTTCCATACGGAGTTTCTCGACGATTTGTATTATTGGATCAAGACCGATCGACGAATTGCACTGAAAATATTCGACCTCGTCGAGTCAATCCTGAAGGAACCTTTTGCGGGAATCGGCAAACCGGAACCTCTCAAACACGAGCTCGCCGGGGCATGGTCGAGACGTGTTAGCGCGGAACACCGGCTGGTGTACCGCGTCGGCGAGGGCCGGATCGATATGCTGACTGCCCGATATCATTATTGACGCATCACGGCTCGAAGCCCTTCCCTTGCGCCAGCCATTATGCGGACGCCTTCAACGCGCTGCCGCCGGTCACAATATCCCGCGCGTGCGCAGCCAATCAGCTAAGCGCGCGCCCCAGGATGACAGCGTCGCATCGGTTGACGCGAGGCCCACTCCGTGTGGTCCGCGCTCGTAGATGTGGATCTCCGCCGGAACGCCCGCCTTCCGCAAGGCCAAGTAGAACGCCACGCTGTTTTCCGGCGGCACACCAGTGTCCGCGTTCGTATGAAACAGAAACGTCGGCGGCGTCTCGGCGGTCACCTGAAATTCGTTCGACAGCAGATCCACGAGTTTCGCATCCGGTTCTTCGCCCAGCAGATTGCGCTTCGACCCTTTATGCGTGTAAGGCGCGGTGAAGCTGATCACCGGGTAGGACAGGATCATGAAATCCGGGCGCGTACCGCGCTCGAAGTGCGTGCCGGCCGTCGAAGCCAAATGCCCGCCCGCGGAGAAGCCCCAGACGCCAAGGCGAGCCGGGTCGAGATGCAGCTCGGCGGCGCGGGAACGGACCGTGCGAATGGCCTGTTGAACGTCCTGCAAAGGCGCTGGGTGGTGATAGCGCGGTCCCAGGCGGTACTTCAGGACGAACGCCGCGATGCCAAGCGAATTCAGCCACTGCGCGATCTGCTTGCCCTCGTGATCCATGGCAAGCGTGCCGTAGCCGCCGCCTGGGCACACGACGACGCCCGCGCGCACCGGCTTTTCATCCTTCGGCAGGTAAATGCTCAGCGCCGGTTTGTCGGCATCGGTATCGCCCAAAGCACCCGGAGCGCCTTGCGGCCAGAGCAATTCGGGCTTCGCGTCCGCCGCGTTTCGCTGGGCGAAAAGACTTGCGGTCAGGAGTGCGCACAGGAGGAGACGTCGCATGAACCTCATCTTATCGCGTCCCTGTAATTGAGTGGCGGCTTCTGGCCCGGCGGAACCCGCGAGAGGTATTCGAACCCGGCGCGCCGCTCGTCAAAGTTCCTGCGCGCCTCCACGATCGCCGAGGGTTGCTCCAATAGATCGAGTGCGCTCAACGCGAGCGTTTTCGCGGCAACCATCATGCCCTTCCGGCCGATTGAAGATCCGGCGCAGGCGGCGGACTGCCAACTGTGCCCAGGAGTTCCGGGCACGTAGGTTGCGGCGGTCAACTGAGCCGTGGGCAATACCCAACTCACATCGCCGGCGTCGGTCGACGCGGATCCCGGACCGTCGGAGGGAACCTGAACCTTCTCCTGACTCCCGATAGCAAGCGGCTCGTCCGCGACGAACGTCTTGCGCAGCGCCTCAGCGAAAAGCAGTTCTTCAGGTGTGTACCGGATACCACCGACGATACGCAGGTTGCGGTCGATCAGCACCGACAGCGGGTCGTTCGGAAGCACGTTGTAAACGCTGTTGACAATCTGCTGTTCCATGCGGGTCTCCGTGCCAAGCGCGCCCGCTTCGGCACACTTCACGATGCGCTGCCAGACGCCATCGAGCGTGCGCATGTCGGAATGCCTGGCGTAGTAATATGCTTCGGCGAAGTCGGGAACGATGTTGGGCGCGGCGCCGCCGTTGGTAATCACATAGTGGATACGCGTCGAATCGGGGACGTGCTCGCGCAGCATTTCGACCGCATGGTTCATCAGCATGATCGCGTCGAGCGCGGAGCGGCCTTTCTCCGGCGCGGAAGCCGCGTGCGACGCCCGTCCGTAAAAGCGGAACTTGGCGGAGATGTTGGCGAGCGAGCTTCTCTTTGTCGCTTCGTTCGATCCTCCGGGATGCCAGGTCAGCGCGACGTCGCAATCCTTGAATGCTCCCGCGCGGATCATGTAAACCTTGCCGCCTCCGCCTTCTTCGGCGGGAGTGCCGTAAAAGCGAATCGTCCCGGCGAGCTTGCGGGCGGCCATCTCTTCCTTGATCTCGATTGCCGCGAAGGCCGAAGCCGTCCCTAAGAGGTTATGCCCGCAGCCATGGCCCGGCGCGCCTTCGACCAACGGCTTCCTTCCAGGCGCCGCTGCCTGCGAGAGACCGGGAAGCGCGTCGTACTCGCCCAGGATCGCGATCACCGGCTTGCCTTCGCCCCACGTTGCCGTAAACGCCGTCGGCATGCCGCCCACGTTCTCCTCGATCCGGAATCCCGCGCCTCGCAGTTCGGACTTCAGAAGCTCGCTGCTCTTCGATTCCTTATATCCAAGTTCGGCGAATTCCCAGATCCGGCGCGAGATTTCTCCATAGCGGCCGGCGCGCGAATCCATCCGGTCGAGCAGGGCTTGACGGGCAGATAGGCGTTCTTGCCCATGCGCCAGAGCCGTCATCAACGTCATCAAAGCAATCCCGACAAACAAACGCATGGCCGAATGTTAACATGAAGATTCCCTTCCGAAACTCTATGCCGCTGCGTTTCTTCAATACCCTGACGCTTGCCACGGAGGAATTCACTCCTCAGCGGGACAACACCGTGCGAATGTACACCTGCGGCCCCACGGTCTACGATTTCGCGCATATCGGCAATTTCCGCACGTTCACCTTCTACGACCTGCTGCGCCGCGTGCTGAAGCGCCGCGGATTCAAGCTCGACCACGTCATGAACATCACCGACGTCGAGGACAAGATCATCCGCAACGCGATGGCTCATGGCCAGTCGCTCGGCGAATACACCGAAAAGTACACGAAAGCGTTTCTCGAAGACTGCGGCGCTTTGCGGCTCGACAGCCCCGAGCGCATCGTGCGCGCGACGGATCACATCAAAGAAATGGCCGAGGCAATCACCGGACTGACCGCGAAAGGGTGCACTTACGAAAGCGAGGGTTCCATTTATTTCCGCATCGCCGCCTTTCCGGGGTACGGCAAACTCTCGCACAACGATTTCACGGGCATTCGCGCAGGCGCCCGGGTTGACGTGGACACCTACGAGAAGACCGACGCCCGGGACTTCGCCCTGTGGAAAGCAGCGAAGGATGGCGAGCCAAGCTGGGACGAAGGCGCCGGACCGGGCCGTCCCGGCTGGCACATCGAGTGCTCTGTGATGGCGATCAAATATCTGGGCGAAACCCTCGATATTCACGCGGGCGGGGTGGACCTGACATTTCCTCATCACGAAAACGAGATCGCGCAAGCGGAGGCTCTGACCGGCAAGCCGTTTTCGCGCTTCTGGCTCCATTCCGAGTTCCTCATGGTGGAAGGCCAGAAGATGTCGAAGTCTCTCGGCAACTACTACACCCTGCGGGACCTATTCGCTCAGGATTACTCCCCTGAATGCGTGCGGTACTTGCTAGCTTCGGTGCCGTATCGCAAGGCGCTGAATTTCACGTTCGACGGTTTGAAGTCCGCTGCGACGGCAATTGAGCGGCTCCGTAACTACAAACTTCGCCTTGAAAGCGGCAAGTTCCCCGCGGGGACGAGCGAAGAGATGCGGATACGCGCGGCGCGAGCGTCCTCGGCCTTCGAAGACGCGCTCGACGACGACATGAACACGGCGCAGGCGCTTGCCGCCGTATTCGAATTCGTGCGCGAAACCAATACCGCCATGGACGCGGGCGAGTTCCGCGCGGGCGATGTCGCGTCCGCGCTCGACGTTCTCGAACGCTTCGACTCCCTGTTCGACGTGCTGCGTCCCTCCCTAAGATCGGACGCCATCGCGGACGCGGACGTCGAGGCACTGATCGCGGAGCGGACGCTGGCAAAAAAATCCCGCAACTTCCAGCGCGCCGACCAGATCCGGCAGGAGTTGCTTGCGCGGGAAGTCGTTCTCGAAGACACCAAAGATGGCGTGCGCTGGAAAAGGAAGTAACCGATGAATATTCACACCAGAGCGGTTCATTCCGGCGACCGGAAAGCGGCCGGTCGGCACGTTCCCGTCACCACGCCCATTCACGCGGCTTCCAGCTATTTTTACAAAGACATCGAAGAACTCGATCGCGTGTTCGGCGGGGAGCAAGCCGGATTCTCCTACGCGCGGTACGGTAACCCTTCTAACGCCGCGCTCGAAGAACTTACGACGGAACTCGAGAGTGGCCACGGGTCGCTCGCGTGCAGTTCTGGCATGGCAGCATTGCAAGTGGCCATCCAGACTGCGCTAACCGACCGCCGCAAAGCCGTGCTTGCCGCGGACGCGCTCTTCGGCGCGACGTTCAACCTGCTGATGACGGTTTTTGGTCCCTTGGGCGTGGATATCAGGTTCGTCAACATGTGCGATCTCGAGGCCGTCGCGCGCGCCATCGAGGAACAGAAGCCGGGCTGCCTCCTGATGGAGACGATCTCGAATCCCATCCTTCGCGTGCCGGAAGTCGACAAGATCGCGGCACTCGCTAGGGCCGCGGACGCGGCGCTGATCGTGGACAACACATTCGCTACGCCGCTGTTGGTGAAGCCGATGGAGCGCGGCGCGAGCCTCGTTGTCCACAGCCTGACGAAGTATCTTGCCGGACACGGCGATGTGATGGGCGGCGTCGTAATTTCAGATGAGCCTCATTTCGCGACGCTGACAGCGCTCTCGCGCGTGACGGGCCCGGCGCTTGGACCGTTCGAATGTTTTCTTGCGATGCGCGGCATTAAGACTTTCCCTCTTCGCATGGAGCGTCAATGCGCGAACGCCTGCCAGGTGGCTTCCACGTTGGCGGTGAATCCGAACGTAAGCCGCGTCTATTTTCCGCAAGATCCCGCGCATCCCGATGTGGCCGCGATCCGCCGTCTGTTCCCAGGGGGCCTGTTTGGCGCGATCGTTTCATTCGAGTTGAAGGGGGCCGGGCGCGAGGAAGTGTTCCGGTTCATGAACGCGCTGAGAATGGTGGTGCCGGCGACGTCGCTCGGCGACGTTCACACGATGACGCTCTACCCGGCGATGAGTTCGCACCGCGAAATCAGCCCGAAACAGCGCGTCCGCATGGGCATCGGCGACAACCTTGTGAGGATCTCGGTGGGCATTGAGGCGGTGGGAGATATTCTGGCGGATTTGGATCAGGCGTTGGCCGCGGTTTGGAGTTAGCAACGGCAGTCAGATCGCTCTCACCCGCCCTGGCATACGCCGCGCGTCAAGTAAGATGGTTACGTGATCCTCCTCGGCACCCTGGCCTTTCTGGCCGCAGTCTTGACCTTGGCGCCGCTGTATGTTGTCCTTCCCATGACGAAGCAATCGGCGGCGCTACTCGACCTTTCGTTGAGCCTCCGGCCCGTGAGTCCCATGGCATGCTTGTTGCTGGCCGCAGCCGCCACCGCCTGGTTCGCAATCAAGTGGCGCGAGTGGACGGGCAGACTCCGGACCGCGGGAGCAGCCCTGCTGGTGGTGGCGCTTTCCGGCGCGGCGCTAACGCGGATCAACATTGTTGAGAGGATCTTTCCGCCCGCGGATGGAGCGGTTCTCGCCTCGATCGCCGGGTTCAAGGATGTCGCGGACACAGACATGGTTATCGGTGTGAAAATGGGCCTTGAAACCCGCGCCTATCCCGTCCGCTTCCTTGCTCATCACCATATGTGGAACGACAAGCTGGACGGCGTTCCGATCCTTCCCAACTATTGAACGCTCTGCCACACCGGTCTGGTGTGGAGCCGCGTGGTGGACGGCCGGGCGCTGCGTTTTCGCCTGGGCGGCATCAACAACATGAATTTCCTCATGTACGACGAGGAAACCGGAAGCTGGTGGCAGCAGATCAGCGGGGAGTGTCTTTTTGGGCCGCTGAAGGGCAAAAAGCTGACGCGTATTCCAAGCGACGAAGTGACGCTTGCCACGTGGCGCGCCGAACATCCGGAGAGCACCGCCGTGCGATTCCTCGAAGGGATCCGCTATCCGGAATCGGACTGGGAGAAGCGCATCTCGAAGCTTCCCGCGGCCGGCGGTTCGAAAAGCCGGACGGACCTTCCTCCCCGCGAACTTGTCGCAGGTATCGAATTCAACGGCGCAAGTGTGGGGTTCCCTATGGAAGGGCTACGCGCGAGTGGACCGGTGAATCACGCCGTGGGAGGTGAACCCGTGCTTGTTGTGGCAGGCAATGACGGCAATTCGGTGCGGTCGTTCTTCAGGCGGTTCGGCGGGAACGTGCTCATTTTCTACAAAGCTCCGGACACCGCCGGTTTTGCACTCATCGACGAAGCTACGGGCAGCCGGTGGGACTTCTCCGGGCGGGCGATCGCAGGGCCGCTCGCAGGTCAGCAGCTTGAACGCATTCAGAACACGAAGGACTACTGGTTTGACTGGCAGCGATATCATCCTCAAACCACGGTCTACCGCGTGGGACGGTGAGGCGATCGCGACCGAATCGTGCAGCGGCGAGAATTCCGGCAGCCCACCTCCGCGGCAAGGAGACGCCCGATTCGCACGAGGGTTTCAGATGCCAGGCCGCGACCGGGCAGCAGTACCGGGTCTGTCTGGACGACGGGTCCAGGCGCCGGAAGGTGCGTCGTGAGGGTCGCGCCGGAGGATCTCAAGACGCTGGAAGAAGGACGTCTGGAACGCCTGCGCGATATCCGCTGAAGGAACCTCGCCAAGATTGAGCCTGGCCCGGTGGAGACCGTGGATCGTGGGGAATGACCAGGAATCGACCCTGGCGTTGGCCGCGCTTCAGATTTCCAGTTCACCGGCGCCCTGAAAAGCGATCAAGCTGCCGAAGGTGCGGCCGTTCGCGGCTTGGGTTTCCGTTCCGGGTAGAATAAGTGTCACGAGGAAACTTGCCATGCTCCGAACCATTGCTTTGCTCCCGCTCGTTGTAGTGTGCCTCCCTGCGCAGGAGACTCGCGGGATACTCCTTGGCCGCATTACCGATCCAGCCGGCGCGCTTGTGCCTGGCGCGCAGGTACGCGCCGTCAATACCGCCACTGGCGTTGCGGCGGCCGCGCGGAGCAACGCTTCAGGCAACTTCACGCTCCCCTACCTGCTCCCCGGCGCATATACTTTGCAGGCGGAGGCGCAGGGCTTCAAGAAGTTCCTCCGTGAAGGACTTGAGGTCCGGGTC
>SHUI01000137.1 GCA_009697455.1 Bryobacterales bacterium
TCTCGTCAATGTTTGTCGTTGGGAATACAATGCTGTCTCCGGTCGCGAACGGCGTGCTGTTTCCGTTCGGCAGGACGTAGGACAACACCAGATCGGGCGCGACGCCGCTCAGGTTGAGTGAAAACTGTCCAGTGCGCGAGCCCTCGCCGTACCCGAACGTGATCTTGCCCGTAACCGTCCTGTTTGTCGTGGGCCTGAAAGTAATGTTGACCGTGAAGCTCTGATTCGGAACCAGAGTGAAGGGGACTTCCGGAAAACCGTTGATCGAGAAATCGGTGTTCCCGGTAATATCGATCTGCGAGATTGACGAGTTTACCGTCGTTGGCGTGGTTCCCCGGTAGGTTATCACGGCCTGGGCTGTCGCGGAACCTCCCACGAAGTCGGATGCGAAGCTGATTGTCGAGCCATCGCCGATATTGGAAAGGACGCCGTTCTGAATCAGGCGAATGCCGTAATTGAACGTTAGTGGAGTACCCGTCTGAGCTTCGGCGGGATGCCCGACGGCGAAACTCAGCGCCAGCAGCGCCAAGGCCGGGCTTATCGAAAAGTGCGATATCAACTTGCGCATGGACTACTCTTCCCTCCCGGCGGGAACGAAATAAACGGCGGGATTGGAACCGCCGTCGAGAATGTAATAGGGCTGGTTTTCGCCGCCCGAGCCAATCAAGGACAGCGCTTCACTCGTGAGCGGGTCGAGCCCGGTAGGTACGAAATCAAGCTCGGTTTCACTGATTCTTGTGCGGGACGCGACGTCGAACACTTTCAATTTCCGGTCGCCCGCGTCTGCGACGAACATCTGCCTTGCGTCCTTCGAGAGCGCAACTCCGGCTGGAGCGGAAAGGCCTTCCGCGAAAGTCATCACCGAACCTGCGGTAAGAAAGTCGCGAATCTCGGAGATCGAGGCTCCCTCACGGTCGACGACGAACAGGTCCGCTCCCTTGCGAGCCATCAGAAGAGACACGGGGTTCCGGAAGGCTCCCAGCAGCCGTTCGGTTTTACCGGCGGCCAGGAGAAACACGCCCGCGCCTTCTATGCCGGCGACCACGTTGCCTGACGCGTCCACTCCAAGTGAAGCAACCCGCCCTTCGGCCATCAACTCTGTCACCGGACCCGCAGCCGGAGCCTTGTCCAGATCGCGAACGATCTGTATACGGCGGCTGGCGGAGGAGTAAAGAGCCGCTGTCGAGGAATCCGGCGACCAGACGATGCGATCGGCATCCGGAAGCGTCCCTTCGACACCTAAAGTAACCGGGGACAGGCGCTCCAGACCGCGTAGCAGCGAGAGGCGGCCCTCCGCGAGGGTCAGAACCGAGCGTCCGTTTGGCGAAACTGCCGCCTCGTCCAAACCGGCGGCGATGCTGGTGCCAAGATAGGAAGATCCGGGAACGCCGAGGATCGGGCGCACGGACCGGGACTTTCTGTCAAACACCGCCCCAGACACTGGGCCCGAAGGTCCTCCCGACTCGGCGGCGGCGGCAATAGCGGCCATCCCGGCCAGAAGTGCGGCGGAGATCAATCGTTTTCTCGACATATGAATAATCATGAATTAGTCTCGAATGGAGCTGTTTGGAGCGCCGTTACCTCGGTCCCCCGACGGTGACGGCCCCAGGCGTGATGCTGACAGGTATCGAGGCCGCGGTTGCGGCGGCTTTGTCGTCGCCCCTCGTCGCGCCAACTCCGCCCGCGATGGCGCCGACGCCGATAATGGCGACCGCGAGCCAGATTTTGTTTCTGCCGCCCGACACCTTCGCCCCGGAACCGTTCGTGCCCCGGCCGTTGCTCTGGCCGACGATCGCACTCGCCGACTTCGTGCCCGCCGTCGCGGTTACTTTTATGTTGAAACGGCCCTCTTCGTCGTTCGGGGTGAAGCCCGAAGCGGAGGCCTTGCCGTCCGCTCCCGAACGCGTTGTCTGCGTCCGCATCCATCCGTTAAAGACGCCGCCAGGACCCGCCGCCGGAAGCTGAAACACAACTTCGGCCCCAGCCACGGGTTTGTCCGAATCGTCGCGTACTTCCACCACCGGCTGCGTCGCCGTCCTGGCTCGCGTGCTGTTGAGCGCGCCTTCGCCCTGCACAACGATGATTTTTAGGCCGCTCGATTGCTGTGCCGCGGGCTGCTGCACAAGATTCGTTTTCGGCGCCTCCTGGGCGCTAATGGCGAGCGGTAGAACCAGGGCGGCGATCGCCCCGAAAAATGCGGATTTTCTATGAATCAAAATGCCTCCTGAAGCACGTAAGTATATCGCACAAGGGTGCCAACCTGTTTAGGGCGCTGCGAATACGGCAATCGTTACACCCAACTATCCTGCCGGCCACCGAAACTCCAGCACGCTGAACACCATCCAAGGCGCGCTGTTCCATTGATACGGCTGAACGGCCGGAAAAGTTCCTGAGAACGCGGACCAGGGAGGCCTATAGTGTCCGGTTGTGGGATCGGAGTGTTCGTTCCGGAACGTCCCAGCTTCTCGAAGATGACGTCAATCGATAAATTCGTAAGCGACCGTGGTCAGAAAGTCCGAGAACCCCTCGCCAGTCATCATTTGCCCGAACAATTTCGCAGCCAGCGGAAAGTGCCCTTCATCGTACCGTGCGTCGCCCAATTGCACTCGCAGCTTCGCCAGCACCTCCGGAACGATTCGCTCCACCAGATCGGCCGTCACCACCCGCCCATCCTTCATCTTCGCCTGATGCCGGATCCACTGCCAGACCTGCACGCGCGAGATCTCCGCGGTAGCCGCGTCTTCCATTAGGTTATAGATCGGCACGCAACCGTTGCCGCCAAGCCAGGCTTCGAGATATTGAATGCCCACATCCACGTTCAAACGCAAGCCATCTTCGGTAATATCGCCCTCCGGCACCGCGATAAGATCGGCGCCCGAGATATTGACGGGCGGCTTCGCCAGGTCGATCTGATTCGGGCCGGACATGAATTCGTCGAAAACCGCTTTCGCGATCGGAATAAGACCGGGGTGCGCGACCCACGTGCCGTCGTGACCGGCTTTCACTTCCCGGAGTTTGTCCTGGCGGACTTTGTCGAGTGCTTTCTCGTTGGCTTCCGGATCTCCCTTGATGGGAATCTGCGCCGCCATGCCTCCCATCGCGTGGATTCCCCGGCGGTGGCAGGTCTGAATCAGCAATTGGACGTAGGAATTGAGAAAGTGCCTGTCCATGGTGACCTGAGCGCGGTTCGGAAGCACGAAATCGGCCCGGTCCCGGAATTTCTTGATAAAGCTGAAAATGTAATCCCACCGTCCGCAGTTGAGTCCGGCGGAATGCTCGCGCAGCTCATAGAGGATTTCATCCATCTGGAAAGAGGCGAGAATCGTTTCGATAAGGACGGTTGCGCGCACACTGCCGCGCGGCACGCCAAGGGCATCCTGAGAGGCCAGGAAAACGTCGTTCCAAAGGCGCGCCTCGAGATAGCTCTCCATCTTCGGAAGGTAAAAATACGGTCCGCTGCCCCTCGCCAGAAGCGTCTTCGCGTTGTGGAAGAAGAACAGTCCGAAGTCGAACAGCGACGCGGAGATGGGCTGGCCGTCCACCCTTATGTGCTTTTCCGTCAGGTGCCAGCCGCGCGGCCGGACCAGCAGAGTCGCCACATTTTGCTTCAGCGCGTACTGCTTTCCTTCGGGACTGGTGTACGTTATCGAGCCGTTCGCCGCGTCGCGAACGTTAGCCTGCCCTTCAATGTTGTTCCGCCACGTGGGTGAATTCGCGTCCTCGAAGTCGGCCATGAAAACATTTGCGCCGGAGTTAAGCGCGTTGATGACCATCTTGCGGTCGACCGGTCCGGTAATCTCGACACGGCGGTCCTGCAAGTCCCCCGGAATTGGCGCAACCTTCCACTCAGCCGCCCGCACGGTGGCAGTTTCGTCGAGAAAACCTGGCAGCGCACCCTCGCGGATCTGCTGCTGCCGCACGACGCGCGCGGCTAGAAGCGCCTGGCGTCTGGACTCGAATTGACGCGCGAGCGACGCCACGAAGCCGACGGCCTCCGGAGTCAGAATTTCGGCATAGACGCCGGTGGACGAAGAACCGAGGATTTCGACGCCCGGAACGATCGAAGGTGCTGGTGTAGACATGGGACGTTTCATTCTACAAGAAAACGGGATTCAGCGGGGCTCGTTTTTCCGGTTTCCCAAGAGCTTTGCATCAACTCCCCGCGGAATCCTAACGGCGAAACGGCATCGAGAGCCTCAACAACCGCTCCGATTTCGCATACCAGCCCTGAGGCGCGAACTTCGAGGTGTGAAGGTAGCAGCGCACACGAACCTGATTCCCCTGTATGGTCAGTACCCGGCTCATCGGGATGTTCGCGCTGCCGTGATTCGCCGATAGCGCGGAAACGTTCACGAAGTGCACGCCCCATTTCGTCTCGATGTGCGACTTGCCGCCATACGTATCGTCCGGGTTGGTGTGCGTGTGACCCCCAAGCCACATCGCGATCGAACCCGGATGCGACTCCAGATAGCTCTCGAAGGCCTGCGCATCGGGCTTGCTATCCACCCAATACAGATAGGACGCGCCCTTCGGAGAACCCTGCGGGAAATAGCCGTGGTAATGCGATTTCCAGTTCCCGTTTTCGTCCTTCCGCATTCCTTCCCATTCCCCGCTCGCAACGGTCGTGTTCTTCAGCATGTAGTGATGCACCGAGACGATAATCTTGTCGCGGTTCGATTCGACCATCTTCTTCCACCACTCGAACGTCTCTCCGGTTACGACCCCTCCTGGATTACCCTTGAGCTCCCCGCGCCCGATCTTCTGGGAAGGCTCGTTGATGTCGCTCATCATCAGAAAGAGCAGGTTCCCGATGCGGAACGAATACCGCTCCCACGTTCCCTCGGTCCTGTATCGTCTGCGGCGCGGATCCACGCGGGAGTGCTTCGTATTCTCGCCCGTGGGGTCCACCCACTTGCGCCACCACCAGTTCTTCGGCTCGTCGAGCCCGCTCCGGTCGTGATTGCCGCAGACGTTGTAGATGTCTTCCCGGCGGCGGTTTCTCAAAGTCGCGAATTGCCTCACGATCTCCTCACCTTCGTCATCTTGGGGTACGGATTGGCCGCCGGACTGGTCGCCCATGTCGAGGGCAATCTCCCAGTCGAAATTCGATTCCGAATGGCGAATAGCCTCCACCAGACTCTCGCGGCCGGCTCGCTTGTCGGTTCCGACGTGCGCGTCGCTGAACGCCCACAAATGAAGTGTGTCTTGCGCAGGTTTCGCCGCGGAAACGAGCGCGGATTCGAGCAACAGCGATCGCCGTGTAATCATATTGTGCCGTGGGGCAGGTGGGGCAGGCGCTTCCGCCTGCCTGCCGTGCGAAGCGCGGCTGCCGCGGGCACCCCCCCTCAGACCTCTTTCGCCCCTTGCAACAACCCGCGAATGTCCTTGATCCCCACGCCTGGGCCGCGCGGAATCGACATCCGCCCGTCCTTCACGGTGATGCCGCCATCGAACCAACTACCGTACTTCTCCGTGCCGAGCTTGTACTCCTGATACTTCCCGACATCCGGCACGCACGAAGCGAAATGCAGCATATAAACGAAGCCGAATCCGCCGGAGATGTGCACGGTCGTCGGCATCTTCGCGGCGGCCGCCATGCGCGCCACCCGCATCGACCGTATCATTCCGCCGTAATAGTGCAAGTCAGGCTGTACGATATCGACGCCTCGATTCGCGATCATCCAGCGGAACCTGTACTCGCTGAATTCCTGCTCGCCGCCGGCGACCGGGATGGTCAGCGCGTCGGCCACCGCTTTCGTCTCCTCCAGGTGGTCGAACTCGCAGGGCTCCTCGAAGTACACGGCTTTGATCTCTTCGAGCATCCGTCCCACTTTGATGGCATGAGGCGGGTCGTATGAGCTGTTCGAATCCGCGTGAATGTCGAAGGTGTCGCCAAACGTCTTCCTGACCAGCGGTATTAGCGTATCCGTGCGGCCCGGCATCGCGTCCGCGTTGCGGCTCATTCGTCCGCCCACGCGAAACTTCAGCGCCTTCGCTCCTGACTGGCTCACCAGTTTCTGTAGGTACGCGATCTCCACTTCCGGCGTGCTTTCGCGGCGTCCACTCGCGACGTAGATCGGCACTTCGTGCCGCACGATGTCCCCGACAAGCGCGCCCATCGGCTTGTTCGCCACGCGCCCCAGCATATCGAGAATCGCGAATTCCACCCAAGCCTGCGGGCTCCAGAGCGCGATGCCGTACATCTTGTAGTTGCTCTCGTAGCGGTAGAGTTCCCACAACAGATTGTCGAGATCCCGCGCGTCCTTGCCGGTAAAGACCGGAATCACCAGTTCCTTCAGGATATGGCCCAGAAAATCCGCTCGCGGAGGGTTCGTAAGCGAGACTCCTTCCGCGCCATCCTTCGACCGCACGTGGACGATATATTCCTTGTCCTTCTTCAGCAGCCGGATGGAATCGATGATCACCGGCGAATTCAGGCCCTCGCGCTTCAGCACCGGAAGCGCGCAAATCCGCTCCAGGTCCTGCATGCCGGGACCCGCCGCGGCCGGCTTCGCCTTGCGACCGGTCTTGTTCTTGCCCGCGAAAGCGGACGATGCCGCGATCCCGCCTGTAAGCAAGCTTCGTCTTCCAATGTTCATGAAGTTAGGCTCCTCCTAAAAGAGTATCGAAGGCATCCAGGTCCCGGATGGTTCGCGGTACGGCCCCATCGCCATCAGCGTTTCCACCTTAATTGCCCGCGCACCGGACTTCAACAGTTGCCGGTAAAGATCCGTATTCCGCAGCGGGCAGAACACCAGGAGATCGTGGGCGGGCGCGACGCGTGCGGCATCGCGAATCAGGGCAAGAGCGTCGGCATTGCTCTCCGCCGCGCCGAACCCCATCATCCCCGGTAGATAGAATCCGGTAGGGCGATCGTCGCGTTCGCGAATCACCCCGCATGCCCCGGCCGCCACATTCGCCGCCACCTCATTCCGGCGGCTGACGCCATAGTATTCGCGGGAAAGCCGTTCGACGGCGTCGAGATCGGCTTCCACGATTCCACGAATCCCCGGGTCGGGCGCTTCCGCCGCCGCGTCCGCGATTGTCATCAGCGCCACCGTCTCCTTCACGTCGTATCCTATCGACGAATACAGCGAGAGCGCCGCCAGGTTGAAGGAATCCTGCACCAGCCTGATCTGCTCCTTCCCCTTCGCCCGCGATTCGTCGGCCACCCACTGCATCAGCCTGCGTCCAAGGCCGCGGCCCTGCGCCGAAGGGTCGATGGTGATGGGCCCAACCCCCGCAACCTCATCGTAGATGCTGACAAAGTTCGAGCCGAGGAGTTTTCCGTCTTCGACGGCGGCGACTCCATGCACGCACGGATTGCCCGCCATTAGGCCGATGACGTACTGCGCGATTTCAACGGCCGGCATGTCGAGCGGGAAGCCATGCTCTTCGCAGATGCCCTTGAACGCTTCGAAACAAATACGCCCCAGTTCGGGAACATGCTGGGGTTCGGGATGAATGAATTCGATCATGACTTGGGCACCGTGTAGAACTCGTATCCGATCGTCCACTTCGTTTCTTTGCCCGGCTCCACGCTCAGGTTGATATATGGCTCCGGGCAAAAGGTTGTTCGGATCGACCAGTAGACCAGCTTCGCAAGCGGTCTGTCGCCCGTGATGCGCACGCCCGTTCCGGCCTTGCGGTTTTCAAGGCGAAAGTCGTAATCGCGCGCCGTGTCGCCGAATCCGCCGATTTCCGTAAAAACACTCTGCCCCTTCTCGAGTTCTTTCAGATACACGAGCCGGTCGCCGCGCACCTCCGCCAGGTCCTTAAGATCCTTCGTGGCGCGACCCTCAAAAGGCAGCTTCACTATGGAATCCGGACCCGTGGGCTGTCCGTCCATGACGAAGAAGTTGTGGTTGTACATGGCCGTCTCGATCGTCTTCCGCCCGGTGTTCCGCAGCGAGTGTTCGAGTGTCATCACAGGCTTGTCTTTTGCGAGGCGCACCGTCTTCCGGTACTCGTAGGCGTAGCCGTTGACGCCCGCAAGCTCATGGACGAACTCGATCCAATCGGGACCTTTCCGGACCGTCCATTTGCCGGAGTCGATGATCTCATAGGTATTGAAGTTCCGGTAGCCAGCCTCTTCCGGTTTGCGCACGACGCCGACGCCGATGCGGATGAATCCCTCGCCAGGCCTGGCTTCTTCGTAGCCGAGTCCGGCGCCGGCGGTGCGGTATTCCTCGACGGGTCCACTGATCGCGTCATGCGTCTTCGGATCGTATTTTTCGAACCACGGGCCGAAGTACTCATGGCCCTGGTAGCGGAGGCTATAGATGACTCCGGACCAGTCGAATCGCGTGCCTTGGTAGTAGCCGATCTTGGCGTCCGGCAGATGAAACTTTGCCTCGATCGCGCCATTCGAGATGGCGGCCTCCGGAAACCCGGCCGCGATACAAAGCGCTGGAGCGGCGGCGCACGCAAGAAGCTTGAAGCTGGTTTTAATCGTTCGAATCGGCATATTTAGGAACCTCTTCCACATCCACGTCACGACATTACGAGGCTAGGTGGAACCGTCTCAGCATAAACGAAGTCCCTCCATTTTGTCGAGAAACTGACCGGGAACACGGGGACATGACACTACCGGGAAGTGAGCAAGTCAAGAAGGTCAGGAAGTGAGGCAGTCAGGAAGGTGGGCAGACGATCGCCTTTTGTTGTCTGCCTGTCCAGGTGAAACCGTTTTAGCTTAGCTTAAACCCATGGCCTTTTACCGCGGACGGCTCCCGCGCGTTTGCCAATCGGGAATTCGACGTGAGCGCCGCCATCCTCCGCCCGCAAGTGTTCTATAATAACCTCGTCCGTATCAACGGGAGGAGTGTGCCAATGGCAGCCCGGAAACTCATAACGTTGGCGTTTGCGTGCGCCATTTCCGGTTTCGGTGACCCGGGTGGCGTCGAATTCTTTGAGACGCGCGTGCGGCCCGTGTTCGCGAGCAAGTGCTACTCCTGTCACACGGCGTCGAAGCTTGGCGGCCTGAGGCTCGACTCTCGCGCGGCCATCCTCGAAGGCGGCAAATCCGGACCCGCGATCATCCCCGGCAATCCTTCCCAGAGCCTTCTGATTCGCGCAGTCAAGCACGCCGACGAGAAATTGAAAATGCCCATGGCGGGCGACAGGCTCTCTCCGCGCGAGGTTGAGGATCTTGTCCAGTGGATCCAGTCGGGCGCAGCGTGGCCCGAAACGCGCGCCGCCTTAACGGCGAGGAAAGGATTCGCCATCACTCCCGAGCAGCGCGCATTCTGGTCGTTTCAACCCATTCGGAAGCTCACACCTCCGCGAGTGAAGAACAGCGCGTGGGCGAAGTCGGAAATCGATTCCTTCATCCTCGCGAAACTTGAAGCCCAGGGACTAAATCCTGCGAAGCCTGCCACCAAGCGTGTGCTGTTGCGAAGGGCCAGTTACGACCTGACCGGTTTGCCTCCCACGCCCGAGCAAGTGGACGCTTTCATCGCCGATCAGTCCGCCGGTGCTTTTGCGAACGCCATCGACCGCCTGCTCGCCTCGCCGCATTACGGCGAGCGCTGGGGACGCCACTGGCTCGACGTGGCGCGCTACGCCGATGGCGACGGTCGGCCCGACAAGCGGCCCGTGTTCATCGGGTACGGAATGGCCCGCGATGGTTACGTAAACAATTGGCGTTATCGCGACTGGGTCATCGATGCGTTGAATCGTGACATGCCATACGACAGTTTCGTCAAGGCGCAGATCGCCGCGGATCTAATGCCGGGAAAGAAGGAATTGCCGGGGCTGGGCTTCTTCGGTTTGGGACCCTGGTTCACCGGCGACGACGTGATCTTCGTCGAAGCCCGCGCCACCGAACGCGACGACAAGATCGACGCGTTGACGAAGGGATTTCTCGGCCTCACCGTGACCTGCGCGCGCTGTCACGACCACAAGTACGATCCCATCTCGCAGAAGGATTACACCGCGCTCGCTGGCGTCTTTTGGAATTCAGGATTCCACGAATACAACCTTGCACCCGACGATCAGGTCGAGAAATACAAGGACCACTGGAAACGGATCAAGGCGCTTCAGGCCGCGATCCAGACCGAGATGGATGCGAACACGATGCAAGCCGCGGTGGCATTGACGGGCGAGACGTCGCGCTACATGATGGCGGTGCGAACGCAGTCGGCCGAGGGCCTGGATGCCGGCTTGTACAAACGCTGGTCGAAGTATCTTTCCGAACCCGCCAGCAGGCAGCACAAGTTCCTGAAGGAATGGGATGCGCTCGCAGCGCGCGGCGGCTCCGATGAGGAAGCGCGGAAACTGGCGGACGAATTCCAGAAGCTGGTGCTCGAGGTGATCGCGGACAAGAAAGCCATCAACGCTCAGAACGAGGAGATGCGCAAAGGCTATAAGCCCGACCCGAACGAAGCGACGATCATGCTCCCGGGCGACCTGATGCAATTCGAGTTCTTCCAGTACAAGCAACTTATGGTTCAGAAGGTCATCGACACGCAGAAGTACTACGTGTGGCTTGACGTCGTGCAGGGCGAGCCTGGATCCCCGGACTATCCGAAGAAAGAGGCTGTCTTTGAGTTTCCTCCCGAGAAGCTGCAGCGATTCCTGTCGGCGGAGCGGAAGGCGAAGCTCGATTCGATGAAGGCGGAGCTTGCGGTGTTGGCGCAGAGTCTGCCGCCGGAGCACCCTTACCTGATGGGCCTAGAGGACAACCCTACGCCTACGAATCTCAAGCTCCACCTTCGGGGCAGCCCGCACGCACTCGGTGAAGAAGTGCCACGCGGATTACCCGCGATTCTCGGCAACACGGCTGGTGATCCGAAGCCGTTTCGCACCGGAAGCGGGCGTCTGGAATTGGCTGAGTCGATTTCGACCCATCCCCTCACGGCGCGCGTGATCGCGAATCGCGTTTGGATGCACCACTTCGGGCGCGGTATCGTTGCGTCCCCGAGTAACTTCGGCGTGACGGGCGAGCGCCCCACGCATCCGGAGTTGCTGGAGTACCTTGCGGGGAGGCTGGTGGAGCAGGGCTGGTCGCTCAAGTCGCTGCACCGTGAAATCATGCTGTCGGCGGCGTATCAGGTGAGTGCGGAGCAAATCGCGGCGAACGCAGCGGCGGACCCGGACAACCGGCTCTTCTGGCGCGCAAATCTGCGGCGGCTCGACGCCGAATCTTTGCGCGACACGCTGCTGTTCGCCGCCGGGAGTCTCGACGAGCGGGTGGGCGGCGATCCACAGGAACTGACCAACGCGGAAAACAAGAAGCGTACGGTCTACGGCAGAGTGCGGCGGGGCGGGCCCGATCGCATGCTGACGCTTTTCGACTTTCCCGATCCAAATTTGAGCGGCGATCAGCGCGGCGCGACGAACGTGCCGCTCCAGGGACTCTTCTTCCTGAACAGCGATCTGGTGTGGCGTCAGGCGGGGTTACTCGACAAGCGGCTTGGGGCCGATGACGACTCTGCCAGGATTCACAAAGCCTACCGGCTCTTGTACGGGCGGCCGGCGTCGGCGGTTGAGCTGCAGCGCGGGCTGAAGTTTCTCGAAGACGCGAAGACGCTTGCGGGCGGCGGCGCGTCGGCCTGGCAGCAGTACGCTCAAGTGTTGTTGAGCTCGGGCGAACTGCTCTACGTGAATTAGGAGCACAACATGACAAGACGCGACATTCTACGGCAGGCCGGCGTTGGGTTTGGAATGGCGGGCCTGGCGTCGGTTATGAACACCTCGGTGGCGGGGGCCTCGGCGTCAAACCCCTGGGCTCCGAAGAAACCGCATTTCCCGGCGCGCGCGAAGAACGTAATCTTCCTGTTCCTGAACGGCGGCCTCTCGCAGATGGATTCGTTCGACCGCAAGCCGATGCTCGACAAATTCGACGGCAAGCCCCTCCCTTACGAGACGCCGCGAACCGAATTCGCGACGGGCAATCTGATGCGTTCGCCGTTTCAGTTCAAGCAATACGGGCAAAACGGAACGTGGGTGAGCGAGTTGTTCCCGAAAATGGCCGGGATGATCGACGATTTCTGTATCATCCGGTCGATGACGTCGGACATCCCCAACCACGGGCCGTCGATCACGATGATGAACACGGGCCAGAGCCGCGTGGGCCGTCCGTCGATGGGTTCGTGGGTCACCTACGGACTCGGCACGGAGAACCAGAATCTGCCGGGATACATCGTGCTCGCGCCCGCGGCATCCGGCGAGGGCGGCAACGCGAGATGGAGCTCAGCGTTTCTTCCGGCCGTGTATCAGGGCATGTTCGTTTCGGATACGCAGAGCGATCCGCGCAAGCAGATTCAGTATCTGGCGAATCCCCGGCTGGGGCTCGAACAGCAGCGGCGTCAGTTGGATTTGCTGAAGGATCTGAACCAAGGC
>SHUI01000138.1 GCA_009697455.1 Bryobacterales bacterium
AGGCGTCTGACACATTTTGGCGGAGTCTGCTTTTTCAACAAATCTCTACGAGTGCCGCGGCTGCTCAATTTCCCCGGCCCCGATTCGCTTTCGGGACAGCCTGCACGGGAGGCGGCAAAAAGTCGCCTCTGCCTTCACGCGGCTAGCTCAGGTACCTTTCCTCAGCACGTTGTTCCGCCCGCCATCGAATGTTTTCAGCTTCGACGTACGCTTCATCTTCCCGCTTCCGCGCCGCGTGGGAAAAACAGTTCCGCGGATCGGTCGAATCCAGACGCGATAGCTTCGATAGCTTCGGCAGGTCGTCGGACATCGCTCTCTCTGCGATCTCTTGCATAGAGTAGCCGCCATCAAACATTTCCCGGCCGCTCACGGACGCAATCGTACCCCTGGCCGCGCAATTCGTGTCCTTCATGGCCCGTCAAGGCTCGCTTGGGCTCCGCCCCTAATTCGGCGCTACAATCTCAAACAAGAGGTCTCGCTCATGAAACTCTACCGGCTCTACTGTCTCGGCGCTCTGCTCACCGCTCCCATCGCCGCGCAGGAATTTCGCGGATCCATTCTCGGTCGCGTTTCCGATCCATCGGGTGCGGCCGTCGCCGGCGCCGCCGTCGAGGCCGCCAACGCCGACACCGGTCTCGTCTTACACACCATCTCGAACGAGTCAGGCAACTACCAAATCCCCTTCCTCCCGCCCGGCAATTACGTTGTTTCTGTCGCCCACCCCGGCTTCAAGAAACTGGAACGCAGAGGCATCCGCGTGTCCGTCGGCGCCCAGATTGCACTCGACCTCACGCTTGAGCTCGGCGCCACGGCGGAAACCGTTACCGTTACCGCCGAAACTCCGCTCCTCAATACCGCAGGCGCCGAACTTGGACAAGTTATTGACAATGCCTACGTCGGAAAGATCGCCGTCAGCCTCAGCCGGAATATCATCAATCTGGCACAACTCGCCGGTGGCGTCACATCCGCCGGAACCGGAACCTACACCAGCAACGCGCAGTCGAACCTCAGCATCTCGGGCGGCGGCTCCACGCGAGGCCGCAATGAGTTTCTTGTCGACGGTATTCCGAATACCGTGCCGCAGGGCGGAGGCCTCATCGCCTTCGTTCCGTCCGTCGATTCCGTGGAAGAAGTGAAGGTCCACACCACGCTTTTCGACGCGTCGCTCGGACATTCGAACGGCGGCGCCATCTCCATCACCACGCGTGGCGGCACCAACGAGTTCCACGGCGCGGCCTACATTTTCAAGCGCTGGAGCGATCTCAACGCCAACTCCTGGGCCAACAACAGGCTCGGATTGCCGAAGCCCCCCGTCGACTACCGGCAGTGGGGCTACACCGTTGGCGGCCCAGTCCTTATTCCTCGAATTTACAACGGCCGCAATCGGACGTTTTTCTCCACTTCCCTTGAACGCGATGCAGACAAGCGCGACCTCAGCCTCCAGGCACGCGTGCCAACCGAGCTTGAGCGCCAAGGCGATTTTTCGAGGACGATCAATCGCCTCGGCGGCGCGCTGAACATGTTCGACCCGGCGTCGACCCGCGTTACCGGAAGCACCGCAACGCGCACCGCGTTCGCCGGAGCGCGTATTCCCGCCAACCGTTTCGATCCCACTGGATCCGCCCTGCTTCGCGCCATGCCGCTTCCGAACCTCGCAGGCGATCCGCAGATCGGAAAGTTCAACTGGGCCGTCGCCGGTATTTACCAGGTCGATCAGAAACAGGTAGGCGCGCGCTTCGACCACCAGATCAGCGAACGCCAGCGCGTCTTCGTCCGCTTCGGCCGCCTTGAGCGAATCCAAGCGGCTGACCGCTTCTTCGACGGTCTGTTCAACGCTCCGGTGGGCGGCGGCGACCTCGGGTTGCTCGTGCGCCACTTCTACAACCTCGGCGTCGACGACACCATCACGCTCACGCCGACCCTGGTCGCGTCGTTCCGCTACGGCCTCGCCAGGCGCTTTACGTATTCGAGCGGCGGAGGCGCGGATCTCGACCCGGCGAAGGTCGCGACGCCCGCGGCCATCGCCGCGAATCAGGCCGTGCGCGGATTCCCCGTCTTCAATCTTGGCGAAAACACCGCCACCATCGGGAGCAGCGCCAGCCGCGAAGCTAACGACCTCCACGCGTTTCTCGCCACCTTCACCAAGCTCGCCGGAAAGCATAGCCTGAAGTTCGGCATCGACTACCGTCTGGTCCGGTGGAACCGTCTTTCACCGGGAGGCGCCGCCGCGGGCGACTTCACCTTCAATGCCGCATTCACACAGCAGGACCCCTTCACGGCGCGTTCAGCCGACAATTCCGGCTCCGGCATGGCCTCCGCCCTGCTCGGTCTTCCAACGGCGGGCTCGCTCGGCTACACGTCGCCGCTCTCGCTTCAGAACCACTACCTCGGGGCATTCGTTCAGGAAGACTGGAAAATCAACCAGCGGCTCACGCTGAACTTCGGGGTCCGATACGAACTCGAAACTCCCTACACGGAACGCTACAACCGCATCGGCTACGGCCTCGACAACACCGCGAAACTCCCGGTACAGCCGGCCGGATTCGATCTGCGAGGCGGCATCCTCTTCGCGGGCGTGAACGGAGCTTCACGGGCTGCGGGCCGGGTCGATCGAAACAACTTTGGTCCGCGTGCCGGCTTTGCGTTTCGCGCAGTGAAGAATACGGTAATTCGCGGCGGCTACGGATTGTTCTTTAGCGGCCAATCCTACAACACTGGATTCCTCGGCGACGTCGGAGCGTTCAACGCGGTTACGCCATACGTGGGGTCGGTGGATGGAGACGCCACGCCCTTCACGACCCTCGCGAACCCGTTTCCCGGTGGTCTGCGCCAGCCCCTCGGCAGCGCCGCCGGACTCAGTGCACAGCTTGGCGACAGCCTTACTTTCTTCGACTCCCGCCGCGTTTCTCCCTATAACCAGCAGTGGCAGTTCAGCATTCAGCGCGAGTTGCCCGGCCGCGTTCTGGTCGAGGCCGCTTATGCAGGAATGCTCAGCCTCAAGCAGTTCGAGAATTTCGACCTCAACGAAAAGCCCGACCGATACCTCGCGCAGGGCGCAGCCGAGAACACGCGCGTCCCGAATCCATTCCTCGGAGTGTTCCCCGCGACCTCAACGCTCGGCCAGGGCACGACGATTATTCAGCGCAGGCTCTGGCCCGCCTATCCGCAATTCACCGCACTCAACGTTCAAGGAGCAAACACGGGGCGGGCCGTCTATCACGCGCTGCAGTTGAAAGCGGACAAGCGCTTTTCGCGCGGGTTCAGTGTTCTTTGGACTTTCACTGGCTCGAAGCTGATGGACAACAACACGACCAGCATCGTGAACGAACGTCACTACCGTGCGATCTCTTTGCTCGATCAGTCGCGCGTGATGCGCCTGGCGTTCATCTACGAGTTGCCTTTCCGCTTCCAAAGCCGCGCGATGCGATACCTGGCGGGTGGATGGTCCGCGAGCGGCATCATGACCCTCGCTTCGGGGTTGCCTCTCAGCGTGACTCACGCGAACGGGCGTCCGCTCCGCGCGCGCAATCCGGCGCTCGGAGGGGCCATCTCGGAAAGGCTTGGCGACCGGCGCGACGCCGCCGGCAAGGTGTCGAACCCATATTTCGACATCGGGGCCTTCACGCCGCTCGCGAACCAGTACATTATTTCACCCGAGCCTCCGGCGCTTGCGGAACTGCGCGCGCCTGGGCAGAGGACGTTGAACGCGTCCCTATTCAAGATGTTCGCGCTCCGGGAGCGCTTAAAGGCTGAAATCCGCCTGGAGTCGTCCAGTCTGACGAACACGCCGAACTTCGATGCGCCCGGAACCAACCTCTCGAATACGGCGACGTTCGGCGTGATAACGTCGGCGGGCGGTAATCGCAGCATGCAGGCCGGTGCACGCCTGGTGTTCTAAGAACATCCGCGAAGAGCACGCGATCCGGCCGGCGTATTTTCACCGAGGCGCAATGTTTCTGATTCCACACGATCAGCCGCGGTGACGCCTACGGACCGCCGAATCCGAGCTGGAGTTGAGGATGACACTGCCGAGGCAGTGCTTACCACGGGAGTGCCTTCGCCTGGACCGACATCAGGAGCGCGCGGGGACTCAATGAATCCTAGAATGTCTGAGCCCTCCGCCGCCCTGGTCGTGGGTATTCTGATTGGAACGTATTCGTCGGTTTTCGTCGCCAGCCCGATCGTGGTGTTCTGGCACAACTACATAATGAAGTCACCACGTTGCATGGTACTGCGACGTGCTTACTTTGCGGCTTGTTCAGCCATGCAAGCATCGTAGCCGAACCGATGAAGTCCGAAGCCACAGACTGCCACTAGTTCGGCTGAGGTCATCAGACCCATCAGGCACGGGATCGCAGGAACTACGTCAGCACGGATGCTAAGATAGACACAATGAGTCCAAATCAAGCGGGGCAAGCCCCCAAACTGCCCATTCCCGGCGTGCGGAACCTGATCGCCGTCGGTTCCGGAAAGGGTGGCGTGGGAAAAACCACGGTGTCCGTTAATCTGGCCGTGGGATTGGCGACGCTCGGCCACCGCGTCGGATTGCTCGACGCCGACGTCTACGGCCCCAACGTCCCCCTCATGATGGGAATCAACCGGACGCCGATGGCTTCGGGCGACCGCATTCAGCCCATCGAAAATTTCGGCGTAAAGCTAATGTCCATGGGATTCCTGAATCCGGGGGACAAGCCGCTCGTCTGGCGCGGACCGATGCTGCACAGCGTGATTCAGCAGTTTCTCCGAGGCGTCGATTGGGGTGAACTCGATTATCTGGTCATCGACCTGCCTCCAGGTACCGGCGACGTCCAACTCACGCTGATTCAGACCGCTCCCATTACCGGCGCCGTGGTCGTGACCACCCCGTCCGCCGTGTCGCTTGAGGACGCCCGGAAAGCCGTCCACATGTTTGCCCAGGTCAAGGTCGAACTCCTCGGCATGGTCGAGAACATGAGCTATCTGATGTGCCCCCACTGCAACGAGCGCGTAGATGTGTTCAGCACGGGAGGGGGACGGCGGACCGCGGATGAGATGAAAGTGCACTTTCTGGGAGCCTTGGCGCTCGATCCGACCGTCCGGAAAGGCGGCGATACGGGTCAACCCGCGGCGCTCCGTAAAGATGCGACAGGGGAGGCGTTTCTCCAACTGGCGCGGAATCTGGTGGCGCGAGTGGAGCAGGTCGGGCCTCCCGTGGGACCGTCGATGGTGATTTCGGACTAGATTGAATACGTGACGTAGTGTGACGTTGTAATGAAGATTTCTTTAGGCAGTTGGGCTTTCTCCTTCGGCCCATACGCGGACGATCCGATTCCCTTCGAGAAGACGGTCAGACGTCTTTCCGAAGCGGGCTACGACGGAATAGAGATCTCAGGTTTTCCGCCCCACGTCACGCTAGAAAGCCACCCGTCGACGGAGTCCCGTCGGGAACTTGTCCGGTTCCTCTCGGGCCACAAGCTGGCGGTCTCCGGCTACGCGGCGGATTTCACCTCAGTGAATCCCGTGACGGACGGCAACAAGCGGAAGTACCTCGATCTCTTTGAGCGCAATCTCCAAATGTGCGTCGAGATCGGAAGCCCTGCAATCCGCGTCGATACCGTCGCCGCGCCCGGTTCGATCGACGCGCGCGAATATCAGGCGTCCTTCGAACGTCTCGCGGGCGTGTGGCGGGAGGCCGCTTCGCTTGCAGGGCAGGCGGGCGTCAAGATCGTTTGGGAGTTCGAACCGGGTTTCGTTTTCAACAAGCCTTCTGAAATCGTCGCCATGCACCGGCTCGTAAACAACGTGAGCTTCCGGGTGATGTTCGATACGGCGCACGCCTACATGTGCGGCGTCGCCGGAGCGAGACAGCATGGGGAACCGGAGACAGTGGGGGGCGGAAGCCAGCTTCTTACAATGCTCGAAGGGCGGATCGGCGCCATCCATCTCATGGATTCCGACGGCACTTTGTGCGGCGATGAAACCAGCACGCATTGCCCTTTTGGCGAGGGTCTGGTCGATTTCAGGAAGCTTGCGCCGCGCCTCCTTGCCCAGCCTGATATCGACTGGTGGTGCATCGACATGTGCTTCTGGCCCGGTTCGTGGGAGCTGATCGAACCGAGCCTCCGGTTCGTCAGAAGCCTCGCCGAACCGTAGCGGGGTGTTTGGTGCAGGGTGCCTTTGATGCCTTTGTGGGCCGCCCTTCCCGCCTGCCTGCCGAGCGAAGCGCAGCATTCAGGAGCGATACCAAGCTTGAGGGCCATCAGCTTACGCTACCGGGCGCACCTTGTAGTCCGTGTTGATCCCTGTAATGAAGTCATACCCCGTGTCACGATAAGGGTGTATGATGGACATCGCCGTGATTGGAGCGACGTTTTCCCATTACCGCGTTATCGATGAGATTGGCAAGGGCGGGATGGGGAACGTGTATCTCGCCGAAGACACGACACTTGGCCGCAGGGTCGCCATAAAGTTTCCGAAGGCAGGCGACGACGAGAACTCCCGCGCCCGCTTCCTTGATGAAGCGCGCGCTGCCTCGAAGCTGCAACACCCGAACATCGCGCAGATCTTCGATTTCGGCGAGACTCCGGCGGGTCGGCAGTTCCTCGTCATGGAATTGATCGAGGGCGAAGACCTTCATCACACGCTACGGCGGGGACCGCTCTCGCCCGCGCGCGCAGTCGAGATTGCCACCGATTTGCTCTCTGCGCTCGATGAGGCGCACCGCAACCGGCTGGTCCATCGCGACATCAAGCCGTCGAATGTGATGATTGCCGAGCGGGGCGCGGTGAAAGTCCTGGATTTCGGACTGGCAAAGCAGATTCCAAATCCGGTATCACCTATCGACACACAGCAGGAGACGCTGCCGATGGGCCTCACACAGCCAGGCGCTGCCGTGGGGACGCCCATGTACATGGCCCCGGAGCAAGCGCGCGGCTCGGCGGTGGACGCGCGAACGGACCTCTTCTCGGCGGGCCTGGTGCTCTACGAGTGCCTCACCGGCAAGCCCGCGTTTTTCGGGTCAACGCAAGCCGAAATCCTCGGAAAGGTCCTGTTCGAAAAGCCACCTCCTCCTTCATCGGTCTCAAGAGCTATTTCGCCGGATCTCGACCGCATCGTGATGAAAGCGATCGAGAAGGACCCGGCTGCGCGCTATCAGTCGGCCACTGCGTTCACCACCGATTTGCAAGCGGCGCGGCCGGAGTCCACGCACAGTTCCGCGGTCACCGCGGCCATCGCAAGAACGTCGGCGATGCTGCTGAGGAAACCGGCACGGGCGGCCGCGCTCGCGGTGGGACTGATCACGGCGCTGGTGCTGGTGGTTCTGGCGTTTCTGCCGTGGGAGCGCCAGCCGTCGGAAGAAGCCGGGCGCTGGTATTCCGAAGGTCTGAACGCCCTGCGTGACGGAACTTACCATCGCGCGAGCAAGGCTTTCGAGCGCGCGGTTGCCCTCGATTCGAAGTTTGCCCTCGCACACGCGCGGCTCGCGGAAGCTTGGTCCGAACTCGAGTACTCGGACAGGGCAAAGGAAGAAATGCTGCGCTCGCAGATGGAATCGGGCCGGCGGGGCTGGTTCGACACGTCTGAATCGCTCTACACCGAGGCCATCAGCCGCACACTGACGCGGGATTTCAAGGGCGCGATCGAGCGTTACTTGAAGATAGCGGCAAGAGCGCCGGAAGCGGAGAAGGCACAGGCGCAAGTGGATCTGGGGCGCGCATATGAGAAGAGCGACGAGATCCAGAAAGCGCTCGAAAGCTATGCGGTGGCGGCCAAGCGGAATCCGCAATATGCGACGGCGTTCCTGCGGCGCGGGATTCTGTACGGAAGGTTGCAGAAGGCCGACGATGCCGAGAAGAACTTCCGCGAGGCGGACGCGTTGTACGCGGCGTTAAGCAACCTGGAGGGCCAGACCGAAGTTCTGTTTCAACGCGGGTTCCTGGCCAGCAAGGCGAGGAAGCTAAACGAGGCACGGACAAGTCTGGAACGGGCATTGAACGTGGCCCGCACGACGGGCAGCGAGTACCAGCAGACCTCGGTGCTGCTGCAACTCAGCGTGGTAGCGCAACTGGACGGGGACACGGCGCTCGCCGAAGCGCGGGCGGCGGAGGGGATCGAACTGGCGAGAAAAGCCGGTATCGCGAGCTTGGAATCGCGCGGGCTTATCGATTCCGGTAACGCGTTGTTTGTTCGCGGGGACCTTGCGGGTGCCGAATCCCGCTTCCGGCAGGCTCTCGACGTGGCGCGCCGGTCGGCAATGCGCAGGCAGGAGGCGAGGGCGGCCTTTTCGCTCGGCAACGTGCACATTCAGCAGCGTAGACCCGATGAAGGCCTTGCGGAAGTAGAGGCGGCCCGCGCCTTCTTTGATCGAGGCGGCTACCGGCAGGAAACCGGACAGTGCCTGCTCCTCATCGCCAGGGTCCACCGGCAGAAGGGCGAGTTCGACGCCGCCCTCCGGGATTTTCGTGCGCTGCTTAGGCTTGCCGATGAAACAAAGGACGGGCTGACCAGGTATTTGGCGCAGAGTGGACGCGCCAGCGTATTGGCGAGCCAGGAGGCATATCCGGATGCGAGCACCGTTTGGGTGGCCGCCATTGAAACAGGGCGTTCACTGCGGGACACCGGCGCGATTTTTTCTGCTCTCGCGAACCATGCAAACGTTCTGTGGCGGTTAGGGCGCTATGCTGAAGCTCGGAAGACCCTTGCGGAAGCCGAGGTCCTCGCAAAGCGACCCGGAGCGCCGCCCACCTATCTTTGGTCAGTAAAGCTCCGTCTTGCGGAGATGGCGACTAGTGAAGGCGGCTATCAGGATGCCGTGCGGTTGGGCCAGGATGCCTTGCGGTTGGCGGGGGACCAGCCTGTGAGAGTATCTTCCACCAAGGCCGTGCTGGGGCTGGCGCTCGCGCATACCGGGGCCCGGCGCGAAGCAAGGGCGCGCGTGGAGGATGCGGTGTCGATCGCGCCTTCAGGCGATCCTGGCTTTGTCGCCGCCGTGCGATTGACGGAGGTAGAGGCGTTGCTCTTGATGGGTGACTTTGACGCTGCGGTGAAAGCCGCAGGTTCGCTGTTTGAGACATTCAACGGGTTACATCAACGGGAATCGGCATTTCGCGCGGCATCAATCGGGGCAATCGCGGCAGCTAAAAAGGGCCACGCGCCGCAGGCTGAAGCTTTCACGTCCCACGCTTCCGCGGTTCTCTCGGAGATCGAAGGTGCGTGGCCTCGCAAGGACTCCAGGAGCTTTCTCGCGAGGCCCGACAATTTAGAGTTTGCCAAACAAGTAAGGAGACTTCAATGACGATTCTGCGACGGTTGGTGTACGCGATACTTTTTACAGGACTGGTAGTGTTCCTGGGCGGCTGCGGCTTGTTTACCGCCAAGAATGAAGCCGTTAGCAAGGCAGCGGCTGAAGCCGTTAGCAAGGCAGCGGCTGAAGACGTTGGCAAGGCAGCGGCTGAAGACGATTACACCGTCACGATGGCGGGTGGTTCGATGTACGTTGATTCGGACTACCGCGGAAAGTGGGATGACAAGGCAGCCAAATCTTGGAACCATTCGAAAAAGGACGAAGTAAGGAGCGTCGATCTCTGGCTGGACGGCACCAAGTACGGCCCGACCAAGCGTGATCCAAACCAAGAATGGAAGGTCATCGTCCATTACGGATCTGTGGGCAGTGATACTCCAGTGACCTTCACCACCGAGAGTGGGGGCAAAAAGCTGAGCGTGACGGCAGTCGACAATTTTTCCAAGTTGAGCGGCGACACACGCCTGGAGCATTCACTGAAAAACCTACATGTATTTAAGATCGAATTTGAAAGCGGATTAGGAGGACCCGATAGCGAGGGGATAAAAAAGAAATGTCCCAAGTCAGGCGATTCATATGTCTGCTCCGTGGGTTATCCCGTTTTGCCCAGCCTCGTGTTTCACTCCTGCAAGAATGCGCAGTCTAATTCGGATACGGGCTGCAAATGAGAATGGGGTTTCACCTTCGCTGATGTCCATTGTGGGTGACTCGCGGTCCGGCAAGCACTACGGATTCACCCACGTTGGACACTCCCCGCCCATTGTGGCGATCGTCAGCCCCTCAACGTTTTCCCCCTGCTGCGCGTCTATCCTTACGTAAGCCTTTGCCATGGCCACAGATCGCGTAAAACTGAACGACCCCATCGCTGAAACCGCCCAGGCGCAAGCCATCGCCTCGCGCTATCTCTGCGAGTACGTCGATCTGCGTGAAGGCTCCATCGACCACGACCTGTTCCGGACCATCCCCGTCGACCTGATGTTCCGCTACAATTTCGTGCCCATCCGCGACCGTAACGGCACACTCGAAATCGCCCTAGCCGACCCGCGCAACCTCAACATGATCGACGAGTTGGCGCTCCTGCTGAACAAGAAGCTGCGCGTTAAGGTCGCCACGCTTTCGCAAATCTCGGACCTCCTCAAGAAAACCGAGCAATCGCAGCGCGTCCTCGAAGAGGTCACCGAAGGCTTCACGCTCGATGTCGTCGGCGACGAGGAGAACGGCGACGAAACTCTCTCCATCGACAAGCTAAGCGCTGCCGATAGCGACATCGCGCCCGTCATCAAGCTGGTCGATACCACCATATTCAACGCCCTCGAGCGGCGGGCGAGCGACATCCATATTGAGTCGCGCGACCAGGAAGTCGCTATCAAGTACCGCATCGACGGCGTCCTCCACTACGCCATGCCTCCCATCGCCAAGGACTGGCAGCCGACCATTCTTTCGCGCATCAAGGTCATGAGCGAACTCGATATCGCCGAGCGCCGCGTTCCTCAGGACGGGCGCTTCCGCGTCCGCTATAAGGGCCGCCTCATCGATTTCCGCGTCTCCATCATGCCGACGATTCACGGGGAAGACGCCGTGCTCCGCGTCCTCGACAAGGAATCGATGAGCGAGAAGTTCGCCAAGCTTTCGCTCGACGTGGTGGGCTTCGCCGAGGCCGACCTCGTAAAGTTCCGCCGCTACATCAGCGAGCCGTACGGCATGGTCCTCGTGACCGGTCCCACCGGCTCCGGCAAAACCACCACGCTCTACGCGGCGCTGAGCGAGATCAAGAACGACGAAGACAAGATCATTACCATCGAGGACCCGGTGGAGTATCAGGTTAAGGGCATCACGCAGATTCCGGTCAACGAGAAGAAAGGGCTGACGTTCGCGCGCGGGCTGCGGTCGATACTGCGGCACGATCCGGACAAGATCATGGTGGGCGAGATCCGCGACCAGGAAACCGCGCAAATCGCGATCAACTCCGCGCTAACGGGGCACTTGGTGTTCACGACCGTGCACGCGAACAACGTGCTCGACGTGCTTGGGCGGTTCCTCAACATGGGCGTCGAGCCGTACAACTTCGTTTCCGCCCTGAACTGCATCCTGGCGCAGCGGCTGGTGCGCGTGATCTGCGATTTCTGCAAGCGTCCCATTCATCATACGGACGAGTTTCTGGCCGAATGCGGGCTCGACCCGGCGGATTGGCGCGATATTCCCCTGTTTGAAGGCGCGGGGTGCTTCGAGTGTGGCGGCACCGGCTTCCGGGGACGCTCCGCCATCCACGAACTGCTGAATTTGAGCGAGCCTATCCGTGAAATGATTCTCGCCAAGCGTTCCACGGCCGAAATCAAGCGCGTGGCGCGCGACGAGGGCATGACCTTCCTTCGCGAGTCCGCTGTGAACAAGGTTCGGACGGGCATCACCACCTTCAAGGAAATCAACAAAGTAACCTTCATCGAAGCGAAGGTGTAGGACCGGCCTCCCGGCCATTATCTGTGGGTCAGTGGCCTGGGAGTCACAAACTTTCAACTTTATTCTCCGCTGAATCCCGCGAGTTTAGCGGCGCTTGATTAAGGCTAGCAGGCTGAACGATCATAGTTTCCGCCGAAGGCGCGCTGCGGATCTCATCGGTTTCCCTGTAAGTATTGGAACGAAAATAGAAAAGTATACTCTCTGCGTCACCCCCTCTCAAGATATTGAAAAAGAATAGCTTAATATCAAAGTTTCCCTTGGAAACCTTCGGGCGCGGGCGGGGACTTGCGGCGCTGCTGCTCGGAATTCCGAGTGGCGGCGGTGTCGACCGCCGAGCCAGCTTCGCGGAGTCCAACAGCGTGTGGGCCTTTCATGTTCAGGACGACTGGAAGATTGCGAGGAAACTGACGCTGAACCTGGGACTGCGGTACGAACTCGAGTCGCCGCTGTCTGATCGTTGGGATCGCAGCGTTCGCGGTATCGATCCCACGGCGCAGCTATCCGTAACCACTGCCGCGCAGGCGGCTTATGCCAGAAACCCGACGCCGGAGGTCCCGGTCTCGGCCTTCAAGGCGCTCGGCGGCCTGAACTTCGCAGGCGTGG
>SHUI01000139.1 GCA_009697455.1 Bryobacterales bacterium
GCCAGCATGGCGAAAGGCTCAAGCGGCAACTGCTCGGCTTCGGCGGCCGCTGCCACTGACGTGTCGACGCTTTCTGGAAGTCCGGTGAGCGCGGGCGGCTCCTTCGAATCCGAAAACACGATCCGGTCCACGATGATGTGCCCGTCGGTACGGCGGTCCGCGATTTCCAGATGACAAATCTGCCCAATCTCCTCGTGCAGCGTGATCGTCTTCCATCGGAATATGCCGTCGCCCTCGCCTGCCACGCCCTTCGGGTAGCGGCCATTGGCGAAGATCGTCACGGCGAGGAGTGAAGGATGCTCACGCACGGGCGAGAACTTCGTCCCGGCGAGGCGCACGTGAATGTACTTCTTCGTGGGTACGAAATGCTTCGAGGTCATCGTGCCCATCAGCTTGTCCGACCCGCCGCGGCGCGAGTTCACAATGCCGTTCACCGGCCCGCCCGCAAAGGCAAGACCGCTTACACGCCAATCGTCCAAACCGAGCTTGCCGCCGGGATTCGTCGACCCGCCATTCACCTCGTTCCGGCGGAGGATTGCTTCAGCCTCCCGATTCTGGGCGGGCGATTGGATCGACCCGAGCACTACCTGAGTGCTCTCGAAGACTCCGCCGAGCGCGTAGTAATCCGCCGTCGGAATCGGATCGAACTTGTGATCGTGGCACTTCGCGCAGGCGATGGTCAGTCCGAGGAATGCCTTGCCGAAGACGTCGATGCGGCTGTCCATTTTCTCCGCGCGCACTTCGAGCAGATCTGTCGCGCCGTTGCGCTCCTCGGGCAATCCGAAGAACCCGGTCGCAACCGGCGTGTCGAGTTGCATTCCATCCGGCGTCACGCGCTGTGCGGGAAGGAGGTCGCCCGCGATGTGCTCCTTGACGAAGCGGTCGTAGGGCAGGTCCTGATTAAAGGCGCGGATGACGTAGTCGCGGTAACGCCAGGCCTCCTGCTTCTCGAAGTCGAACTCATGTCCGCTCGTTTCGGCGAAGCGCACGACGTCGAGCCAATGCCGCGCCCAGCGTTCGCCATAACGCTCCGAGGCCAACAGGCGTTCGACAGCGCTCTCGTAAGCGCGGGGTGAAGCGTCGCTGAGAAACGCCCTGATCTCCTCCGGAGCCGGAGGCAGACCGGTCAGGTCGAACGTAACGCGTCGCAGCAGAGTCGCCTTGCCGGCGGGCGGGGCGGGTTCGAGGCCCTTGGTTTCGAGCTTCGCAAGCAGAAAGGCATCAATTGGCGACCGGACCCACGAGTGTCGCTTCACAGAAGGCGGACTGAAATTGCCGATCGGCTGAAACGACCAGAACTTCCGGGCGGCTTCGAAGTTGATGGGGGCAGGCGCGGGGATGGCGGCTTCGGCTGTTCGAGGATCAGGCGCTCCCATCCTGACCCATTCGGCGATATCGGAGCGTTCCGCGTCACTCAACCGGCCAGCAGGGGGCATCTTCAATTCGGGATCGCGGTATGAAACGGCCTTTACGATTAAGCTTTGGCCTGCATCCCCTGGGACAACCGCCGTGCCACGGCTTCCGCCGCGTTCCCATCCCGCTTTGGAATCGAGCCGCAGGCCGGAGGTGGACACCTTCTCTCCGTGGCATGCGTAACATTTCGACGCGAGCAAGGGCCGGATCTTTCGCTCGAAAAATTCCGCAGCGTCGGGCGGCGTTTGCGCGAACGCGACGCAAGCCGAGAGCGCTATCGCGGCAAACGGTCTCCGGAGCCAACGTGAACTGAGCATAAGAAGTACTTGCCGAAATTCTATCATGTACGGCACGCACGATTCGCACGGGCCGTCTACCAGGAATCCATATCGACGCGCATCGGTCGTGCCCGGCGCAACGCGGCATCTCTTTTGCGACGCCGCAGCATGCGCGGCGGTGTATAACCGGTCCTTCGAAACCCGCGTGCTTGGCGCGGTCATCTCCGCGGTGCGGAACGGCTCATCGGGTATCGAGACGGGCGTTTTCATGTCTTCAGGACGAGGTTCTTTGAGTTCTTGGGCCAGAGGTAAGGGCTGCCAATGAGTAGAACGGATGCAGACTCGGCTGTGATAACTTGTTAAGCTCAAGTGGGTCAAGGGGATGCGCCGGAGTGTCCGGAAATGGGATTAGGGTCGTTTCGCAATTTTTGCGTTTTCGCCGAACGAGCGGCTGTCCGTCGACGCGACGGGGCCCGCATCCCGGAGGGGCAAGTAAGTGGTTCGGTGGTAGGGGGCGAGATCCCAGTGGTGCAAAAACGACATGAAGCACACGGTGAGTCCAGTAGGACGGATGCAGAATCGGTTGTGATAACTGGTTAAACTCAAGTGGGTCAAGGCGATACGCTGCAGTGTCCGGAAATGGGATTAGGGTCGTTTCGCAATTTTTGTGTTTTCGCCGAACAGGCGGGCGTGCGTCGACGCGACGGGGCCCGCGTCCCGGAGTAGCTAGTTGGAGGTTGCGCTGAGGAGTCACATTCGTTTCCCGAAAACAGCATACACCATGAGTTCATGTGGCCTTTGGTTAAATGCCTTGTTTTCAGAGGGGATTGGGTTGTGACCGAGTTCACGGGCGGGCAGATCGGGAACGCGCTGGTACCAAGTGAACCCCGGGTAGCGGAGCGGCGGCGGCAGGGGATCGCCGTGAGAGTCAGTTGGCGATGCTTGTTGAGTGTGACTTCACCGGAATCGTAGGTGCTGATCCGTTTCGAAGCCGCCCTTCGCGGCCCAAGATGGGGCTCGAACGCGTATTGGTAGCGAATCCGCAGGACTGGTTCGACATGACAGGTGCCCGGCGCCGGCCTGCCTTCGTCGAGCATCAAGCCCATCTCGGAATCGTAGTGGCAAAGTCCGGATGGGAAATCGCGATCCTTGGCGCAGACGAGAACAATGGGAATTACGCGCTCCATGCCATGGTCAACGGCGTCGTGGAGGCTGGACGCGAGCAGCCGGAACGGGCAGCAAGCAAACAGTTGGGCGAGGCGTTCCTGGAAAGGATAAGGAGGAACCTGCGTCAACTGAGTGAAGAACTCGCGACTTCAATCTCGCCGTTGCCCCAGACGGTGTGGCGGCCGATGCCTGTCCAGACGGCGGCTCTCAGGTAGGGGAGAAACTCGGCGAGGTCGCCTTCATAGACGGCGTGGCCGAGGAACCCGCCGATGCCGTGAGACTGTCCGGTGCGGCTGCTGCGGCGGTCTATTTGCTGACGTACGATGCGGCATTCCGCGGTGCGCACTTCAGCGGCGCGCTCGCCTAGCGTTTTGAAGTCGATATTGAGTGGTCCCGCTCCGTAGAGCGCACGCAACGTGCTCAGACGGTCGCGCACGCGGCCAAACAGGACTGGGAAATCGGTGGTGTAGACTACTTTCTGGCCGTATTTGAATTCGGTTGGCGAGAGGAAGTTCACGCGTATTTGGCGCACCGGTTGCCTGGTGGGATCAAGCGGCAGGCACAGCGGTTCGGGCAGTTGGCTGAGGAGGAATGACTCTCCGCTGTATACCTCAAGGTTGGGCTTCGCATCGACGTCCAGCAGCCAGACGCCATCGAGCGCCGCGCGGCCGCGCCTGGGTCCCATGCCTTCTTTCGCGATTTCGTTGAAGGCGAGAACGAAGTACGGGAGAGCTGGGTCGCGCATCTCAAAAACATGGACATCGAAGGAGAACTTTCCACCAGCCGGGATGGTAACGCCATCGAGATGCCGAGCGCGGAAAGCGAAGGGGCGCGGCCAATCGCTAAACCCGCTGGGGCCGGCGGCGAGACTGGCCGGCTCAAAGATGCGGGCGTAGGCGCAGGACTCGCGGAGCCCGCAGCCGCGCGCCTCACGGCACTCCGGAACGCATGCAATGCGCTTGAAGATGGTCCCGAATGCGCCGCGGAGGATATTGCCGGGTTTGCCCGGCGCGAAGTAAATCGAGTCCCGCGCCGTAAACTCGAACCGCAGTGGATAGAGTTCGAAGTTCATTTCCCGCGCCAGGCGATTGGAGACATAGTTATGCTACGTGATTCATGTCATGCCCGGCACACGGCTTCGGCAGAGTCTCCGCCAGTTTCGGGTATCACCCCAGCATTCCCGCGGGTTTGATCCAGCCGAGCGAGACTCCGGTCATTATGAGACCCACACATGTAATCAGTCCGGCCGAGAAAACGGGGATCAACTGAAAGGCGCGGCTGCGCGCTGTCTTCTCGCGGTCAGGCAGGAGGTTCCTGGCATACAAGACCACCAGCCCAATCGCCATCAACACGACGGCCAGGCCGGCACTGAAGCCCAGCAGCAACATCAGGCCCAGGCCTACGCGGCCGAGCGCCACGGAGCTGAGCAGCAGCACGAGCGCGGAAGGACATGGGACCAGTCCGCCGCTTGCGCCGAGCACAATCAGACTGCCCATCGTGACGTCGCCTTCGGGCACATGACTGTGCGTGTTCCCGTCGTGGGTGTGGGTCAGTCCGCCGTGCGATTGAGAGTGCCCGTGATCGTGGTCATGAACGTGGTCGTGATGATGCCCGTCGCCGTGCCCATCGACAGACCGCAGGCGCATCGCCCGCTTGAAGAACAGCGTCCCTCCGATCCAGACGATGGAAAGGCCCGAAATCGCGCCCAGCACCGGATAGATTTTCTCGGGAACGACGTACTGAGACAGGAACAGCGTCGTGAGCCCAAGAGCGAAGACGCTGATCGTGTGTGTAAAGGTCACCATTCCGCCGAGGAAGATGGCGTGCTTCGCGGTCCCGCGCGTGCCGACCAGATACGCGGCCACGATGGTCTTGCCGTGGCCGGGCGATAGGGCGTGGACCGCGCCCAACCCGAACGCAACCGCGATTCCCGCGAGCATCATGGGCCAGGTAAGGTCGCGATTGCCCAATAATTGGGAAAGGTAATCTCCGCGAACCACAGTTCCGGCGACCTTCGCTTCGGGCGGCCGGGACGCTACCTGGACCGCGGGCGCATCCTGAGGCGGGGCAGCGGGTACGATCTCCGGCTTCACTGGGTACGCTGGTCGCCCGGCCACCGCAGGCGCGTTCTCCGTCCACTCCAGTTCCGCGCGCAAGTCCTGCGGCGGTGCAGCCGTCAGGTCCTCGGGATACGCAGTCAGCGCTTTGCTCCTGTCGCGATCCGTGTGAGAGGCTTTCCGAAGCCTCGCGCCCTCGCGCGCTTCAATGACAATTTCCTTCCAGCCTGCCCGATCCAGATAGTTTCGATCTTCGTACTCGATCTTGCCGGCGGTGACGGGTAATGTCAGTTCCGACGTAATGCGGATTACGGGCAATCCGCCCGCGCCTTCGGATACGGTGAGCTGCGCGCCTTCGAGGCGCGGAAGCACCGACCGCCCGTTAGAGCTGAACCTCAGGTTTCGCGTCCAGGCGGCAGCTTGTTCACGTGCCCGGCGTTCGAGTTCGGCGCGCGGACTTGCGGCCTCAAGCTTCCACTCCCGCAGCAGTTCGAAGGAAGGAATTTCCGCAAGATCGAGAGCAAACCGTACACGCGCTCCGGCGCCCGAAACTTCAAGCTTGGCGTAGTGGCTCACGCTGAAGTTGCCCATCGGGTGCGCCAGCAACGCGACGTGCGAGATCGCGAGGACCGACAGGTACAGCGGAGCGGCGGCAAGCTTGTTCATGACACTCGTTAATACGAATTTTACTCTCATTCCGGATTCATTGGGCAACGGGGTTCCAATTGCGCGGACCCAAGCGGGAAAGAGATACTCGACTAGCGGTGGGCATCGCCGCCACCGGTGTCCTTCCCCGTGGAAGATTCACTGGCGCTCCGCTGCCCTGCATGCCGCACCGGAGCGGATGCACCGTTCTTTGAGCATTACTCAATTCGAAAGAGGATTGGCGAGATGAATTGAACGGGAACCGGGGGCTAGGTAGACCCATGACTCAGCCGGATGCCTTTAGCGGAGCGGGCGGAGCGGAGGCCCCTGCCTTCGCCTGGCGCAACCAGGACGAGGGCGTCCCGCGTGGTCCAGTGGGACCGCCCCAGAAGCGCTAACTTGAGCATTTCCGGCCCGCTTGGTCTCCCCGTAACGACGTGGCTTGTGAGGTGCCCAGGCGCGCGGCACTTCTACGCGACACCGACCATGGGGGCAGTGGTTGAACCTGCCAGAACCGGACTTGGGGCTCGCGGCGCCAGAATCGGACCAGTTTCCAAGTGGCGCGTGATGCGCCCGGAGGAAACTGGTCAGCGGCCGCAAGCCGACTTCCCGTTACTAATCCGGCCGACTTATTCGAACCTGTGTCTTGCCAATCGATGGGAAAGCCCACCAAACAGTAACTTTCGGGTTGCCGACAAAAGGCTGCACATGCTCGCACACAATAGTGGATAGCCGTTGACCGGAGCCGCCGAGGCGAATAAATAGCGAACGCAGGACGACGGAGGAAACTAGGAACCCCAGGAACCCAGGAACCTCGTGGGGTTGACAACGCCGACCGATCCACGGGATCATAGAGGTGATTCCGGTGATGTGCTTAATGCGCTCACGCGGAAGGGATCACGTGGGGGTGGGGTTTCAATTCGTGACTCGCTAGCGAATTGAGGATCTCACACTAGGCGAAAGCCTCCTGCAATGGTCAAGGCGAGCATATAAGTTTCTCTGGTGAATTGAGAATATCAAATCAACGAAAAGGGCCGCTTCAAAGCGGCCCTTTTTAGTTATAAGATGACAGGGTGTCCCCTCTGAAGATTGAGGACGCCCGCGCTCTCCTTGTCCGCATCGTTCAGGGATTGTACGACATGCGTCACAGCCCAGTACCTGGCGCGCTGGTGAAAGCCCAGTTCATCGCTGAAGCAGCCAAGCAGGACTCCGCATTCAGTGAGCGCGAGTACGGGCTGAAGAACTTTCTCGAATTCGTAAAGACAGCTCCCGAGATCGCCGTCCAAATCCGCATCGGTAGCGACATGCTGCTCGCCCCGGCCACGGCAGGTGACCTGCTGTCAGCCTACGCTCGCCCCTTGCCTCGTTTGCGCCGCGATTTCTGGCGGGCCTTCATCGAATTCGCCATCGCTGGGACAACACGCCTGTACGATGCGTCGGAGGATAAGATCGTCGTGGAGCAATTGCCCACGACGCGCAAAGGCATCGTCATTGATCCGGTCTCGCGCGAAATGCAGATTGCCTGGCGGAAAGCTTTTTCGGGGGAACAACCCGAGAGCGTCAAAGGCCCGTTGCTCGGATCCTTAGAAGGAGCAGGTACTGCGATCTTCAATGAGTTCGCGCGCCGGTTGCGAGAGAACCCCACGGTCATGCACGCGTGGAACCGCTTCCTCCAAAAGCAGATCACTGATCATGTCGCGGCTTGGGCGGCTGCAAACGAGGTTCCGGAAGAGCGCTGGTGTAGTGGAACATCCCGCTCGGATGATGGACCCGCCAAGAACCGATGCCGACCAAAACGCACAGCATCGGTCAACGCGCTGAGCTGTACAACTTTCTGGACAACCTGCCAATCGAAGACCGGCTGCAACTTCGTGTCCCGCTGGAGTGGGTGCTGAAGGTCACCCGAGACAAGCGATGAAAGTGCACCTCTTCGGCCTGCCGATCAGTCCCACCGAAGGCTCAAAGAACAATCATCGAATTGGGCGGAGGCAGTGCCAAATGGTCACGAGTTCAGGGCAACGCCGATTGATTCAAACGAAAAGGGTTCCTTCAAGCAAGCTGATCTGGATGAACTCCTCGAGGGCGTTGGCCAAGGGTTCACGCACGTGGTCATTCCGGCGAACCGAAACTGGGATTCGATACGCACGCGTCTCCAATTCGATTGTCGAATTCACTTGGCACGCTTGCGCCAACCCCTACGAGACCTCACCTGGGACATCTTGAAAGACGCGTTGCATACGATTGTCGCGATGGATGAGGTGTGGCTCGACAAGTTCTGTCCCAAAGATTTACGCCATCCCTTGCTCTTGCCGCCTCCGGTGTTCGCAACCTATCATGAGACGGCCGAGTACTGGCGTCACTGTGACGCATACTCTGCTGAGCGATTCCCGGCTGCTGAGAAGCTCCTGGAAGACGTCGATCGGCATCATCGCCGTCCGGACGGACAGGGCGGCCGTTCATGGTTGGATGCACGGAATCGACGTTATCGCGTTGATCCCGCGGGGCACGCACGCTCAGCAGCGGATCGCGACAATAGCAAATCGTTCCGTTTTTGCTATGAGATTCCGGCGGGGTTTCACTACGATATGAGCGAAGACGCCAAGATCGATATTGACGGTCGATCTCAAACGTTGACGCACTGTAACGTGACCCCGTGGGGTTTTGTGCGTCGAGGGTGATGAAATCAGGGCGGCGTTACGCAGACTTCCGCTGCCGAGTATGGTCCTCGCTGAGCGTGATCGGGCCGACGAGCTTGGGGGCAATGAGCCCGGGCCCGAAGAACATGACTTCGGATCCTTGCTTGGACGACTTGGCCGCGCTGTAGCCGATGTCGTAAACGATGTGCGGCGCACCCCGATAGAGATCGCGAATGGCCGGCACGTTGTCGTAGGACACAATCCACTTCTGGCGATTGATGTTTTCGGTAACGAGGGTTGCGACCCTTGCGTGGTCCTTTGGCTCGTATCTGGCGAATCCCTTTGACGACCTGACTCACGTCGCCGGACAGGATGCGCAGGGTGCGGTCCGGAACCCAGAGTTCTTCGCGGTCAATCAACGTACAAAAATTCGTTCGAGCCGAGAAGGGCCTGGGCGAGGCTAGCGAGCGCCCGCTCTTTCGCGTCGCGTTCCGCCACGTTGGCCTTGGCGTGCACTTCCCGTTGCTTCTTCAGATGAGCTTCGCTTAGCTCGATCTCCGCCTGCAAGGGCTGGCGCGACAGTGTCAGCACGTAGGCTGTCTCAATCTTCTTCGCATCCGGCGCGGCCTCGCCGGCAATCTCGTTCACGCGCTTCGCTATATGCTCCGCGCTCGCGACGACAAACTCGTCGTTCATCAGCGTCAGCGATTGAAGCGGCGTCGCTGACGGCACGCGGCGCGCGCAGTTGGTGTCGATGATCGGATAGTCGAAGACGCTCAGGAACGTCAGCGGGTAAGTGCGGCGCGCGAGGAGGTAGACGCTGCGCCGGGACTCCGCCGCGGTCTGCAGCCCGTCCGGCCGGTTCGTGACCGCGACCGGCGGACCGCCCATCGTGGTGTCGAGCTTTCCGGAAACCGAGATCATCGAATCGCGCAACACTTCGGCCTCGACGCGGCGAAGGTTCATGCGCCACAGGAGCCGATTCTCCGCGTCCATCGATTCGGGCGCTCGCAGCGTTCCGGGCTGCCGCGAGGATTGACGGTATACGGTGGACGTCATGATCGCCTTGTGCAGGCGCTTCGCGCTCCAGCCGTGATCCATGAAATCCACGGCGAGCCAGTCGAGGAGTTCCGGCTGCGATGGCGGCGACCCCATTTTTCCGAAATTGTCCGGAGTCTCGACTATGCCTCGTCCGAAGTGGTGTTGCCAGACGCGGTTCACGATCACTCGCGCGGTCAAGGGGTGCTCGCGGTTGGTTAGCCATTTCGCGAACGTGAGCCGGGTCCCGGGCGCGTCCGGCTTGCCAGGATGAGAGAGAACGGTGGGGAAGCCCGGCTCCACTTTCGGACCCGGCGATTCCGCGCTGCCTCGCTGGAGCAGCCGGATAGACGGCATAGGACCCACGTTCCAAAGAGCCTGTATCTTTTCGAGCGGTCTCCGGTATCCGTTCCAGACACGAATCTTCTCCTCGATCTTCGCCACCGCGGAGCGGTCGCTTTCGCTGAGGAGCTTGCGCCACTCGGCATCGGAGATTTTCAGGACCGCGGCGAATTTCTTCGCGAGGAACTTCTGCACGTCGTCCTGCTTCGCGGGAGGCGTGTCGATCGCGGCCCGCGTGTCGTCGCGAATCTCGATGGGTAGCGCTTTCAGCTTTTCATCGAGTAAACGCCGCTCATAAGGTTGAGTGACCGCGCTCAACTGCTTTTTCAGCTCGATAGCGGACTTGTCGATATCGGCGTTGTGGCGGTCGATCTCCTTCCGCTCGGTTTCGGAAACCGTGTAAAGGTGCCGCTTCTCGGGTGGCAGCCAGTTAACCGGATTGTATGCGGCCGTGAACACGGCAAGAAAGCGGTAGTAGTCCCGCTGAGGAATCGGATCGTACTTATGCGTGTGGCATCGCGCGCAGCCGACCGACAAACCCATGGTGCTCGTGGAGACCTGCTCCACCAGTTTGAAGAGAGCTTCGTAGCGATCGACCGGGAGGTTAGTAAGGTCCGTCCCGGTATTGTCGAGTTCGGTGCGCAGGAACCCGGTGGCGGCGAGCAAGTCTACGATCTCCGGCGTGTAAGACGCCGCGGACCGCCAGTCGATCAATTCGTCGCCGGCTATTTGTTCGGTGAGGAATCGATCCCATGGCTTGTCGCTGTTGGTGGCCTTGATGACGTAATCGCGGTAACGCCAGATGCCTTCGGATAACTCGGCCTTCTTCGGGTCGAAATCCTTTCCGGTTGTGTCGACGTAGCCAGCGGCATCGAGCCAATGGCGGCCCCATCGCTCGCCGTAGCGGGGCGAGGCCAGTAGCCGGTCGATCAATCGTTCGTATGCGCCCGGCTTCGTGTCGGAGGCAAACTCGCGCGCTTCCTCAGGAGAGGGGGGAATGCCGGTGAGGTCGAAATAGGCGCGCCGCATAAGTGTCAGGTTCGGCGCGTCAGGCGAAAACGTCAGACCCTTCCCTTCGAGCCTGGCAAGCACAAAGGCATCGATGGGCGTACGAACGCGCGCGGCGGCTTTGACCCTTGGCGCGGCAATCGCAACAGGTTTTCGAAACGACCAGAACTCACGATCCTTGGACGTGATGTCCGGGGCTTCGGCTTTGGTGAACGGACGGTCGCTCGGCTGCGATTCGGGAGCTGCCGCATCGGCAAAGCTTCCTTTGTCGATCCATTGCCGAAGGGTTCGAATGTCGGTCTCGCTGAGCGGCTCTCCGGTGCCCGCAGGAGGCATATTGCGGCTGGAAACTTTGCGAATCAGGATGCTTTTCTCGGAGGACCCCTCCAGGACGACGGGACCGCTTGTGCTTCCCTTGAGGAGAGAGGAGATTGTCCGGAGGTCCAGGCCCGCCGTCTTCGCCTGCCCGTGACACTTCACGCATTTCGCGTTGAAGATGGGCAGCACCTGGTGGTCGAACGCGGCCTGCTGGGCTGACTGGTCCTTGCCGGTTTCGTGAGGGTTGGCGGACAAAGCGCCGGCCGCAATCCACCGGCGGATCGTCTGCGCATGCTCCTCCGGGAGCTTTACCAGGTACGCTTCCGGGGGCATCGCACCGGTGGATAGCTTCTGCCACAGAAGGCTTTGATCGGGCGATCCCTTCACCACAACGGGTCCGTTGTGGCTGCCCTTCATGGTGGAAGCGGCAGTTCGGAGGTCGAGGCCCAGTTTCGGCGAGGTCTTGCCATGACAGGTGAAGCAGTACTGGGTGAAAATCGGGAGAATGTCCTTTTCGAAACCTGGCGCGCCGCCATCGGTCTGTGCGTTGGCGCGGAGCACGAAGGAAATCAAAGCCAGTCCGGCTGCCGCGGATTTGCGCAGTGTTGTGTCGGGGCGCATCGCGTTACGAGGCCTCGGGGGGATGTGACAGGATGTCGGCCACAACCTTGGCGCCGCTCACTGTGACATCCGAGGGAGTTTCCATTCTTCCGGCGTGCGGGTAAACTACGCGTTTGTGATCGAGACCGAGTTGGTTCAACAAGGTCGCGATCAGATCCGCGACGCCGACACGATTCACCACGGACCTGTATCCAAATTCGTCGGTCTCGCCGTAGATAAAGCCCTTCTTGAATCCGCCACCAGCCAACCAGATGGTGAATGCGTGCCGGTTGTGATCGCGGCCGTCTCCGGCCTGCGTGGTGGGCAGTCTTCCGAACTCGCCGGTCCACATGACCACGGTGCTGTCGAGCAGGCCACGGCTCTTCAAATCTTTCACGAGAGCGGCCGATCCCTGGTCGGTTTCGCCAGCGATCTTCGGCATGGATTGCTTGATCTTCGAGTGGTGATCCCACGGCTGTCCAGGGCTTGTGGTCACCTGCACGAAACGCACTCCCGCTTCAACCAGACGGCGCGCCATGAGGCAGCGCATGCCATAGCTTTGAGTCAACGGATTATCAAGTCCGTACATCTTCCGGGTGGCATCGGTTTCTTTCGACAAATCGAGCACATCGGCCGCTGCGAGTTGCATGCGGGCGGCGAGCTCGAAGTTCTGAATACGCGCGTCCAACTCCGACTCGCCGGGATGATCGCGGAGATGCGAGGCGTTCAGCTTCGAGAGAAAATCGAGGCTTTCCCTCTGGGCGCCCG
>SHUI01000140.1 GCA_009697455.1 Bryobacterales bacterium
TATCGAACGGCGAAGCTTCTTAGCGCGGTCGGCCGGAATCGCCGCCCTTTCCGCCTTTGCGGCAAATCCCCGCCCGGCCTCTGCGAAGGGTGAGGTGAAACGGCGCGGCGGCGCCAGAATCAAGATCGCGCTCAATGCATACTCTTTCAATGCGCCGCTGATGGCTGGGAAGATGACGCTTGACGACGTGATCGACTACTGCGCCGCGCACGACATCGATGGTGTCGACACCACGGGCTACTACTTTCCGGGCTATCCCAAGGTTCCGAGCGACGAGGTGATCTACGGCCTCAAGAAGAAAGCCTATCTGAACGGTGTCACCATCAATGGCACCGGCGTTCGAAACGATTTTACTCTGGCGGACCCCGCGAAACTCAAGGGCGAGATTCAGTTGGTCAAGGACTGGATCGGCGTCGCCCGAAAACTCGGCGCGAACGTCGTGCGCGTTTTCTCCGGCAGAGCTGTGCCGGAGGGTCACACGTTCCATCAGGTTCTCGGTTGGATGGTTCCAGCCTTCAAGGAATGCGCCGAGTATGGAAAAGCGCACGGCGTCATCGTCGGACTGCAACACCACGACGATTTTCTCAAAACCGCCGACGAGACGATTGGCGTAGTGCAGGCGGTAGGCTCGGACTGGTTCAGCGTCATTCTGGATGTCGGAAGTCTCCGTCAGGGCGATCCATACGAAGAGATCGAGAAGCTTCTGCCTTACGCATGCACCTGGCAAGTGAAAGAGAACGTCTGGTACGGAAAGAAATCAGTGCCAATCGACTTGGTTAGAGTGAGGGCGATAATCGAGAAGGTCGGTTTCCGCGGCTTCCTGCCGATCGAGGCGCTTGGCAAGGGCGATCCCGACATGGTGGTCACGAGCTTCCTCGAAAAAGTGCGAAAGGCCATGGCGTGATTCTGCGCAGCCGGAGGCGTGAAACATCGGCGCATGAGCGCATGACACCGGCTTGGCCATCGACTCCTCCGACGCGGCTGTATAATACTGATGTCGGGGCATGCTGAACTTCCTTCTTTGGTGCGTTCTGTTGTTTCTGTGCTGGCCGCTGGCGCTGATTGCATTGGTGCTCTATCCGGTGGTGTGGATTCTTCTGCTGCCGTTCAAGATTGTCGGGATCGCCGTGGGCGGCGTGCTGGAGTTGGTCTGGGCTATCGTAACTCTGCCGGCGCGAGTGTTGCAAGGAATCGCGCGGTGAAACTTCTTCTGCCTGTACTTCTCCTGTCTGTTCTTGCGCACGCCCAGGACTTTAGTCCCCTCTACCGCGCTTTCGAAGCCGCGCAGTGCCGCCTGTGCCATAACGACAATGGCGTCGCCTCCGCCACACGCATTCATTTCCCTCCAGACCAACCGTCGAAGGAAGCGGTGGATGCTTTTGGTCTGCGCCTCTCGCGTTTGGTCGATCGCGATAGGCCCGGACAATCGCTGCTTTTGTTAAAGCCGATGAACCGCGTTCAGCACACCGGCGGCGCGCGCATTCATCCGGGGAGTCCCGAAGAGAAATTGCTCCGCGGGTGGGTTGACTATCTGGCTTCGCTGTCCCCCGAAAAGCTCGCGAGCGCCTCCGGAGTGCGGCGTCGCACTCCGGGTTCCAGAGGCGTCCGGCGTCTCACGCACAGCCAATACAATCACACTGTCCGGGACTTGCTCGGAGACCAGACCTCTATCGCGAATCAGTTTCCGAAAGAAGATTATTCGAACGGATTCACGAATCAGGCTGAGGCCCAGGGCATCCCGCCACTCCTCGCGGAAGCCTACAGCCGTGCGGCTGCGAAGCTCGCGCGCAACGCTTTTCTTGGAGGCGACCGTAACAAGCTAGTTCCTTGCGATCCAGCTGCGAAGGGCTGTCGCGCGCGATTCGTCGCTGAGTTCGGACGCCGGGCCTTCCGCCGTCCGCTGACGAAAGACGAAGTTGCGCGCTACGAGAACCTCTTCTCGATTGAAGCCGATTTTCTGAAAGGCGCTCAACTCGCCATGGAAGCGATGCTGCAATCACCGAATTTTCTCTTCCACGCCGAACGGCCCGACGGAGGAAGGGATTCATTCCAGACTGCGAGCCGTCTGTCCTACTTCTTTTGGGACACCATGCCCGACGAAACGCTTTTCCAGGCCGCGGCGAAGGGTGAGTTGAACACGGACGCCGGCATCGAGCGCATCTCCCGTGGAATGCTTGCCGATCCTCGGGCGCGCCTGGCAATGGACGAATTTCTCGCTCAGTGGCTCCGCTTCGACCGCCTGCGAAGCGCCGTCCGGGACCGGCGTGTCTATCCGGAGTTTACCGACGAACTCGTCTCCGCCATGACTGAAGAGACGCGTCGGTTTTTTCAGCATCTGGTGTGGAACGACGGCGATTTTCGCGAGTTCTTTACGGCTGGCTATGGCTTTCCGAACAGCAGCCTCGCTCAGGTCTATGGCATGCCCGCGCCAAAGGAGGAGTTCGCGATGGTTCACTATCCCGAGAACTCGCCTCGCTCGGGGGTGCTCGGCCAGGCAACGTTTCTTTCGGTTACGGGAAAGCCCTCCGACAGTTCGCCCACAGAGCGTGGAATCTTCGTTCGCGAGCACTTTCTGTGCCAGGTGATGCCGCCGCCCCCGCCGGGTGTGAGCGCGACGCTGCCGCCGGAAACGGATGAAAAGCCGATGACGAATCGTGAGCGGCTGGCCGCGCATCTTACCGACAAGTCCTGCGCCTCCTGTCACGGACTTGTGGACGCCGTGGGCTTCGGATTCGAGCATTTTGACGCGGCCGGGAAGTTCCGCGAGAAGCAGGTTGTTACTATCTATCCGACGTTCGATGAGACGAAGCAGAAACGAAAGACGAAGCCGACCGAGTACCAGCTTCCCATCGATTCGAGCGCATTCGTCCGGGGGATCGCGAATTCGGAATTTTCCTCGCCGAAAGGGCTCGGCCGTATTTTGGCCTCCGATCCGGGTTGCCAGAAGTGCGTCGTGAAGCAATTATTCCGCTACGCCACCGGCCGCCTGGAGGTCATGGACGATCAGCCGGAGATAGACGCGGCGCTCGAGGAATTCAGACGGTCGCAATTTCGCTTCAGGAACCTTATAATCGCAATAGCCGCTTCAAAGGCGTTTCTGGGAGGGCAGAATTAACATGGCAGTGGCGACTTCGCTTTCGCGACGCACTTTTCTGAGAGGCGTTGGGCTTGCGGGCACGGCGGTTCGCGTCGGTCTGCCGGCGCTTGACGCCATGTTTAATGCCAATGGGAACGCCTATGCGGCTGGCCCCGGCAAAACCGGCCGTAAGACTGGCATCGAGTCCCGTTTCGTCCTCTGGTTCAATGGCAACGGCATCGGCGAGAAGTACTGGGTGCCGCGCGAAACCGGCCCCGAGTTCGAGTTTACACCGTGCCTTCGTCCACTCGCGGCGCTGAGGAACGACATTCACGTGGTCACGGGACTCGACAGTCCCGCCGCGCGCCTGCCCGGTCCTGGAAACAGCCATTATCCTTCGATGAGCGCCCTCGTTTCCGGCCAAGTGTTTACGGGCAGGGGCGCGGGCGGACCCTCCATCGACCAGGTAATTGCGAAGAAGGTCGGACAGAATTCGCGTTTCGGTTCGCTGCAGATCGGTGTCTGCCAGGAATCGTTCGGCGAAAGTATTCAACGTAACCTGAGTTGGGCGGACCGCGACCGTCCGCTGCCGCCGGAGATGATTCCGCACAACCTGTTCGACCGGTTATTCGGCAGGAAAGAAGCTTCCTGGGTGAACCGGCAGAAGAGCATTCTCGATGCCGTGCGGGAAGATACGTCGTCCCTGAAATCGAAGCTCGGCCGCCGCGATCAGGATCGTGTTGACGAATACCTCACTTCGGTTCGGGATCTGGAGCGGTCGATCGCGAGCCTGCCGCCGGAGTATTCGCAGGTTGTGGAACGTCCGGCCGAGGGGGGCGACCTGAAGGACTGGCCTCGCATCGCGAAGCTTCAGAGCGATCTTCTGGTGCACGCGTTTGCTTCGGGACAGACGCGCGTGGCGTCGTACATGTTGACCAAGTGCCAGGGCCTTTCGCGGTTCCCGTGGCTTGGACACACGTCGCAACGGCACCATGAATATACGCATAACGGAGTGGAGACGCCGCGCGGCATGCGGATTCTGCGCGACATTTGCCGCTGGCACGTGGAGGAATTTGCGTACCTCGTCGCAAAGCTGAAGGCGACGCCCGAGGGCGCCGGGACGTTGCTCGACCACACGGCGCTGGTTTTCGTGCATGAGCACGCGGAGGCGAACGCTCACAAGAACAACAATCTGGCGCTGATTGTCGCGGGGCACGCGGGCGGCCTTAAGATGGGCACGCACACGCGGACAACGGGCACGCTCGGCGACCTTTATCTGACGCTCGCCGACGAAGTGATCAAGGCGGATATCGGCGCGTTCCCGACTGCGGAGCGGAAGCTCAGCGAGCTGGTGTAAATCCAACTCCGGGGGCTTCCGCCGATTACCGGCAGGAACGGAATTTCGCAACAGAATTGGCCTTGACGTTCCTGGAACGCTTCCCGCGAGCCGTGTAGGGCCCCTTCAGGAATAGGTATTCCAAGTCCGCGCACGGAACCGTGGTGGCGGTGGGGTAGGCCATTGTTTTTTGTGGCCTGCCATTGCAACAGTTGTTTCATGACGGGCGCTGAAGCTGCTTAAGCCTCAGGCCACCAGCAAGGATTCGAGCTCGTGCGCCGTGCACGCGCCTCAACGAGGCTTTACCAACGCGCGGACACCACTCCTGCCGGTCATCGTGTAACGGACCGCGATCCTCCCTGCTGATCGTGTCACCTAGACGACCGGCGATCGGTCACGGTCTCTCCCACATCTCCGATGATCGGCTGGAACGGCCGGGGCGGTCAGGGACTGCCGGCAGGCACGGCGATGACGGTGCTTCCTGGGCAGCTGCGGTGGAGCTGGCAAGTCCGGGAAAATCCTGTCCTGGGGATGCTCTCGACGGCGGTACGCGGTGACCAATTCAACTTGACCGTGTGGAAACTACCTCCAGGCCTAGCATGCGTGGCTTGTTGGCATTTGGTGCCCGGTTAGACGCGCGGAGCAGGTCGAGCGCCATCTCAAACTCGGCGTTCCGCGGCGGCGATGTACTAAACTGGTAAATTCCCTATGCCTCTGAACAGCTACACTATCACCCAGGGCCGAGATCGCGCCCCCGCGCGGGCCATGCTCAAAGCCATCGGCTTCACCGATGAGGATCTTCGGAAGCCGATAATAGGCGTCGCTAACACCTGGATCGAGACCATGCCGTGCAATTACAACCTGCGCGATCTCGCCGTCAAGGTGAAAGAGGGAATCCGCGCCGCCGGCGGCACGCCCATGGAGTTCAACACGATCGCCATCAGCGACGGCATCACCATGGGCACAGAAGGCATGAAGGCTTCGCTCGTCAGCCGCGAAGTGATCGCCGATTCGATCGAGCTTGTCGCCCGCGGACACATGTTCGACGGCATCGTAGCGCTCGTCGCCTGCGACAAGACCATTCCCGCCGCGGCGATGGCGCTTCTTCGTCTCGATATTCCAGGAATCATTCTTTACGGCGGTTCGATCCTTCCGGGACGGCACAATGGGCGCGACATCACAATTCAGGACGTCTTCGAAGCCGTGGGCGCGAACGCCTGCGGCAAGATGTCCGACGCCGAGTTGCTCGAAGTGGAAAATCACGCCTGTCCCGGCGCCGGCGCTTGCGGCGGACAGTTCACGGCGAACACCATGGCGACCGTAATGGAGTTGATCGGACTCTCTCCGATGGGAACCGCCGCCGTTCCGCAGGTGGATGCCGAAAAGAACGATGTCAGCTTCCGCTGTGGACAAGTCATCATGGACGTCGTGCGGCGCGGCTTGAAGGCGCGAACCATCGCTACACGCACCGCGTTTGAAAACGCCATCGCGGGAGTCGCGGCGACCGGCGGATCGACCAACGCTGTGCTCCATCTGCTTGCCATGGCGCGCGAGGCGGAGGTTCCGCTCGCCATCGACGATTTTCAGACCATCAGCAACCGCACGCCGCTGCTCGTCGATCTGAAACCGGGTGGGCAGTACGTCGCCGTCGATGTCCATTACGCCGGCGGTATCGGTGTGATCGCAAAGCGGCTCGCCGATGGCGGTTACGTTAATGGCTCCGCCATCACCTGCACGGGCCGCACGTTCGCGGAAGAAGCCGCCGATGCCAAGGAAACGCCTGGCCAGAAGGTGATTCACGCACTCGACAACCCGATCAAGCCGACCGGCGGTCTAGTGATCCTGAAAGGCAACCTCGCGCCAGAGGGATCGGTGATCAAGGTCGCCGGACATAACAAGGTGTCGCATCGCGGGCCCGCGCGCGTCTTCGAACGCGAGGAAGACGCCATGGACGCCGTGACGCACGGCAAGATTCAACACGGTGACGTAGTCGTGATCCGCTACGAAGGGCCCAAGGGCGGGCCGGGCATGCGTGAAATGCTTGGCGTGACCGGCGCGATCAAAGGGACCGGGCTTGATGTCGCGCTCGTTACCGACGGCAGGTTCAGCGGTGCAACCCACGGATTCATGATCGCGCACGTATCCCCTGAAGCCGCCGATGGCGGGCCGATCGCCGGCGTCGAGGAAGGCGATATCATTTCTATCGACGTCAAGATCAGTTCGATTCAGCTCGAAGTTTCCCCCGAGACACTCTCCGCGCGGCTTTCTGAATGGAAGCGGCCCGAAATGCGCTACAAGACGGGCGTGTTCGCGAAATACGCCGCGCTCGTTTCATCCGCCTCTGAAGGCGCGGTGACGCGGGTTGGATAAAGATCCCAAAATCGCGGTACTCGGCGCGGGCAACATGGGCTCCGCGCTTATGGAAGGCTGGGCGCGATCCGGCATTAAGGGTATCGTTTCCACACGGTCCACGGGTGGTAACCGCGAAGCGGCCGCAGCTGCGGACATCGTGATCGTCGCGGTCAAGCCGCACGTTGTTCAGGTGGTTCTCGAAGAGATTCGGGACGTACTTCGCGAGGGACAGATTCTCGTTTCGGCGGCGGCCGCCATTCCGCTCGCCGCGATCGAGAAGATAGTGCGCGTACCGGCATTTCGCGTCTTATCGAACCTTCCCGCGGCAATCGGGAAGGGCGCAACCGCAATCGCGACACACGCGGCGGATCGCACGCGTGTCGTGAGCCTGTTCGCGCGCATTGGCTCGGTCGAACTTGTCGACGAAGCGGTGCTCCATGCCGTCACGGCGCTGTCCGGGAGCGGACCCGCCTACGCGTACCTCGTGATTGAGGCGCTGGCCTCGGGCGGAGTGAAGCAAGGGCTGAAGTGGGACGTGGCGTTGCGCCTGACGGCCCAAACCGTACTGGGCGCCGCTGCCATGGTTATCGAAACGGGCGTGCATCCGGCGGAACTGCGCGACCGCGTGGTCACGCCGGGAGGCACGACCATCGCCGGCCTGCACGAACTGGAGAAGTCCGGTGTACGCGGAGCACTCATGGCGGCGGTCGAAGCCGGCGCCAAACGGTCGGAAGCCCGGGCGCAAGAATTGTCGTGACGACAGGCCTGTCATGAAGCTCTTGTTCATTGGTGACATTTTTGCCTCTCCAGGACGCCGGATTGTATCGGAGCACGTTCGCGACATCGTCCAGGTGCAGCAGATCGACCTCACGATCGCAAACTGCGAGAACGCGGCCGGCGGACACGGCGTCACGCCGCAGATTGCCGACGAGCTCTTCGCTCTCGGCATCGACGTGATGACCAGCGGCAATCACATCTGGGACAAGAAAGAGATCTTCGAATATATTGCGAAGAAGCCCCGCTTGTTGCGGCCTGCGAACTATCCGCCCGGCGCGCCGGGGGCCGGCTCCGCCGTCGTCCGCGCGAAGAACGGAGTCGAGTGCGCCATTCTGAATTTGCAGGGCCGGACGTACATGGCGAACACCGATTGCCCATTTCGCACCGCCGACGAGATCCTAAAGACACTCGATCACGTGAAGGTGCGGTTCGTCGATTTTCACGCCGAAGTCACGAGCGAGAAGATCTCGATGGGCTGGTATCTGGATGGCAGAGTGAGCGCCGTCATCGGCACGCACACGCACGTCCCTACGGCCGACACGCGCATTCTGGCGGGTGGAACCGCGTATCAAACGGACGTGGGAATGACGGGATCGTACGACGGCGTGATTGGCGCGGACAAGGAAATCATCTTGAAGCGCTTCCTCCAGGCAATGCCCGCGAAGATGGAAGCGGCGAAGGGGAAAGCTGAACTGCACGCGGTAATCGTGGACGTGGATGAAGCGACCGGAAGGGCCCGCTCCATCCGCCGCCACACGATTCAAGGGGACTGAAAACTATTTCTCTACCGTCCTCTTTTCGTTGATTCTCTTTCGCATCATCATGCCGGGCTTGGGTTCGTCGACCGTATAATCCGCCGGCACTTCGAACAGCGTCCGGCCGGGTTCGCCGCGGCGGATCGCGGTCAGACGGTAGGTTGTCTCGCCCATTCGCGGATCGTTGCGCCTGGTCATGACAACCGTCTTCAGGTCGTTCGAATACCACCTCTCGGATACAGTCTCGATAGGCAGATCGTTTCCAATCTGCCCGGCCGCGATCGTCATGGTGGTGCGCGTGCCTTCGGCTTCCACGCCTTCGATGGTTCGCTTGCCGAGTTGCTCGGTCTTCACCAGTGGCGCGCTCTTCGACTCGGTGGCGGCGGTATCGGTTGTTCGACTGTGCGCGATTGCGGCCGCGTCCCCGTGCTGCCCACCATGGACGTAGGTGAACGTCTGCTGCCCGGCGCCGCTCAAGGTAGGCATGGCGGGGAACGGCGCGCCATCCGGCAGCTTGATGTTGAACTGCCCCGCCGTCATGGCCGGCATCTTGTTGGCCGTGCGCGAGCCGGGATCGAGAAGATAGTGCGCGCCCGCAACCGGGTCGTTGATCATGACCGTCTTGTGGGGCGTGCCAGCCGCCCACGGCCCAATCGCTTCGATTGTCTCTTCGCGGCGCGTGCGGCCTTCTCCGTCGCGAAACACTTGGGCTTGCGACTTGCGGCGGATCGTATTGCCGTCCCCAAGGCGCTGCGCGATTTCGGTCACCGCGTCGGCCGAGTAAGGAGCGCCTTTTACGACACCGGCGTCAAAACTGAATTCGGACGAAACGAAGACCATGTCGCTAGGCGTCGCATGCATCATTCCCGCGGCGGACCCCGGACCTATGCTGCCGCTGAAGCCGCCCACGATAACCTTTTCGTGCCGGATCTCCACGGGATGCTGCGCCCAGGCGCCCGTTGCCACAAGCATTACCGGCGTCAAAACCGTTGTTAAACCCCTTCTCATTGTTTTCTCCTTTTAGTGTTATTGCACAAATCGAATCGCACGGGCGAGGCCGTCCTCGCCCAGAACCACATCCGCCTTCACCGTTTCGAACGCACGCTCTTCGTTCATCGGCAAACCGAAGGCACGCAGCGACGAGCGGGGCAGGCGCACCCGCACAAGCCTTCCACGGTCGAGGCGCTCGAACGGATCGTTGCCGGGGACGGCGAAGAATGGGGTCGCAATCTCCGGTCTTGCCGGCGCCGGCGCGCCCGAGAACGAATACGCAGAAAACATCACGAGCGCGGCCGCTAAAGCTCCCCACACCATCCGCGCCCGCCCCGCGCGGTTCGCCTTCCTCAGCCGGAACTCCTCGATCAACGCCGATTCCACGCGCGCCGGCGCTTCTTCCCATCCGGTCTCCCGTTGCGCCAGCGCACGCAGCGCCGCCCTCACATTCTCCATCTCGTTCATAGCGAACACCCCATCCGCGCACGCATCTTCTCCGCCAGCATTTCCCGCGCCCGAGACAACCGCGACCGCACCGTGCCCACCGGGCATCCGAGCGCTTGCGCCGCTTCCGCGTAACTCATTTCATCCATGTCGCACATCACGGCGACTTCCCGATAGTGGGGCGGCAGCGACAGCAGGGACTGTCTCAAAACCTCCCCGTTCTCGGCCCGGCTCAAATCGTCGAACACATCTTCGCCGGACACGGGTTCCATTTCCGGCTCTTCCGGGGCGTAACGCCCATCGCGATCGATGCAACGAAGCGCCTGATTCCGCGCCACTCCGAAAAGCCACGTCGCGACCGTGCCCCGGGACGCGTCCCAGCGGCCGCCGTCCCGGATCAGGACCAGAAACGTCTCCTGCACCACTTCTTCCGCGATGCTCGTTCTGCCGCACATCCGCATGGCAAAGCGATATAGCGCGCCTTGCCTCCGCCGGTAGAGAACGGTGAATGCGGCTTCATCGCCGCGAATCATGCGCAGCAGCAGGTCTTCATCGCTCGCGTCGGCTAACTGCGTCACTGTATCTAGTTCGCCCCGCACGGCAGGATGGTTCCACATTATTTAGTGGAACTCGAGTGCGGTCACATCTCCGATCGTTCCGGCGGCGGCGTCCGGCTTTGCCCGGTACTCAATTCCGATTCTTCGAGGCTTTTGGCGTCCGCACCCGAACTCGAAGGTTACGCCACCGGTGTTCCTGATCGGGATCTTTCCAGGTTCGCGCACGGCCAGACCGTAGCGCTTCCCGTTCGCGTTGACCCACAGCCGCGCCTGAGCACCAAGACAATCGACTTGTTCCAGGACGGCGTCAAGCCGCGAATCTCCCTCTGGATTGTTCCAGCTTTTCGGAACCGTGACCGGCGGTTTCGAAGCTCGAACCGCGGTGGTCGTTTCCCGCTGTTTCCGGTCAAGCTCCGCGTGGTCGAGCAGATACTTCGCGTCCGAGAAATCGGGCGCAAGTTCGACCGCCTTGCGCAAGGATTCGATCACCTCAGATGGCGGCCCCTTCGACTCGCGCACAAGCATCGCGTACTCGTAGTGGGTTCGCGCTTCGCGGCTGCCCAGTTCGATCGCCCGCCGGAGCAACCGCCTCGCTTCCGCGTAGTCTCCACGGCGTAACGCAAGCGCGCCGAGGCCGGTCGCCGCCGCGGGGTCCTCCGGACGATCTCGCGCAAGCTCCGAGTAGAGCTCGAAGGCATGGTCATACCGGTTCAGATCGAGTGAGAGATCGGCGAGCGCGATTGTGGCAGTGGTGTCGCTGAGCGCCGATATTTGAGGCACGGGGAGAGGGCCCTTTATCGTCAAGGTGATCGACGAGCGCCCGGCCATGACGCGAGCTTCGTTAAGCGCGTCGGCGAGCGGCTTGCCGAATGCATCCGCAAATGCGCCGGCTGCCGGAGCGCCTTCCTCAAGCCGCTTCATTAGGTTAGGCAATTGATCCCTGTAGGATCGTGACGTGTATAGCATGTGGATGAACGCCCACGACTGCGCATAGAACCGCGCGGGGCCGCCGCCTCCGCCGAGCCAAATGCTCATTGGCAACCACCCTTCGGCCGTCAGCCGGGCGATGTGGCCGGAAATCGGGCGTCCGAGCGCTGAGTAGAATTCCGCGACTCCTTCAGCGAACCACGCCGGAAGCGGGCCGTGTGTGCGGGCAAAAACGAAGTGCGTGTACTCGTGATAGACGATTCGTTCGTTCGCATCGCGCAGCAGAATGTAATTGCGTTCAGGCGTTCCCAGAAACGAACCGGGCTTGAATTCGTGCAGGTCGAACATTTTCCGGTCAGCCTCGGATGCGAATACAAAGACCCTCGGCGGGGGTGCGGAAAAGCCAAAGACGGAACGGATTTCCTCGAGCCGCGCGATGGCCTCTAGACCCTTCTTCGCGCCGGCGTCGGTTAGCAGTTCGAAATTGGGTGTCGAAATCCGCAGCCATTGCGACGCCGCGCCGGACAGAGCGGCCGGCGTAAGCAACAGCGCAGCCAACAGCGCAGCCATTGACAACACGTGCCGCATACTAGAATGGACTGTAACCTATGCTTACACATCTTTCACTGTTTCTGATCGCCGGAGCCGTCATCGCCGCCGGTTCCGCATTCGCCGCTGCGAGCGTTCACGAGTTCACGCCGAACGGAATCGACGGCGCTCCCGCCGCGCTTGCGTCCTACAAGGGAAAAGCGCTGCTCATCGTCAACGTCGCGAGCCAATGCGGTTACACGCCGCAGTATAAGGGGCTCGAAGCGTTATACCGCAAGTACAAAGATCGCGGCCTTGTCGTGGTTGGCTTCCCCGCGAACAATTTTGGCGGGCAGGAACCCGGTACAAACGAAGAGATCAAGACGTTCTGCTCGCGGACCTATAATGTGACGTTTCCTATGTACGCGAAGGTGTCCGTGAAGGGCGGGGACCGCGCTCCGCTCTATGGCTATCTGGCCGAGAAC
>SHUI01000141.1 GCA_009697455.1 Bryobacterales bacterium
CGATGGAGGAAGGCACTTTTTCCGCGTGGTTGAAGCAGGATGGCGATCCGGTTCTCGCCGGCGACTTGCTGTTTGCCCTCGACAGCGACAAGGTGACGCAGGACGTGGAGTCGCTCGACGCGGGCACCCTCCACATTCCGCCGGACGCACCAAAACCAGGCGACAAGGTGGAGGTGGGTCAGTTGCTGGCCTACTTACTGGCTGCGGGCGAGGGCATTCCGGCGGGCGGCGCGCTCGCCGTGAAGCCGGAGCCGCCTGCCCAGCCAATCTCTTTCCCGGATCCATCGCTGGCGAGCGTGCAGGCGAACGCTCAAGGCATTGTAGGCAAGCCGATTGTCACTCCGCGAGCCCGTCGAGTGGCAGGTGAGCTGGGCGTGAATTGGGCGGATGTCCCCGGGACAGGACGGGGCGGACGCATCCGGGAGGCGGACATTCGCGCCGCGGCTGCCGTGCAGAGGCCGAAGGGCCTTTCGTCAACGCGACAGACGACCGGCGAGCGCATGCTTGCCAGCCAACAAAAGACGGCGGCGGTGACTCTGCACACGACAGCGGACGCGACTTCGCTCGTGTGCCTGCGGCGTGAACTCAAAGCGGTTCCCACATACAACGACATGCTGGTAAAGCTCGCCGCAGCCGCGTTGCGGCTGCATCCAGCGCTGAACTCCCGCTGGGACGGGGAGACCCTCGCTGCCTCGCCCGCCGTCAACATCGGGATCGCGGTCGATACCGAAGCAGGCTTGCTCGTACCCGTCATTCGCGACGCGGCGGCGCTGACCCTCAGTGAGGTGTCGGCGCGCTCGCGGGATTTGACGGAACGGGCTCGCGCAAGACGGCTGAGCGGAGACGAACTCCGCGGTGGCACCTTCACGATCACGAACCTCGGCTCCTACCGCATCGATGCCTTCACTCCGATCATCAACTATCCCGAGTGCGCTATTCTCGGCGTCGGCCGCATTCTGCGCCAGCCGGTGGCGGTAGGTGATGCGATCGGTCTCCGCGACATCGTCACCCTCAGCCTCACTTTCGACCATCGCGCGCTCGACGGCGCCCCGGCCGCGCGTTTTCTCCAGACGCTGACGGGGCTTATCGAGTCGCCCGTGCAGGCGCTGGGGCTTAGCGCGGGAGCCGTGCCTTCCGGCGGCTTCCAGCGAGAAACGTAGCGCCCTCAGCCGTTCTGAGGTATCGTGTAGTTTGGCTCCCACTCCCATTACTACGGTCGATGACACCGCGAGGATGCGCCGGATTTCGAGCGAACGTGCCGAGGCACTAGTAGCGAAAGAGGCTGAGATCCAGCGTCTGTGCGATGGCCTCCGCGAGCGTGATAGCCGTCTGAAGACGGTCGAAGCGGCGGCGGCGGAGCGTCTTCAGGCACTTCAACAGGCCCACGCCGAACTCGCCGCGATCCGCGCGGAAGCCCTCGAACGCAGCCACGATCAGGATAGGCTCACGGAGGAACTCGCCGCGCGCGAGCTCCGCATTATTTCGCTTGAGAAAACTGCTCAGGAAAGACTGGACGCGTTGCTCGAAGCCAATGCCGCGCTTCGCTCCATCAGTTACGCCCGAGGCAACGCCAACATCGTGTGGAGGATCTTGACTCGCATCTTTTCCGCGCTGCTCGGCATCTTCCGGCGAAACGATACGCGACCGCGCATCTTCTGACATTCCATGACTGTTCGTCTCGATCTCGCGGTGAGGAACTGATCGAGCGGCAACTGCGCAGAGGCCGCTTCCACACTCCCGAGGGGGTCGGAGATCGAGGAGGAGGATCGGCGTCGCGACGGCGATGAGTCCGGTTCTGTACACAGGCGCCACAATCCACCGGACAGAGTGGGTGTAGCGTACCGCTCTTTAACAGTCGCGGCTCAGTAACCCCAGTTAGCCGGTTGCGACCCTTCTACACGTCAGCGCTTCGGAGTCAGGACTTCCGGCTTCACCTGATTCAGATGGCTTGCGGCGTCCTGCTTGAGTGCGTTCAACCCCGAGATATTGAGCGAGCGTTGCGGTATCGCCGGATCCACCGCAGCCGCGCCGCCCTGAGTATTGCGGAACGGTACGCTGAGCGCTATTTCACGAACCAGAGTCCGTGCCCGGTAGCCGTCCTTCGCCACTGTTTCGACAAGCCTCTGCACCGTGCAGCTATCGCCATCCTGCAAACTCCGGCCGAGCGCGTAGCCGAGGACGCGACCTGTCAGATTCCGCACGAAGTCGTCCTTGCGGGCGAGCAGAGCGTTGCGTAACTCGACCGGCCCGTTGAATTTTTCACCGGAAGGCAGTGCGCCCATCGCCTCGACCGGCTTGCCGCCCGCTTCCTTGTCACGCCACCGGCCCATCCAGTCGAAATTCTCAAGACCGAGACCAATCGGGTCCATCAGATTGTGGCACGCCGCGCAGGCCGCGTCCGCCCGGTGCCGCGTGAGTTGTTCCCGGATGTTCAGCTTTACGCCGCCTTCTCCGCCGGATTTCAACTGCGGCACATCGGGCGGCGGAGGCGGAACCGGTGTTCCGAGCAGCGTTTCGAGCGCCCACGCTCCGCGAAGCACCGGGCTTGTCTCCTGATATCGCGACGTCATCGCGAGCACGCCGCTCAGACCGAGGACGCCGGTCCGCCTGTTGTCCGGCCACTCGACCAATTGAAACTCAACGTCGCTCAGCGCCCCTTTTACGCGCTCTTCGATCTGATAGAACTTTGCGAGCCGTTGCGTCAGATGCGTGTAGTTGGCGTCCAGTAGTTCGATCACGGAGCGGTTTTCGCCGAGGATGCGGTCGAACAGCAGAACCGGCTGCGCCTTCAGATCGGCCGCGATCTCGGGCGTATAGTAGGACTGGATTTCGGTGAGCAGCGGCATCACGCGTCCGCCAATATCCTGAGTGCCCAGCCACTGTCCCACGAAGCTGTTGACGAAGGCGCGGGACCGCGTGTCGTCGAGCATCCGCTCCACCTGAGCGGCGAGAACGTTCGTGTCTTGCAGACGTCCCTCCGCGGCGAGCCGGAACAGCGTTTCGTCCGGCATGGTGGACCAGAGAAAATACGAAAGCCGAGTGGCGAGTTCGTATTGGCTCAATGGATAGACGCCCGGCTTTTCCTGTTTCCGTTCGATTCGAAACAGGAACTCGGGCCACACGAGCACGGCTTTCAGAGCGAGCTTTACCCGCTCTTCATAAGGGTCGCCGCGTTCTGCGCCCCGGTCGTACATGGCAAGGAAGCGTTCGACTTCGCCCGGCGCTACGGGTCTCCGGAAGGCCTTTGGGAGTAGCGTTTCGAGGATCTGGCGAGCGGCCTTGCGCGGCTGGAGCGGACGATCGCCGGGTTCCATCCCGAACAGCCGGTAATGCAACGCTCGCTTCTCGGCCGGAGGCTGCTCCTTCTTCTGCGTGATGGTCAGGCTGGTGAACGCTTTTACGGATTCGCCGGGCTCGACGGATACCAAGCGGGTGCCGCGCGCGAGATTTACCTGAAGGCGGCCGATGGTCGAACGCGCCGACGCCCTGCGATCCGCGCGCTTCTGCTGCATGGCCATCGCGCCCATCTCCGCGCCGTCCACCCTGAGGATCAGTACGGGCGGTCCGGGGCCGGCCTCAAAATCGACCTGCACGTCGTAGCTGGCGTCCATGTAAATTGGCACGCTCGTGGAGATGCCCGCCGCCGGTTTGGCTGGATCGGCCGCGGCTGTTAGGGCAAGCGGTGGCGTGACAATGACGCGATCGAGAATCTGCTGCGCGGCTTCGAGATAGCGCTCGGTCAGCATGGGAGGAACGAACAGCGTTTCACCATTCGTGTCGAACCCGGCGCCGCCCGTTCCATCCGCGGGCAGAATCCCGAGCACTTCAAAATCGACGCCAAGCAGGTCGCGAATGGAGTTGTGATACTCCCGCCGGTTCAGACGCCGGGTGACTGCCGCGCCGGCGTACTCTCCCGCGCCGCAGGCGGTTTCGCGAAGACGGTTCTCGATCCAGGTGGAGACGCGAAGGCGATCGGCCTCGGTGAGCTTCGATGCGGCAGCTTGCGCGGCGGGCGGCATGGTCCGGTTTCGCAACTGGGCGGCGACGCTTCGCCACAATCCCCGGTTTGCCTCAATCGCGCCGGCGTCCGCGCCCTTCAGAAATGCCGCGGGGGCTTTCGGGTTACCGGGATTGTGGCACGCCGCGCAATTCTGTACAAGGACAGGGCGGATCGTTTGCGAAAATTCCTGAGAAGCGTCCGGCGCGGGCCGCGCGGCCCCGGCCGACAGAAACGCCGCGGCGGCGAGTAACTTTATTCGCACGATCAGGAAAGGCCTTCGAGCGCACCGGTGCTATCGCCGAAGGACTTCTCCATGATACCCATCCGGTTCAACATCGCCACGTACAGATTGCACACGGGCGTTCTTTCGGGAGCGCGCACGCGGCGGCCTGGACGCAACGCTCCTTTGCCTCCGCCGGCCAGAAGCAGCGGCAGGTTCTCAACGGCGTGACGGTTGCCGTCTTTGAGCGACGCGCCGAACATGATCATCGAATTGTCGAGCAGCGACGTTCCGCCTTCATCGAGGTTCTTCAGCTTGTTCAGAAAATACGCCAACTGTTCGGTGTGCCAGGTGACGATGTTTCCGTATTGCTCACGAGTGGAAGGATCGTCGGCATGATGCGAAAGGGAATGAAAGCCTCCGCGCACGCCGGGCAGGAAGGAATAATCCTGGTTCGATTGCGCATCACCGAACATGAAGGTTCCGATGCGAGTCGAGTCCGACCAGAACGCCAGAACGAAAATGTCGAGCATGAGGCGCACATGCTCTTCATGCGATACCGGAATGCCCGCGGCCGGCCGATCGAGAGGGAACTTGCCCTGGTTGATCCAGCGCTTCTGCGGGCGAAGGGAGGCTTCCAGCCGCTGCTCCACGGAGCGCACGGATTCGAAGTACTCGTCCAGCCGCACGCGGTCGGATGCGCTGCCGTTTCGCCGCAGCAATTTCGCGCCGTCAAGCACGAGGTCAAGCACGCTCTTGTCGTCGCGCTGGAGCGCGGAGAGGAGAGCCGGGTCCTTGGAATTTACGCTCGATACGACCGGCGCGCGGTTGTTGCGGTATAGCCGGTCGAAGGCGAGTTGAGGGACGATTTCCTTCGGCACCGGCGTATGCCGGTCGCGCCAGGAGATGAAGGAACCGTACATGCGGGCGAAACCGCCGCCGGCCGTATCGATGCCGTTGCGCGGCGTGTCGAGGCCGAGTTCAATGGTCGGGATCGACGTGAGCGATCCGATACGCTGGCCGGCCAACTGGTCGACGGAGGTTGCTCCCGTATCCAGATCGTCCCCGGTGGTGCGCTGAACATAGCCGCCCGAGAGCCAGATTGGCACCTTCGGCCAATGCCCGTTGCGTCCGACCGAATTCCGGTTCCAGAGATTTTCGAGCAGGATGAAATCGTTCTTCAGATTTTCAAGAGGCTTCAGATGGGGCGTGATCTCGTAGTCTTCCCCGTCGCCCGGCGGAGTCCACTGCTCGGGACGCACGCCGTTCGGCATGAACATGAAAGCCGTGCGCAGCGGGGGTTCGGAGAGCGTCTGCGCGCCGTCCGCGGGCGCGGCGTCCGACATTCGCTCAAGCCACGGTAACGAGAGCGCGACACCCGCGCCCCGCAAGAGAGTTCGTCTGGCAATCATTTTCGGCATAGGGTTTTGGCCTCACGCGCGGCGCTTCGTGCCCGGCTGAGCGTGGTCTGGCGCAGAATAACCATTTTCGCCTACCAGTTTACTCCTTCATCCGCGGGCCGTGGTGGCCGTATGCCACGTCGCTTCCAACAACCACCCATTGATCCCAAGAGTTACCACGTTCGCCGTCTCAACCCGCCCACAAAGTCGAAATGAGTGTCGCGGCTCATCACGGGAATCGCATGCTGCCGGCTGAGCGCGGCGATCCAAATGTCGTTGGCCGGAATCGGTTTGCCGGCTCCCTTCAGTTCCAGCCGGATTGCCGCGTAGTGCCGCGCGGTCTCAAATCCAATGTCAAGGACGGTGCTTCGGTCGAGCATCCGCCGCAGCGACCTTTCATACGCTTCCCGGTGGCGAGACAGTGAGATACCGAACGCGAACTCACCAGCGACAATAACGGGAATCGCAACGTCGCGAGCCCCGGACACGATCTCAACGGCTTCCGGTGTTCTATCAAGATAAGCGAACAGAGCGTTGGTATCGAGAATCAAGTTCAGTCCTCAGGTTCGATCTGTTCGAATTCCTCGTCGATGAACTTCTGTATCCGCACAGTCTCCCTATGGAGATGGGCCAGTTCGCCCGCACATTCCAGCCAAGGTTTGTCTTTTCGCTGACGGCCCGCGGAAAGTTTTTCTTCAACAGCTTGCGTAACAAACTCGCGCAGTGGAATTCCCAACTCGCCAGCTGTGGCCTTGGCCTTGCGAAAGGTTGCGTCCGGGATCTCCAGCCCCTCGCAAGGCGATCAATCCAGGCACGGAGATCGCGCATCACGCAATGATGCTCTGAATCGGCGTTCCGAAATCGACGTCGAGCCGCTTACGGCCCGGCACTTCGAGCTTGCGGGGGTCGAGGCCCAACTGATGCAGGATCGTGGCGTGGATGTCCGTCACGTAGTGGCGGTTCTCAACGGCGTGAAAGCCAATCTCGTCGGTTGCGCCGTGCGCGACGCCGCCTTTGATGCCGCCCCCGGCGAGCCATACCGTGAAACCGTATGGGTGATGGTCGCGCCCGTCGAGACCTTGGGCACCGGGCGTGCGTCCAAACTCCGTCACGAAGGCGACGATTGTGTCGTCGAACAGGCCCCGGCGTTTCAGATCCGTCAGCAAGCCGGCCACGGGCTTATCCACCTGCGCGCAGAGTTCGGAGTGCGTCTTCTTCAGCTTGCTGTGGCCGTCCCACTTGCCCGCGCCGCCGTTCTGCCCATGAAACACTTGCACGAATCTGACGCCGCGCTCGGCCATCCGCGTGGCCGCGAGGCAGATCTGGCCGAAGGGCTTCGTCACGTCGTGGTCCAAGCCGTAGAGCCGCTGAGTGGCCGCGTCCTCTTCGTCGAGCCGCATGACGTCAGGCACCGCTTGCTGCATTCGGAAAGCCAGTTCGTAGGACCGGATGCGCGCCCGCATGGAAGGCTCATCCGGGTATTCGGCCGCAGCCAGCCCGTTCAACTCGCTGAGCAGTGCAAATTCGCGGGCCTGCCGTTCGCGGGTCACGCCGCCGGCGGGCGTGGCGAACGGCAATGGATTCGCCGGGTCAACCGAAAGTTGCACGCCGCTATGCTCGGGACCGAGGTACGCTCCTCCGTGCGCTCCGAGGCCGCCGCAGCAGGTATCGATCGGCTCGCCCAACACCACGAACTGAGGCAGGTTGTCATTGAGCGATCCAAGACCGTAATGAGCCCAGGAACCGATCGTCGGGAACTGGCCTTCGAGCACATGGCGTCCGGTGTGAAACTGCATTTGCGCGCCGTGATTGTTGTCCGTGGTCCAGACCGAGCGCACCAGGGCTATGTCGTCGACCAGCGAACCCACGTGGGGAAACCAGTCGCTGACCTCGATGCCGCTTTGTCCGTGTTTCTTGTAGCCAACCTGCATCGGATAGAGGCGCGAGTGCTGCTTGTGAAGGCCCGTGATGACTTCCCGCAGGTTTTTCTTGACCAATGGGCTGTCGAGCGCCGTCCGGAAGGGCGTTTCGTCGTACGTCAACCCCCCAAATTTATTGAGCGCGGGTTTTGGATCGAACGTGTCCATGTGGCTGACGCCGCCGATCATGAACAGCCAGATCACGCGTTTCGCCTTGGGCGTGAAATGAGGCTTGCCATCGGGTGGACGCCAGGCTCCTTCGGATTCGGCACGCGCAATGCCGTCGCGGTTCAGCATGGCTCCTAGGGCCAGTCCGCCGAAGCCCATCCCCATATTGGACAAGAACGCGCGGCGTTTCAAAGGTTGCATGGCTGCTTTCCCCACTTCGCCTTTCTCTCCTTCAATGCAAGGTCACAAAATCGTTGTGATTAAACAAGACGTGGACCAGGTCCTCACGATCCTGGTCGGTTTTCAGAAATCGGCCGGCCGCAAGATCTTCGGACGCTGAGGGCGGGCGGCCAAGAACGGCCTCGAAGGCCGCGTTCACAAAGTGCGCGTTGGAAGTTCCCACTTCGTAGAGGCGTTGCGCCAGGATCCCCGCGTGTTCGCGGCTCAGCGGACTGTTCGCCAGCGCAAGCGCTTGATGGGGAACAACGGTTTCGTCCCGCCGGTAGCATTCCATGGGATTCGCCGAATCAAAGATCTTCAGAAACGGGATCGGGATGTCGGGCGTGTGCTCCAGGTAGATGCTGCGACGCCGAGACTGCAAGGCCTTGGTGCCGTCCTCCTCGGGTCCTCCCATTGAAGGATCGAGCGTCCCGGACACGGCAAGAATGCTGTCGCGCACGGCCTCCGCCTCCATGCGCCTGAGATTCATGCGCCACAAGTATCGATTCCCGGGGTCGGTCTTCTCATTGCCGCCTCCCTGTTCCGCCGAGGAGCGCATCCGATAGGCTTTGCTCGTGAGCAGAAGGCGGTGCAGATGTTTCATGCTCCAGCCACGGCTCACGAACTCCGAGGCCAGCCAGTCGAGCAATTCCGGATGTGATGGTGGCTTGCCGCTGACTCCGAAATCGGCCGGCGTGGTCACGATCCCTTCCCCGAAATGACGGAGCCACATGTGGTTCACCACCACCCGGGCCGTAAGTGGATTGGCGCCATCGGCGATCCATTTGGCGAGCGCAAGGCGGCGGCCGCTGCTCGTTTCCGGGTACGCCTTACCCACCGGCGTGTGTTGCCCTTCGGGAGCCTGCTTGAGCGCATCCAGGGCCGCCTGCAACTGTTTTTGCGCGGCTCCGGCACGCTTCTCATCGGCTGGCTGGGCAGCTAGCGCGGCGTTCATTTCCGTCTGCGCCCGAAACAGGTTCTCGGCGGCTTTGAGAATACCAGCCTCGCGCTCCGCCTTGCGCGCAGCGGCAGCCAGTTCCTCGGCTTTGGGATCAGGCGGGCGGCTGTATTGGGCTTTGTCGGCGGCGATTCGCGCTTCGAGTGCGGGCAGGTAGGCGACGGCCGCGGCCAGCGCTTTTTCGGCGATCAAGCGCTCGCGGTCATCCTTTGCCTTGGTCACCGCCTCACGCGCCACCGCAATATCGGCACGCGCTTTGGCGATGAGGTCTGCGTGCACGAAGGGACGGGAATCCGGATAGTAGTTCTCGATTGTCAAGGGAACCGGTTTGATATCCAATCGGACACCCCCGAGCGCGGCTGGCGTTGCCGGCTCAATCCTGGTATCCGGATCGGGCGACTGAATGTCGCCGCGGATCAGCAACTGTGTAGTTGCGCCCGGGTCTTGATCGTAGACGCGCGTAAGGCCATCCTTGTCCGTGTCCACCTGGCCTGGCACTCGATCGGTTCGAATCTGATACGGCTCGAAGAACGCGCGAAATTGGTAATATTCCTGCTGACGAATCGGATCGTACTTGTGGTCGTGGCAGCGGGCGCACTTCAAAGTGAGCCCGAGAAAGCCCATGGCGGTGTGATCGGCCGCATTCTGCATCCAGCCGTGGCGGTCGTATTTGGTGAAGCTCCGCGCCAGGTAGCCGGTGGCTCGCAACACGTTCGGATCGCCGGGAGCAATCTCATCGCCGGCGAGCATCTCCAGGATCATCCGGTCGTAGCCTTTGTCCTGGTTGAGCGATTCGACGATCCAATCGCGCCACCGCCAGACGAACTTCGCGCTGTTACGCACGTCGTTGCCTTTGCGCCATCCGTACCAATCGCTATACCGCCAGACATCCATCCAGTGGCGGCCCCACCGCTCACCGTAGCGCGGATCGGCGAGCAACTTGTCCACCAGTTTCTCGTAGGCGTTTGGAGACGGATCATCGAGGAACTCTCTCATCTGCACGGGCGATGGCGGTACACCCGCAAGATCCAGATAAAGGCGGCGCGCCAGAGTCCGGCGGTCCGCTTCTGGAACCGGCTTCAGACCTTTGCTTACGTAACTGGCTGCGAGAAACGCATCGACCGGATTGCCGCCGGGGGCCGGTACGGCCGGGCGCCTCACCGGTTCGAATGCCCAGTGCCGGATGTGAGGCGCACGATTCTCCACGAGCGCAGCCGCCTGTTCGAACGGCGCGCCTTCGTCGATCCAGGCCACAATCGCCGATACCTCGGCGGGCGGCAGTGAGGCCATTCCAAAAGGCATATGCGGCTCGACCGTGCGCGCGGTCACCTTAAAGAGCAGGCTCTCTTTTCCGGAACCCGGCGTGATCGCGGGTCCGCGATCTCCCCCGCGCAGCAAGTGTTGACGCGTTGTGACATCGAGGCCCGACTTCTTCGACGCGCCCGAGTGACATCCGGAACAGCGCTGTTGGATAACGGCCAGACCAGCGTGCGTCGCGGCGCGAGCACTCGCGATATGCAGTAGTAGAAACGCGGAGACCGCTAGCGTGCGGCTGGGCGCGGTCTGAAGTAGCTGGACCATTTTTCGCCTACCAGTGTACTCCTTCCGATGCATGCCGTGTACCTTCCTTGGCTATTCCCCCCACGGGAGCCGGACACGGAGGCGTGGATCTGGACGGTGGAGAGGGGGATTTGGCAGATTCAGTTCACGAAGAGGCGCCGTCGACAGGGCGCACAAGTAGGGCGGCATTGGCGTTTCCGCGTGTTGTTCCGTGCCTCGCGAGGCATGGCGTTAGTCCGGCCCGGCTGCCATGCTACCGTACAAGAATGAAGCTCTTCCTTGCTATTGCTCTCAGCGCGTCCTGTCTCTGTGCCTCAGGTGAATTATCCGGCGGCCGAGCCCCCGGCTTCGCCCTGCCGGACATCGAACTCAAGTTCCACGACGGGCAGGACTACCGGGGCAAGATTCTGATCGTCGAATTCATGCAGACCACCTGTCCCCATTGCGAGGTCTTTTCGGGCGTCCTGAAGAAGGTTCTGTCGAAGTACGGTGACCGGGTCGCCGCGATTGCGATCACGAATCCGCCGGACAATCAGACGACGGTCAGCCAGTACATGGCACGTCATGGTAACCGTGTTCCGATCCTCTTCGACTGCGGTCAAGTCTCGGCGGCGTTCCTCAAGGCCTCGCCCAAGAACCCGACAATTAATCTGCCCCACGTCTTTCTCGTCGACGCCCAGGGGATTATTCGTAACGATTTTCCGTACAATTTGCTCACAAAAGACATATTCGAAGGTGACGGGCTGTCCCGGGAACTCGATCGGCTTCTCGCAGCCAAGCCGAAGTAAAAGCGAGGTTCGCCCCTTAGTCCTATAACCGGAATTCGTTAACATTCATTGACTCGGTAACCATCCCTGCCTTACAGTGGTAAACCAGTGATAAATCGTGTCTACGCCTGCGTTCGCGAATCGATCCTCCTGAAGGGCCTGGAGGCGGTGTTCGCGCGCCAGACAGACCTCGTCTTCTGCGGAGGCTGCGTGGATGAGGCGACACTTTTTGACCAATTGCCGGTTGTGCGAGCAACGGCGCTTCTGTACGACGTCGGGACCGCGGAATCGTTGCCTTACCTGACCATCCTGAGGCGCAACTTCCCAGAACTGCGCATCCTTGTGTTGCTCGACACAAGCTTGTATCATCTGAGCCGGAAAATTCTCGCACGCGGCGTATCGGGCCATCTTAGGACGACCGCGACGGCGGAAGAGTTGTTCGTCTCGTTGAGCGGGCAGCGATTGTCCGATCCGGGTGGAAAGCGCCCGCCGGCCCGGCTGACGAACCGCGAGAAAGAGATCCTGCGGCTGGTTTCGATGGGAAAACCGAACCGGCAGATTGCGCGCGAGCTTTCGTTATCGGAAACGGCCGTGCGCTATCACTTGGATCAAATCTACGGTAAGCTCCGGGAACCCAGCCATGTGCATGCGGGGAACCAGGCCGGGGAAGACCACGCGCAGGCCTAAACGAGGGCTTGGCCTAGGCTTGGCCCCGATAAGTCTTCAGGACATGGAAGACGGAAACGGAAAGTAGAAATTGCCGCCTTTCCGGCGATCCACCCGTCAAGGAATGCTTATTACGAACACGGCAAACGAACCCGGCTTCACGGTTCGCTGGGGCCGTCGATCCTCCTGATGACCTGTAGGGTCGAGGGATCGAACATCGAAACCTTATTCTCCCGGCCGTTGCCGGTAAATCCATGCTTGAAATCCAGGGCGAGCGCGCTCCCGTCTGTCTGGCGTCGACTACTTTTTCCCATCAACGACAATTATTTTCCC